>DASYJS010000299.1:0-14912 GCA_035996225.1 Mycobacterium sp. | reverse complement strand
ACTGTTGGGTGGCGAACATGATCCCGGTGCCGATGCCCTGCACGATCGCGTACGGGAGGTAGTCGATGATGAGCGCCAGCACCCGGGTGATCCACGGCGTGTAGGAGTCCGTCGGCAGCGCGCGGATTGCCGGTGCGGGCGGCGGCGGCGGGGCATATCCACCGGAAGACGGAGGAGGCGGGGGGTAGGAACCGCCGCCGGGTGCAGGAGGCGGTGGAGGGTACGAGCCACCCTGCGGCGAAGGAGTGGGTTCATACCCGCCAGATGGCGGTTCGTAGCCACCAGGTGGTTCAGGCGACGGGAAGGGCGGCGGTTGATCTGTCATGGGCAACCTTCCACTGCGGGGTAGCTGGACTAGGCCGCATTACAGTACCTGAGAGTCGCCTTTCGCGGAGGTTCCGGGCGAGAGCCAAATCAGCCGGCCGACGGCGTCGTCAACGCCGCCCTGCCGGTACACGAGGTCCGTCCGACAGGAAGCCCAACAGGTCATACCGGGTGATCACCCCGACCGGTTTTCCTTCCTCCACGACCATCAACGCATCCCATTCGCGCAACGCCTTTCCGGCCGCGCTGACCAGCTCGCCGGCACCGATCATCGGTAGCGGCGGACTCATGTGCTCGGAGACGGCGTCGGCCAATTTGGCGCGACCCTCGAAGACGGCCGAGAGCAGTTCGCGCTCGGAAACACTGCCGGCGACCTCACCGGCCATCACCGGCGGCTCGGCGCCGACCACGGGCATCTGGGACACCCCGTACTCACGCAGAATGCCGATCGCGTCGCGCACCGTTTCCGACGGGTGGGTGTGTACCAGGTCGGGCAGCGCGCCCGATTTGCCGCGCAGCACGTCACCGACGGTGGGCTGCTCGGTCGAGCCGTCGAGGCGGGTACGCAGGAAGCCGTACGACGACATCCACCCGTCGTTGAAGATTTTCGACATATAGCCGCGGCCACCGTCGGGGAGCAACACGACGACCAGCGCATCGGGCCCGGCCTGCTCGGCCACCTTCGCCGCGGCCACCACGGCCATTCCGCACGAGCCGCCGACCAGCATCGCTTCTTCACGGGCCAGCCGCCTGGTCATGTCGAACGAGTCGGAGTCGGACACCGCGATGATCTGGTCGGGCACGGTGGGGTCGTAGGCCGCCGGCCAGAAATCCTCGCCGACGCCCTCGACCAGATAGGGCCGGCCGCTGCCGCCCGAATAGACCGACCCTTCGGGGTCTGCGCCGACGATGCGGACCGGTCCTTCTGGTCGGCCGGCCGACACCTCCTTGAGGTACCGGCCCGCGCCGCTGATCGTCCCGCCGGTGCCGATGCCGGCGACGAAATGGGTGACCTTGCCGTCGGTGTCGGCCCAGATCTCGGGGCCGGTGGTTTCGTAGTGGCTGGCCGGGCCTTCCGGGTTGGCGTATTGATCGGGCTTCCAGGCGCCGTCGATCTCTTCGACCAACCGGTCGGAGACGCTGTAGTAGCTGTCCGGGTGCTCCGGCGGCACCGCCGTCGGGCACACCACCACCTCCGCGCCGTACGCGATCAGCACGTTGCGTTTGTCCTCGCTGACCTTGTCCGGGCAGACGAACACGCACTTGTAGCCGCGGTGCTGGGCAACCAGAGCCAGACCGACACCGGTGTTACCCGAGGTGGGTTCGACGATGGTGCCGCCCGGCTTGAGTAACCCGCTGGCCTCGGCGGCGTCGATCATCTTCACCGCTATCCGGTCCTTGGAGCTGCCGCCCGGGTTGAGGTATTCGACTTTTGCCGCAACAGTTCCGGCACCGGCGGGGACGACGGAATTCAGGCGAACCAGCGGGGTGCCGCCGATGATGTCACTGATGTGCCGCGCAATTCGCATGCGCTCATCGTGTCAGGCCATTTCTGGCCGCGCACACCCACTCTCGATGCGACCGAGAAACCAGGCTCGAGGCGAAGAACCGAGCGGCTAGCCGGTGGCCTCGCGGATGTACTCCCCGATCTGGCGCAGCGAACGGACCGCCTCGGGCACCAGCGGCGCCGCCAGCTGGAAGTCGTGAACTTGGCCGGGCCAGACACGAACCTCGGCCGGAACACCAACCGCGGCCAGCCTGCCTGCCGCTAACTGCGCATCATGCAGCAGCACCTCGGATCCGGAAACGTGGATCAGCGTGCGGGGAAGGCCGGGTTTGATGTGCTCCAAGGGTTCGTAAATCTCCTCGGCCTTGCCGTCGACTATGTTCTTCTCGGCCGCGCTAGCAACCAATTCGACGAGCGCGTCGAAAGCCTTTGCGGAAAACATCGCGTCGGTCTTGATGTTGGGATGCGTTTGCTTGTATTCCTTTGCTAGCTGTAGCAGTGGCGAGATGGCTACCAGCGCCGCCGGCTCCTCGCCTTCCTCCTGAAGCTGTTGCGCGAGCGAGAGCGCGAGATAGCCGCCCGCGGAGTCGCCGGCGAGAACGATCTGTTCCGGCTCATAGCCGCGCTGCCGCAGCCATTGATAGGCGTCGTGACAGTCTTGCACCGCCATACCGACCGAATGCTTCGGCAACAGTCGGTAATTGACCACCAGGACGGGCGAGTCAGCAAACTTCGAGATCGCTTCGACCACACGGCCATGTGAGTTTGCTCCGCAAGTCAGGAACGCACCCCCGTGGAAGTAGAGCACCATCCGCCGGGTGCCGTCCGCGGGCAGCACCCCGGGGGCGCGCACTAACTGTGCTGACGCATTCGGCAACTTCACGGTCTCCCGGACGGTGGCGGAGACGGGCAGCAGGACCCGGGCCGCGAGGTCGATGAGCCCCCACGGCCACGGCAGGGTGGGTGCGTAGCTGCCGGCCGCCAGAATCGGCCGGATCGTCACGCGTGAGGCCAGAGTGGCTACTCGCGCAGGGACGCTGGGCCCGGATTCGAGGACCTCGACCGGTGCGCCGTCACTGATGGCAAATTTGCGCGCCTCGGACCTGCGTGACTTCAGCACGTCACGTAAATGCGCAGCATTCCGGGGTGCACCGGAAACCTTGCTGGGTGCGGTCATGCTCGACACTCCTACGCCGTTGTAGTGCGATACAGCATGTGACGAGCTAGCCAAGCGCCCAGTTCATTTCGTGCGCCGAGTCGTTCAGCCAACCCGTTAAACTTAGCTTCGCAGCGATTTATTAGAGGAACGTTTGAAGAGTCTGATTTGATACCACATTTAATTCACAACGTGACCGCATTGTTCCTCGGGCGTCCGCGCAAACACGACAGCCGATCTAAACTGATCCCGTGACTTGGGTGCGACGTGGTTCGACCATCGCCCTGGCCACAGCGGGCGCACTCGCCTCGACAGGGACGGCCTATCTGGGCGCACGCAACCTGCTGGTCGGCCAGGCTACGCGCGCGCGCACCGTCATCCCCAAGGCCTGGGACATCCCGCCCCGGGCCGACGGCGTGTACAGCCCGGGCGGCGGCCCGCTGGAACGGTGGCAGCGCGGCGTGTCCGCGGACCTGCACCTGATGATCTTCGGGGACTCGACCGCCACCGGGTACGGATGCGTGAGCGCCGAAGAAGTGCCGGGTGTGCTGATCGCGCGCGGGCTCGCCGAGCAGACAGGCAAGCGTATTCGGTTGAGCACCAAGGCCATTGTCGGCGCCACCTCGAAGGGTGTAAGCGGGCAGATCGATGCGATGTTCGTGGCCGGGCCGCCGCCGGACGTGGCCGTGATGATGATCGGCGCCAACGACGTCACCGCCCTCAACGGGATCAGTCAGTCCGCGCGGCGGCTGGGCAGAACGGTGCGTAAGTTGCGTTCGCGGGGCGCGGCGGTCGTCGTTGGCACCTGCCCGGATCTGGGTGTGATCACTGCGATCCCCCAGCCGCTTCGCTCGCTGGCACGCGCGCGAACCAGACAACTCGCTCGCGCCCAGGCCGCGGCGGTGAGGTCGTCTGGCGGTGTGCCGGTGCCGTTGGCCAACCTCCTGGCTCCCCAGTTCCGGGCCACACCCGAGCTGATGTTCTCGGCCGACGGCTTCCACCCCTCAGCGACCGCGTACGCCCTGGCGGCTGCGCAACTGCTGGTGGCGCTGTGCGACGTGTTGGGCCAAGAGGTCGAAAGCCCGGTGCTCAATCTGGCGGCACGCGCCGAGACACCCATGGTCAGCACCGGCCACACGCCGCTGAGTGCCATGTCGCGGCTGTGGCGGAGTTCGGCAGCCCCATCGTCGAACTGACCAATCGGCACCGACTAGATTTGCTTTAGCCCGTCGGGGTGGGTCTGCCACCCTTCGTCACGCGAGCCCGCATCGCCTTGGAGGGAACCGTCATGCCCGAAGCCGTCATCGTCTCTGCCGCCCGTTCGCCGATCGGGCGCGCCATGAAGGGGTCGCTGGTCAGCATGCGACCCGACGACCTGGCCGTCCAGATGGTCCGCGCGGCCCTCGACAAGGTCCCGGCGCTGAACCCGCACCAGATCGATGACCTCATCTTGGGCTGTGGTCTGCCGGGCGGTGAGTCCGGCTTCAACATGGCGCGCGTCGTTGCCGTCGAGCTTGGCTATGACTTCCTGCCCGGCACCACCGTCAACCGGTACTGCTCGTCGTCGCTGCAGACCACCCGGATGGCGTTTCACGCCATCAAGGCGGGCGAGGGTGACGCGTTCATCTCCGCGGGGGTGGAGACCGTGTCCCGCTTCGGCAAGGGCAACTCCGACTCGTGGCCAGATACCAAGAACCCGCTGTTCGGCGAGGCGCAGGAGCGGTCCGCGGGCTTGGCCGCCGGCGCCGACGAATGGCACGACCCCCGCGCTGACGGGAACCTGCCCGACGTGTACATCGCGATGGGCCAGACCGCCGAAAACGTCGCACTGCTGAGCGGGATCACCCGCGAAGACCAGGACCACTGGGGCGTGCGCAGCCAGAACCGCGCCGAGGAAGCGATCAAAAGCGGGTTCTTCGAGCGCGAGATCACCCCGGTCACCCTGCCCGACGGCAGCACGGTCAGCACCGACGACGGCCCACGCGCCGGCACCACCTACGAAAAGATCAGCGAGCTCAAGCCGGTGTTCCGGCCCAACGGCACCGTGACCGCGGGCAACGCCTGCCCACTCAACGACGGGGCGGCGGCCTTGGTGATCACCAGCGACACCAAGGCCAAGGAGTTGGGCCTGACGCCGCTGGCCCGCATCGTGTCCACCGGCGTCAGCGGCCTCTCGCCGGAGATCATGGGGCTGGGCCCGATCGAGGCGTCCAAGAAGGCGCTGGAACGGGCCGGCATGTCGATCAACGACATCGACCTGTACGAGATCAACGAGGCCTTCGCGGTTCAGGTGCTGGGCTCGGCGCGCGAGCTGGGCATGGACGAGGACAAGCTGAACGTCTCCGGTGGAGCGATCGCACTGGGCCACCCGTTCGGTATGACCGGCGCACGCATCGCCACGACGCTGATCAACAACCTGCAGACCCACGACAAGACGTTTGGCCTGGAGACCATGTGCGTTGGTGGTGGCCAGGGCATGGCGATGGTGATCGAGCGGCTCAGCTAGCTCTTCGAGTGCGCGTCCTGGGCGACGAGGGTGCGCCCAGGGCAGCGAACGCCGATCGACCCCGCCGTGACCGCACACTCGACGCGGTGAGCCCCGCTCTATCGCACGAAAAGCGCACGAAAAAGCCGGCACGCCCATGGGCACGCCGGCTTTTTCTGTGAAGCAAACTAATCGTTCTGCAGATAGCTGAGCAGACGCAGGATCTCGAGGTACAGCCAGACCAGCGTTACGGTCAGGCCGAGCGCAATGCCCCACGCCGCCTTCTCGGGTGCTCCGGCGCGGATCATCTGGTCGGCCGCGTCGAAGTCGATCAAGAAGCTGAAGGCCGCGATACCGATGCACACCAGCGAGAAGATGATCGCAATTGGCCCGCCGCTGCGCAGGCCCAGGCCGGTGCCGCCGCCGACATGGAACATCGCCAGCACGAAATTGCCGAGCATCAGGACCAGCACGCCGAACATCGCGGCGACCAGCATCCGAGTGAACTTCGGTGTAACCCGGATGGCCCCGGTCTTGTAGACCACGAGCATCCCGAAGAACACGCCGAAGGTGCCCAGGACGGCTTCACCTATGAGGGAACCGGCGTTGGCCGACGACACCTGGAAGTTCGCAAAAATGAACGAGATGGCGCCGAGGAACAGCCCCTCGAGCACCGCGTAGCTGAGCACGATGGCGGGGTTGTCCTGCTTGCGACCGAAGGTCGCGACCAGCACCAGCCCCAAACCGCCGAGCGCGCCGATCAGGGTCAGCGGCATCGCCAGCGCGTGGTTGGACGCGACCAGGAAGTAGGAGACGATCGCCGAAACCGTCAACACGCCGAGCGTGATGCCCGTCTTGGTGACGACGTCGTCGATGGTCATGGGCCGAGTGGCCTTGGCCTCCTGATAGGGAGCCGAGTAGGGGTCGGCCTGGTAGTAGCCCTGCTGCGCCGGGGCCGCGCCAGTGCCGAATTGTGCATATCCGCCGCTCTGCTTGGGCAGCGAACGAAATACCGGGTTGCTTGTCTCCCGCACCGTCGGATCCTCTCTTAAGACTGTGGCTTGGAGCTGTGCGAACACCTGCTCAACGATCAGTCGCCTTCCCAAGTTCCCAGCGGAGCTGGTGTTTTCAGGGTATCTCCGGGATCGGAGGCTGTCGTCGGCTTAAACATAATCCTTACCCGCGGGTATTGCTTCTGTTGTCACGATCTAGATTGCTGGTCAAGGCCCGGCAAGGCGACCTGCGGGCGCGGATTCCGGCAATAGGAGGCTAGGGCGTGACCGAAGGCGTGACTGAGGAATCCGACCCCGAAACCCAAGAGGTCTTGACCCGCGTGGACAACGGCGTCGGCTTGATCACGCTCAACCGCCCCAAGGCAATCAACTCGCTGAATCAGACAATGGTGGACGCGCTGAGCGCCGTGCTCGCCCGCTGGGAAGCCGACGACGCGGTGCGTGCGGTGGTGCTTTCTGGAGCCGGTGAGCGCGGGTTGTGCGCCGGCGGCGACGTCGTCGCGGTCTATCACAGTGCCCGCAAGGACGGCGTCGAGGTACGGAAGTTCTGGCGCGACGAGTACCTGCTCGACGGCCAGGTCGGCCGGTTCGCCAAGCCGTACGTGTCGTTGATGGACGGCATCGTGATGGGCGGCGGCGTCGGCGTCAGCGCACACGGGAGCGTCCGCGTGGTGACCGAAACCTCAAAGGTGGCAATGCCGGAGGTGGGCATTGGGTTCATCCCCGACGTCGGCGGGACGTTTCTGCTGTCCCGGGCGCCGGGCGCGCTCGGTCTGTACGCCGGGCTGACTGGAGCACCGTTTTCCGGAGCCGACGCCATCGTGCTGGGATTCGCCGACCACTACGTCCCGCACGCCCAGCTCGATGTGTTCACCCAAGCGATCGTCGACGACGGCATCGACAGCGCGCTAGTCGCCCACGCCGTTGAGCCGCCTGCCAGTGACCTTGTCGCGCAACGCCATTGGATCGACGAGTGCTTTGCCGGTGAGACCGTGGCGGACATCATCGCCGCGCTGCGCGGGCATGACGCCGGGCCGGCGCAAGACGCCGCCAACCTGATCGACACCCGATCCCCCATCGCAGTCTCGGTCGCGCTGGAGGCGGTGCGCCGGGCCGCCAAGGCCGAAACGCTGGAAGATGTTCTGGTCCAGGACTATCGGGTGTCGTCGGCATCGGCGCGCTCACACGATCTGGTGGAAGGCATTCGAGCGCAGATCATCGACAAAGATCGCAATCCGAAGTGGTCGCCGGCAAACCTGGCCGCGGTCACCGCGGCCGACATCGACGCGTATTTCGCGCCGGTCGACGACGACTTGAGTTTCTAGAAAGGCGGTTCGGATGAGCGAGGACACCCCAAAAAGCTACGAAACCATCCTGGTCGAGCGCGATCAGCGGGTCGGGATCATCACGCTGAACCGACCGCAGGCACTCAACGCACTCAATAGCCAGGTGATGGAGGAAGTCACCAGCGCGGCAATCGAATTCGACAACGATCCGGGCATCGGGGCAATCATCCTCACCGGTTCCGCCAAGGCGTTCGCCGCCGGGGCCGACATCAAGGAGATGGCCGCGTTGACGTTCGCGGACGCGTTCGGCGCCGACTTCTTCGCCACCTGGGGCAAACTGGCGACCGTGCGCACCCCGACGATCGCCGCAGTGGCCGGACACGCGCTCGGCGGCGGCTGCGAGCTCGCAATGATGTGCGACCTGTTGATCGCGGCCGACACCGCGAAGTTCGGACAGCCCGAGATCAAACTCGGCGTACTGCCGGGCATGGGCGGTTCGCAGCGGCTCACCCGTGCCATCGGCAAGGCCAAGGCGATGGACCTGATCCTGACCGGACGCACCATCGGCGCCGAAGAAGCCGAACGCAGCGGTCTGGTTTCGCGAGTGGTCCCGGCCGACGACCTGCTGGCCGAGGCCAAAGCCGTCGCCACCACCATTTCGCAGATGTCGCTCTCGGCGTCCCGGATGGCCAAAGAAGCCGTCAACCGTGCCTTCGAGTCCACCCTGGCCGAAGGACTTCTCTACGAACGCCGGCTGTTCCATTCGACTTTCGCGACGGAAGATCAGTCCGAGGGAATGGCGGCATTCGTCGAGAAGCGCGCCCCCAACTTCACTCACCGGTAGGACGCTCCCATGAGCCAGCCAGGTTCTGCGACCGGCACCGACGACGAATCAGCCGTCGGTGCAGACAAACCCGCGGGCTCGCAAGACGCCCCGCACGCCGGCGTAGCGACTAAATCCGAAGCAAGCGCGGAAAACCTCGATGCCGCCGGGCTAGTGGAAATCGCCACCAAGCCTTTTTGGGTTCGCCACTACACCTTCACCGGCACCACGGTCGGTCTGATCTTCATCTGGTTCTCGATGACGCCGTCGCTGCTACCACGCGGCCCGCTGTTCCAGGCTCTGGTCAGCGGGTTCTCCGGCGCCAGCGGCTACGCGCTGGGCGTCTTCTCCGTCTGGCTGGTCCGGTACATGCGCTCAAAGGAGTCCTCCCCGCAGCCACCGCGCTGGGCATGGAAGGTGCTGATCCCGGTCGCCGTGGTCGGCCAGGTGCTGATGGCGATCTGGTTCCACGTGTGGCAAGACGACGTGCGCAACCTGATGGGCGTGGCGCATCTGAAGTGGTACGACTACCCGCTGACCGCGATCCTGTCGCTCATCGTGCTGTTCACGGTGGTCGAAATCGGGCAGGCCATCCGCATGCTGGTCAGTTTCCTTGTGGGACAACTCGATCGGATCGCGCCGTTCCGCGTTTCGGCCACCATTGTGGTGGTCCTGCTCGTGGTGCTGACGATCACCCTGCTCAACGGCGTGGTCATCAAGTTCACGATGCGCACGCTGAACAACACCTTCGCATCGGTCAACAACGAGATGAATCCGGATACCACGCAACCGACAACCCCGCTGCGATCCGGTGGCCCGCAGTCGTTGGTGTCATGGGAATCGCTGGGCCATCAGGGGCGCATCTTCATCAAAGGCGGTCCCCGAGCCGATGAGCTGACCACATTCAACGGAGCTCCGGCCACCGAACCCGTCCGCGCCTATGCCGGGCTGAAGTCCGCCGACGGCATCACGGCGACCGCCGAGCTCGCGGCACGTGAACTGCAGCGCGCCGGCGGGCTGCAGCGAGCCGTCGTCGCCGTCGCGACGACCACCGGGACCGGCTGGATCAACGAGGCGGAAGCCTCAGCACTGGAATACATGTACAACGGCAACACCGCCATCGTGAGCATGCAGTACTCGTTTTTGCCGAGCTGGCTCTCGTTTCTGGTGGACAAGGAGAACGCCCGGCATGCCGGCCAGGCGCTGTTCGAGGCCGTCGACAAACTGATCCGGCAACTGCCCGAGGCGCAACGCCCCAAGCTCGTCGTGTTCGGCGAAAGCCTGGGCTCGTTCGGCGGAGAGGCGCCGTTCCTGAGCCTCAACAACGTGCTGGCCCGCACCGACGGCGCCCTGTTCAGCGGACCGACTTTCAACAACACCATCTGGACGGACCTAACCGCCACCCGAGACGCCGGTTCGCCGGAGTGGCTGCCGATCTACGACGACGGCCGCAACGTCCGATTCGTCGCTCGCCCAGACAATTTGGACCGCCCCAAGGACCCCTGGGGTGCGCCGCGGGTGGCGTATTTGCAGCACGCCTCCGACCCGATCGCATGGTGGACGCCCGATCTGCTGTTCAGCGAACCGGATTGGCTGCGCGAAAAGCGGGGCTACGACGTGCTGCCACAAACGCGTTGGATCCCGGTGGTGACCTTCCTGCAAGTGTCGGCGGACATGGCGGTTGCCGTGGATGTGCCGGACGGGCATGGCCACCGCTACGTTGCCGACGTCGCCAACGCCTGGGCAGCGGTGTTGTCACCGCCCGGGTGGACGCCGGACAAGACCGAGCGGCTACGGCCGTTGTTGCACGCCAACGGTTAGCTAGATCCAGCGACGGCCAGTCGCACCGGCATTCGCCAGCCCGGCCGGGTTGATCGAATCACCGGCCAACTCGGCGAGCACACCGGCACCCGCCAGCGCGTGATAGCCGCCGACGACGTCGGTGGCGCGGTGCAGGCCGATGTCGAGCAGCGCAGCCGCCGCCAGGCTGGAGGTGTAGCCCTCCGAGCACACGATCACCCACTCGACGTCGTCGCCGACGGCCTCCGGCAGGCGGGCGTCACTGGTCGGGTCGCAACGCCATTCCAGGACATTGCGTTCGATCACCAGTGCGCCCGGCACCTCGCCCTCGCGGAATCGCTGTGCCTGCGGCCGGATGTCGACGAGCACCGCCCCGCGCCGCAGTGCATCGGGCACCTCGGCGGCTGGAAGCCGGCGATAACGGCGTCGAGCGGATCTCAAGACAACGTCGATGCGGCTCATCACAACCCTTCTGGTTGATCGGTCAGTTCGGTGCGCGCTCGGCGCAGTCTGTTGTGTTCGGCGACCTCGTAGTACGACATCGCCGTCAGCGGCGGCGAGTAGGCGTGCACGCTCAGCGTCGGCGCAACCGGTCCCTTGATCGTGGTGACGGGCGGCGGGACGGGGCGCGGCGCCCACACCACGTCATGTACCCAGCCGAGCGGGAACCCGGCCTGATCGCCGGCATCGAGGCGGCGACGCCGCAAGCTCCGCCCGTCCCAACGGAATTCGTTGAGCGACCCGGACACCACGGTCAGCGCGCCGATTGACCCGCCGTGGTCGTGCAATTCGGTGGCGTGACCGGGAACCCAGCTGATCAGCCAGACGTCGAGTTCGTCGTCCCCGTGGATGCGGGTGAACCAGCGCCCCGACTCCGGTACACCGCCGTCGGGCAACAGGTGGTCGCAACGGCCGCTGAGCACATCGTCGGCGGCTTGATCGGTGGCGTGCAGCAGGTCGGGAACCCGCAGCCGCGTCGGCCCTGCGGAGGGCGACGCGATGGTCGGTGAACGCAACGCAACGGAACTGGCGACAGGCAAGGACATTGGGAGAGCTCCAGAGAGAACGGATGGGGCAAGCGGCGGCGTGTTAGGGCCGACAACACTCCCAAAATCCGAAGCGCTCCATCACGGCCGCCAGTGTTGCATAGATTTGAGGCTGTGCGTTGGTGCAGTCATCGGCCCCTGCTGTGGGGCGCGTTCGTTGTGGCGACCGGTTTGGCCGGTTTGTCTTCAGTCACGGGGTGTTCGCCGGGCGCCACCCCCGGCGGCAAGATCACGTCGTCACCCACGCAGTCGTCGGCCGGCCCGCACGGCCCGACTTCGGCGCCACCGGGCGCGATCGGGCTCTCCCCCGCCGGTGTGACAACCAAGGTCGACGTGCCCGCGAGTTCGACCGAAGAGGAGTACTACCAGGCCTGTCATGCCGCAAAAGTGTGGATGGACGCCCAGCCCAAGACCGGTGAGTCGCTGTTCGAGCCCTACTTGGCGATGGTCCAGACCTCGCCGTCGGGCACTGCGGGCAGCTGGAACGCCCGCTGGGCGGAGCTGACGCCGGCCCGGCAGGCGGCGGTGATCACCGCCGCGCGGGCGGCCGCCAACGAAGAATGCGGGTAGCGGCGAGGGGGCTGCGCTTCGAACTCTGCGCAATTGCGATCACGGATGAAAAAAGTGCCACCCCGGTCCGGCGGGGGCCCGTACCGCCACGCAAAATGTGGGGGTGTCTGGCGAAGCTGTCGCACGTCGATCATCTCCGACTCGGGTTGCGCTGGCGCTCGGCAGCGGTGGCGCCCGGGGCTACGCCCACATCGGAGTGATCGAGGCGCTGCAGGACCGCGGCTTTGAGATCGTGGGGATCACCGGCTCGTCGATGGGTGCGATGATCGGCGGTCTGCAAGCGGCCGGACGACTCGACGAGTTCGCCGACTGGGCGAAGTCGTTGACGCAACGCACCATTCTGCGCCTGCTTGACCCGTCTATCAGCGCGGCCGGAGTGCTGCGGGCCGAGAGAATCCTGGAAGCGGTGCGCGACATCCTCGGTCCGGTCACCATCGAGCAACTGCCGATCCACTACACCGCGGTGGCGACCGATCTGTTGGCCGGCAAATCGGTGTGGTTTCAGCACGGCCCCCTCGACGAGGCGATCCGGGCGTCCATCGCGATTCCGGGGGTGATCGCCCCGCACAAAGTCGGCGGGCGCCTGCTCGCCGACGGCGGCATCCTGGATCCGCTGCCGATGGCGCCGCTCGCCGCGGTCAACGCCGATCTGACGATCGCCGTGGGCGTCAGCGGCAGCGAGGTGATCGCTAAACGCGAGCCGGAGCCGGGCGCCACTGTCGAGTTGTTGAACCGCATGGTGCGCAGCACTTCTGCGCTGCTCGATACGTCCGCCGTCCGGTCGCTGTTGGATCGGCCGACCGCGCGAGCCGTGTTAAGCCGGTTCGGTGCGGACACCTGGTCGGAGGAATCGGACGGGGAAACCTCCGGGAGCGAAGACGCACTCGAAGTTCCGAAGCTGGGCAGCTTTGAGGTGATGTACCGAGCGTTCGACATCGCCCAATCGGCGCTTACGCGCCATATCCTGTCGGCCTACCCACCCGACTTACTCATCGAGGTACCGCGTTCGGCGTGCCGGAGCCTGGATTTTCACCGGGCGGCAGAAGTGATCGACGTCGGCCGGATGTTGGCCGACCAGGCCCTGGATGCGCTCGAAGATGTGGCTGAGGAACCCGCACCGCCCGCTATCGAGGGCTGATCAGACGCCCAAGAACCGCGCGATCCGCTCCGCTTCGCGGCGGCCCTGCTCACGACCGGCCGCGGCCGAGCTGACCCGGCAGCGGGGATCTAACAGGTTGGGCCCGAACGCCTTCAACGATTCGGCATCGGCGAACACCGCGAATGCCGCGCCGTCGAACGCCGCGATCTCGGCGGCCGGCCCATCGCCGAACGGCGACGGGGCGTCGGGTGCGGCGGGCACCAACACCACGGCCGCGTCGCAGTCGCGGGCGACACCGAGGTTCACCGAGCTGGCAATCCCGCCGTCCATGTACCGCCGGCCCGCGATCGTGACCGCCGGCCACGCCCCTGGCACCGCGCAACTGGCCGCCACCGCGTCGACAAGCTCCACGCCCGAATCTTGGTCGAAGACCACCAATTCGCCGGTGGCCGTGTCGATCGCGGTAATCCGCAGCGCGCGGTCGGGCCAGTCGTGCGACGGCAGACGTTGCGCGATCACCTGGCGGCGAATGGGCTCGGCAACGGTGTTGGCGCCCAGCGCCACTGCCCCGATCCGCTGCATCTGCTGACGCGTCTTGGCCAGCGGCTCATCGTACGGCTCCGCCAGGGCGGCCAGGAAAAGTTCGGCGATGGTCTCGATGTCGACGCCGGAATCGATCTCGGTCGACGTCTCGGCGACTTGGCGATCGAATAGCTCCTCCAGCGCGGCGCCGCTGCCGATCTGGGCGGCGACCGCCGAGCCCGCCGAGGTTCCGACCAACACATCCGAATCCAGCAGCAGCCGCGCCGCATCCGCAGATTCGTCGGCAATGCCCTGGAAAATACCTGTCTCCCACGCGATTCCGGCTATTCCCCCGCCGGCGAGCACCAGTGCGCGCGTGGTCGTCACCTCACAACCGCCGGGTGGTCGGCAGCGCGTGCTGCGCGTCTTGGACCGGCACGCTCAGATCCTCGCGATGCAGCAGATGCCGGGGCGGGTCCGGCAGTATCAGCGTTCGGCTGATCTGCAGGGCGCCGTCGACGTGCACCAGCTCGCCGGGGTGCAACAGACACCAGCGCGGGTCGTCGTCCATCGGTTCGGTGGCCAGCACTACCGACGGCTGTGTGCACAGAGACTCCGACTGTGCGTGGATTCGCTTGGTACGCAAATCGAACTCCGCATCGGGTGCAGCGGCCTCGTCGCTCCGGTCCAGTAGGCAGAGCTGGTGGGTCTCCGGGTAGCGCAGCGCCCAGATGTCCGTGGCCGTGCTCAGCAGCACGTTGACCGCATAGATCGGCACGTTTGCCGCAAGCCAGTTCATCGCGTCGGCGAGGCCGGCCGAAACGTCGCCGTTGGTAGTGCGGATCGAGGCGGTGATCAACGCGAACATCCGCTCCGAATCGGTTTGGCCCAGTACCAGGTCGTCGGTGTCTACCTCGCGCAGCCGTTCGTCGAGAACGTCCAGGCCCTCGAGCACACCGTTGTGCGCGAAGATCCGGCCGTCCTGCAAGAACGGGTGGGTGTTGCGGACGTCGAGCGACCCGGTCGTCGCGTAGCGCACGTGAGCGATGAACGTGGTACCGGTCGTGCGGTGCGCTTCGGTCGCGAAGGCGGCGTCCTGCCACGCCGCTATCGGCTCCTTGTGCAGCTGCGGTTGGCCCTTCGCGTCGAAGACACCCAGGCCGGTGCCGTCCGGGTTTCGCCTGCTCTGTGCGGACAGACTGTCCGGCGCGTCCACCAGCCAAAAGGTCGCGGTGCGAGCGTGCGTCCCGGCGTGCAGGCCAAAGAGTCGACACATGGGCT
>DASYJS010000298.1:0-5001 GCA_035996225.1 Mycobacterium sp. | reverse complement strand
GTCTCGGCACGGCACGTCGTGCAGCGGTTGCTGGCCGAGCTCGGCGGCATCGACCAGGCCGAAGAGGACCTCGCCGAACGGTCCACGCCAACGACCATGCTGCGCCGCCCGCGCAGCACCGATGACGTCGGTGTCTCGGTCCCCGGCGCCACCGGCGTGCTGACCAAGCTGGCCAAATGCTGCACACCGGTGCCGGGAGACCAGATCATGGGCTTCGTCACCCGCGGCGGCGGCGTCAGCGTGCACCGCACCGACTGCACCAACGCCGCGTCACTGCAGCATCAGGCCGAGCGCATCATCGAGGTGCTCTGGGCCCCGTCGCCGTCGTCGGTGTTCCTGGTGGCCATTCAGGTCGAGGCACTCGACCGGCACCGGCTGCTGTCGGATGTGACGCGGGTGCTGGCTGACGAAAAGGTGAACATCCTCTCGGCATCGGTCACCACCTCGGGTGACCGGGTGGCGATCAGCCGCTTCACCTTTGAGATGGGTGACCCCAAGCATCTCGGCCATCTGCTCAACGTCGTGCGCAATGTCGAAGGCGTCTACGACGTCTACCGCGTGACATCCGCCGCCTGAGCTGGCTCACGCGATTCAGCTGAGCCGCACCGAGGTGATCGTGACCGGGCTGGACGGAAGGCCATCGTCAGTGTTGCCGAGAACGCCCGCCTTGACGATCTTGTCTATTGTCGTCAGGCCCGCGTCATCGATCGTGCCGAAGATGGTGAAGATCGGGTCCGACACGCTGTCCTTGTAGAACATGTTGAATTGGCTCTGGTTGGTGTCGGGTGCTAGGCCGTTGGCCATCGACAAACTTCCGCGCGGATAGAGCACGGACTGTTTGAGCGCGGGGTCGTTCGGGCTGTACTGGTTGACGGGGTATTCGTCGGCGTACTGATAGCCGGGGCCGCCCGTTCCCTCGTTCTCCGGTCCGCCACACTGCAGGATCCCGAAATCGGACTGGGTCATCAGCTTGCCGCACTGGGTCCCGTTGAAGAATTGCTGTTTTACCAGGTTGACGAAGCTGTTCACCGTGCACGGGGCCTTGGCGTTGTCCAGCGCGATGCCGATGTCGCCGACGTTGGTGGAGATGGTCGCCCTGATCACGGGCGGGTCGGTGGACACCCTGCCGTCCGCAGGCGGGTTGGCGGGCTTGAGTGCCTGATCCTGCGTCGGCGGGTATCGGCAGTTGGCGCCCAGGTCGGGTGGCGGGGCAAAGGCCGGCAGCGCCGGAACGGGTGCGCCCGGCGCGGCTCCCGGTCTGGGCACCTTGGTGTGGACCGGGAACCGCATCGCCGTGCTGGTTGCGGTTGTTGACGATCCGCTGCCACCGCTGGTGACGAGGGCGATCACCAGTGTTATCACCGCGGCCAGCACCAGGACCGATCCGCCGACGATGCCCAAGATCAACCGCCGGGAGTTCGCCGGCTGGGGTTGCGGTGGGGCCGGGGCCGGCTTGGACTGGGGTACCGGCGGCGAGATCGCCGGTGCTTGCGCTGGTGGCATGCTCCACGCCGCGGTGTCGCTGGGACCGGTGAGTGCCGCTCTGGCGGCCTGTGCCAGTTCGACGGCCGTCTGGTAGCGCTGTTCGACGTCCTTTGACATGCCCCGGGCGACCACTGCGTCGAGCGTCGGTGACACATCGGCACGGGCCTCGGACGGTCGCGGCGGCGGGGTGTTCAGGTGCCCGTTGAGCTGTTCTTCAAGGCTGTCGCCGGGGTAGGGCAGGTTTCCGGTCAGGCACTCGTAGAGGACGCAAGCCAGCGCGTACACGTCGGCGCGCCGATCGGTCATTCCCCGGAAGCGCTCGGGCGCCATGTAGGCCATGGTGCCCATCGTGTGTCCCGTATGCGTCAGCACGGTGTCGGCGGCGGTGCGCGCGAGCCCGAAGTCGATCAGGTAGATGAAATCGCGGTTGGACACCAAGATGTTGGACGGTTTGATGTCGCGGTGGATCAGTCCGACTTCGTGAGCCGTATCTAGTGCTGCCGCAACCTGTTCGACGACCGCGACGGCGCGCTCAGGGCTGAGCCGTCCGCCGTTCTCGGTGATGTATTGCAACAAGTCGCGGCCCTCGATCAGCCGCATGTCGACGTACAGCCGGCCATCGATCTCGCCGTAGCTGTGGATGGGCACTAGGTGTGGGTCGTTCAGGCTTGCGGCTATGCGTGCCTCGCGCCGGAAGCGTTGTTGAAACTCGTCGTCTTCTGCCAGGTGCGCGGGCAACACCTTCAACGCGACGATCCGGTCCGTGCTGGTGTCATAGGCGCGAAAGACTTGTCCCATTCCACCGCGGCCCAGCAGCTCGCGCAGTTCGTAACGTCCGAATGATTCCGTGACCACGCAATGACCTTAAGGTGTTCGGTGCATCACGTCGTGGGATCGTGACCATCACCAGCGATTCGTGTTGCGCCGCCCCGACTTAACCGAACCGTACCGAGTTGATCGTCACCGGGGAGGCGGGAAGGCCGCTCTCACGATTGCCGGCCACACCCGCCGCGCCGATCTTGTCGAGGACCGCCAGGCCGGCCTGGTCGATGGTGCCGAGCACCGTGTTCACCGGCTCCGTCTCGGTATCCCGGAAGAACATGATGAACTGGCTGCCGTTCGTGTTGGGGTCCGAGGTGGCCATGGCAACGGTCCCGCGCGGATACACCACCGTCGCCCTGAGCGCGGGATCGCCCGGAGGGTATTGGTTGGCGGGGTATTCGTCGGCGAATTCGTACCCGGGGCCACCACCGCCGTCTTGGTTGGGGCCGCCGCACAGCAGCCCCTCGGCGTCGGCCGTCTTGGTCAGCCGCGCGCACGAGGTGCTGTTGAAGAATTGTTGTCGCGCAAGGCGGGTGAAGCTGTTCACCGTGCAGGGAGCCTTGGCATTGTCCAGATTGAGGCCGATGTCGCCGACGTTGGTGGAGATGGTGACAGCGATCTCGGCCGGCTCGGTCGATACCCGGCCGGACGGTGGCGGGTTGACCAGCTTGGGAGACGCATCCGGCGAGTCGGCGGATACGGCCGGGTATTGGCAGTTGGCCCCCAGGTCGGGTGGCGGAACAAACGGCGGCAACGGCGGCGCGATTGCGCCGTTCGGGCTTGCGGTGGCCCGGGTCGTCGGCGCTCCCGGTCCGCCCATCGCGGGTCCCTGTTTGGGCGCCCTGGGGCGCGACGGGGCGGTGGACGCCGTGTTGTTCGCGGGGGAGTCACCGTTGGTCACCAGCGCGATGACCAGGATCGTCACCATGGCAAGTGTGAAGATCGACGCCGCGACGATCCCGACGATAAGGCGTTTGTTCGAACGCTGCGGTTGGGGTTGCTGCGGGGTGTCGGCCGCCGGGGCGGGCCCGGGTGAAGGTACTCGAGGCTGCGGAGTGCCGGCTGCTGCGGCGGGGTGCGGCGCGCTGGGCGTCGCGACGTTGTGGTGGCCAGCCACTGCGGCTTTGGCGGCATCGGCGAACTCGATTGCCGTTTGGTAGCGGTCGTTGAGGTCCTTTGCCATGCCCCGGACGACCACCTCGTCGAGGGCCGGTGGTACGCCGGGCGCGGTGAACGACGGTCGCGGCGGCGGGGTGTTCAAATGGGCGTTGAGCTGTTCTTCAAAGGTGTCGCCGGGGTAGGGCAGGTTTCCGGTCAGGCACTCGTAGAGCACGCAGGCCAGGGCGTAGACGTCGGCGCGGTGATCGGTCATTCCCCGGAAGCGCTCGGGCGCCATGTAGGCCATGGTGCCCATCGTGTGCCCGGTGTGGGTGAGCGCGGTGTCGGCGGCGGTGCGCGCGAGCCCGAAGTCGATCAGGTAGACGAAATCGCGGTTGGTGACCAGGATGTTGGACGGCTTGATGTCGCGGTGGATCAGTCCGACTTCGTGGGCCGTATCCAGTGCCGCCGCAACCTGTTCGACAATCGCGACGGCATGCTCGGGACCGAGCCGTCCGCCGTTTTCGGCGATGTACTGCCCGAGATCACGGCCCTCGATCAGCCGCATGTCGACGTACAGTCGGCCGTCGATCTCGCCGTAGCTGTGGATGGGCACCATGTGCGGGTCAGTCAGGCTCGCCGCGATGCGGGCCTCGCGGCGGAACCGTTGCTGGAACTCGGTGTCTTCTGCCAGGTGCGCGGGCAACACCTTCAACGCGACGATCCGGTCCGTGCTGGTGTCATAGGCACGAAAGACTTGTCCCATTCCACCGCGGCCCAGCAGCTCGCGCAGTTCGTAACGTCCGAATGATTCCGTGACCACGCAATGACCTTAAGGTGTCGACCACCCCAGGCCCCGGCTTTAGTCGAGAAGTATCGACTTGATGATGACTTCGCTGGCCGGTGCTCCGTCTTCACCGCCGCCGTTGACACCGGCCTTGGCGATCTTGTCCAGAACGGCCAGCCCGTCAGCCTGAATCGTGCCGAAGACCGTGTATTGGGGGGGCAGCTCAGAGTCCTTGTAGACCATGAAGAACTGGCTGCCGTTGGTGCCCGGTCCGGCGTTGGCCATGGCCAGTGTGCCGCGCGGATAGAGAACCGGTTCCCGCAGCTTGGGGTCGTTCGGCTGGTACTGGTCGGTCGGGTACTCGTTGGCGAATTGGTAGCCCGGGCCGCCGGTGCCGTCGCCCTTGGGGTCACCGCATTGCAGGACGCCCAGTGACTCTGACGTGGTCAGCCGGTGGCACTTGGTGTTGTCGAAATACTTCTGGCCGATCAGGCTCGCCAAACTATTGACCGTGCAAGGCGATTCGTTGTTTGCCAGCAGCAGGCCGAGGTTGCCCTGGCTGGTTGCCATGCTCGCGCTCACCTGGGCCGGGTCGGTCGGCACCTTGCCGCTCCGCGGCGGCTTGACCGGCTTGGCGGCCGGGTCCTGCGACGGCGGGTACTGGCAGTTGGCGCCGACGCTGTCCGACGGCTTGAACGCCGGCAACGGCGGAGCCGGAGGAACCTGCCCGGTCTGCGGAGCCGTCGTGCTCCCCGGGGAGGAGCTGCTGGCGGTCGGTGCGGTATTCGCCTTGTGCTCACCGTTCCGGT
>DASYJS010000297.1:0-14107 GCA_035996225.1 Mycobacterium sp. | reverse complement strand
GTGCAGGCCGTTGCTGGGTGTTCGACGGAGCACGACGCATGCCGCGTGCCGGGAGCTGGGCCTGACCGCGTGGCAGGACCCGCACAACAGCGACCGCCGCTTCACCCGGAGCCGGTTGCGGCTCGAGGTGCTGCCGCTGCTCGAGGAAGTGCTGGGCGGCGGCGTGGCCGAGGCGCTGGCCCGAACCGCGACGGCGCTGCGGGAGGACACCGAGTTCATCGACGCTCTCGCGGCCCAGGCGCTGCCCGGGGTCAAGGCGGACTCCGGGCTGCAAGCCCAGGCCCTGGCGACGTTGCCCGACACACTGCGCCGGCGGGTGATCCGCGGCTGGCTGCTGGCCGGCGGTGCGACCGGGCTGACCGACAAGCAGATCCGCGGGGTGGACCTGTTGGTCACCACGTGGCGCGGACAGGGCGGGGTGGCGGTCGGATCCGATTTTCGCGGTGAGCGGCTGATCGCGGGGCGGCGCGATGGCGTACTCACATTGCGGCGCGAGCCGGTGTAGGAATCCGCAAAATTGTCGCCGCCGTTGGTTGTTCGGCCGCCGGCATGGCACGCTGTGGGCGTGGCCCAGATCTCCTCGGCGGTAACCCCCGAGCAGCCCGTGGACCTGTATCCGGGGGACATCAAGTCCGTGCTGCTCACCACGGAGCAGATCCAGGCACGCATCGGCGAGCTTGGTGAGCAAATCGGCAACGACTACCGCGTGTCGGTCGATGAGACCGGCCAGGACCTGCTGTTGATCACCGTGCTCAAGGGTGCGGTGCTCTTTGTCACCGACCTGGCTCGTGCGATTCCGGTTCCGACGCAGTTCGAATTCATGGCCGTCAGCTCCTACGGCACCTCGACGTCGTCGTCGGGTGTGGTGCGCATTCTCAAGGACCTGGACCGCGATATCAACGATCGCGACGTACTGATCGTCGAGGATGTCGTCGACTCCGGCCTGACCTTGTCGTGGCTGCTACGCAACCTCAAAACCCGTCATCCCCGCTCGCTGCGGGTATGCACGCTGCTGCGCAAGCCCGACGCGGTGCGCGCCAACGCCGAGATCGCCTATGTGGGCTTCGACATTCCCAACGAGTTCGTCGTGGGCTACGGCCTGGACTACGACGAGCGCTACCGCGACCTGTCCTACATCGGCATGCTGGACCCCAGGGTCTACGAGCAGTAGCCCGAGCTGATCCGATGGTGGCGACCCGCCGCGCCCGGCTGCGCCGCGCTTGCGATCGCCACTAGTCCAATGGTGGCGACCCGCCGCGCCCGGCTGCGCCGCGCTTGCGATCGCCAGTGTCTGATGGTGGCGACCCGCCGCGCCCGGCTGCGCCGCGTTTGCGATCGCCAGTGTCTGATGGTGGCGACCCGCCGCGCCCGGCTGCGCCGCGCTTGCGATCGCCACTAGTCCGATGGTGGCGACCCGCCGCGCCCGGCTGCGCCGCGCTTGCGATCGCCACTAGTCCAACTCCCACACCGCGTTCACCGAGAAGCTCACCGTCTGTTGGCCCGGCTCCAGCGGAACCGCGGTGGCCATGGCTTTCGGCGGCGCCGACGGTGCCCCGGCGGTCGGCGAGCTGCCGGACGCCTCGGAGATGGACAGCACCTTGCCCAGCCGCAGCCCGGACAGCTGAGCGTACTGGTCGGCACGGTTTTTGGCGTCGTTGAATGCCCGTGCCCGCGCGTCCTTGACCAGCTGCGAGTCATCGGCGATGGAGTAGCTGACCGAAGTGATGCGGGTGGCGTCGCCGCCGGTACTGACGACCAGCGCGAGCATTCGGGACGCGGCATCGGTCGGGTGGATCCTGACCTGGATGGCGTTGGTGGCACGGTAGCCCGTGATGGAGGCCGTGCCGTTGGGCTCGGGATTGCTGTATTGCGGCTGCAGCGTCACCTGGGTGGTGCTGATGTCCTTGCGGTCGAGGCCGGCGCCGACAAGCGCATTGATGACGGCGAGCTGGCGATCATTGGTCTGGTTCATCGCGGCGGTGACGTCGGGTGCGCTGAATTCGATACCGACGTCGGCGGTCAGCGTGTCCGGGACACCTTGCACTTGCCCTGATCCCAGCACGGTCACCTGACGCGGATTTACCCCCGGTGCGGGTGTCGAAGTGTGGGAGTCACATGCTGATATCGCGACGATCGTGAAGCCGGCTGCGGCCGCAGCGATCGACCAGCGGACAAACCTCGGGGCGCTTCGTGCGATCGGCATGCCTGGCACCCTAGCCGTTTGGCGGCTCGCTACTCCAGGGGTTGCTCAAAGTCTGGTCGTCGCTGTCCCCTTCGGCCGGCTTGTAATCTCGAATTGTTTTGCGTGAAAACCAGTTTGAAATCACCGCCATCGCAAACAGCTGCACGATCACCAGCGCGAGGGGAAGATCCGCGGCGATCGTGGCCCAAATCAGCGCGGGCGTTGCGACCGGCGCGACCATCAATCCTGCGATCATGCCTAGCAGTTGCATTGTGCCCGCTCCGCTTTGGCTGCTGTCTCTGTTCATCGGTATGCGCGGAGACGAACGGGAAGCGCGGTCAGTCCGCGCATCAATGTGCTGTTTCGGTATTGCAGAATAACGTTGGGGTCTAATGTGATTCGCTCAAAGCGGGTGAGTAGTCGGCCGATCGCGATCTCGCCCTCGAGGCGTGCCAGCGGTGCGCCGAGGCAGTGGTGAATCCCGTGCCCGAACGCGAGGTGCGGGTTGGGGGCCCTGGTCACGTCAAGGCGATCCGGGTCTTCGAACTGTCGGCTGTCGTGGTTGGCACCGAGCAGCGCCACCAAGACGAGTTGACCCGCGGGTATCTCGACATCACCGACGCGCACCGCCTCGGTGGTGAACCGCATGGTGGCCGTGTTGAGCGGGCTCTCGAACCGCAGGAACTCTTCGACCGCCGAGGGCATCAACGATGGGTCGGCACGCAATGCCGCCAATTGAGATGGGTTGTGCAGCAACGCGAGCACACCGTTGCCGATCAGGTTCACGGTGGTTTCGTAGCCGGCCAGAATCAGCAGGTATGCGGTTGACAGCAGCTCATCGAAGGACAGGCCGTCGTCGACTTCGGACGCGTGAACCAATGCGCTGAGCAGGTCGTCGGCCGGAGTGGTGCGCTTGTGCGCGATCAATGCGGTCAACAGATCGATCAGCGCCTTCTCGGCCGTCGTGAGTTCGGCGGGGTCGGTGCTGGTGAGCAGTGGTTCGACGTGCAGGCGAAAGCGGTCGCGATCATCGGACGGCACGCCCAACAGCCTGCCGATGACTCCCAGCGGCAGCGCAACCGCGTACGACTGCATCAGGTCGACCACGGCGTCGTCTGCGGCGGCAACCGCAACACGATCAAGCAACTCGTCGGCGATTCCGACGATGTCGCGCCTCATCTTTCGCACGCTGCTGGCGGTGAACGCCTTGGTGAGCAGTTTGCGCAGTCGGGTATGGTCGGGCGGATCTTGCTGCAGCATATGGCTGTTGAGCAGCGACCTGTGCGGATCGTGGTTGTCCGGTGGAAAGAAGCCGGTGAGCCCCTGCCAGTTCTTGCTCAGCCGCGGGTCAGCCAATAGCGCTCGTGCCTCGGTGTAGCGGGTGACCAACCAGGCTTGCGCCTCACCCCAGATCTCGACGCGATGCGCCGGGGCCTGCGCGTTCAGCCGGCGGTACAGGGTGTGCGGATCCTGGATGAATGCTCGGCCAAGCCGCGGCGAATTGTCAGTTGGCGCAGGTGGTTTTCCGCCAATCGGGCACGCATTCTGGGTCACATCACAAATACTGCTGCAGCAAATGAGAGGTATCCAGGACGCGTGATTCCTGGTTGCGCCACACCCAGTTTCAGCCGAGGTCGAGACGGCGCAGGCCGGCTTCCGAGGGGGAGTCGGGTTGCGCCCAATAGGACACCATCACATGGCCGGTCGCGGGCAACACCATCTGCTGATAGTTGAGATTGAGTTTTCCCACCAGCGGGTGGTTGACCAGCATCACTCCGGCGGGTTCGTATTTGACGTCGTGCCGGTCCCACAGTTGGCGGAACCGCGGACTTTGCTCGATCAATTCGTCGACCAGCTTGATCAGAGCGGGATCCGGGCGTTGGCCGTACAAGACGCGAATCAGGGCAACTGCCCACACGGTCAGCTTCTTCCAGTTGCGGTAGAAGCTTGGCAGCTCCGGGTCGAGAAACAATTCCCGCATGGTGTTGGCCCCGACTGCAAAGCTCGGTGTCAGCGCATTGGCGAGTTTGTTTGCGACGACCACGGTCAGGCCGGGGTCAACCACGTGTGCGGCCGCCAGGGGCCAGCCGTCAATCAGGCCCTGGATACCGGGATGCAGCTCCTGTAGTCGTTCGACAGCGGCGGTGGACTGATGACGCATGAGATTTCGCATGTATGCCACCGCGTCGTCGTCCAGCAACAGGGCCCGGCTGATCGCGTCGAGCACCTGATCCGACGGATGCTCTTCGCGGCCTTGCTCGAGCCGCAGGTAGTAGTCGGTGCTGATGTTGGCGAGTATTGCCACTTCCTCACGGCGCAGCCCGGTGACTCTGCGGCGCCCGCCCGCGGTCATACCCACGTCGGCGGGCTGGACCAGGCTTCGGCGGGCGCGCAGAAACTGCGCCAGCGCAGATGCTTCGGTCACGGAAGTTGACCCGCTGTCATTTCACGCATCAGCATCGGCCCCTCCGTCCCGCCAAGTTGCGGGATTACCTGCTTCGGCCAGCATAGCCAGCAGTTAGCTGGCATCGGCAGGGCGGGGCGGGGCGGGGAAACGCTTCGGCAAAGGTCGTTCGGTGATCGACTCATTCCCCCGGCGAAGGATAGCGGGTATCCTTTCAGTCGCGGCAAAGTTCATATCTAATTCTAATCATATTGATTTCCAACAACTTTCATTTGAACCACAGATATTGCCACGTATCCGCATGGGCTCGATGAACAGTCATCGAAGCCGTAATGAATAGGCCCGTGGCAGCTGTCATTTCCGGACGTGGCTGACCTAACGTGTCGAGTCGTCTGTTTCAGTGCTGCGAATGGCAACTGAAAGCTGTTTATTAGATCGCCTTTTGAGGAGGAGATATGTCTTTTCTGATCGCGCAGCCGGAAATATTGGCTGTAGCTGCCGACGAGTTGCAGACCATCAATGCGGCAGTGGGGATGGGGAGTTCGGCCGCGGCGGGTCCGACGACCGGGGTGGTTCCCGCCGCCGCGGATGTGGTGTCGTTGTTGACCGCTGCGCAGTTCGCCTCGCATGCACGGCGATTTCAGGAGATCAGTGTTCAGGCCGCGACGGTCCGAGAGCGGTTGGCGGCGACGCTTGGCATCAGTGCCGGTTCGTATGCGGCCACCGAGGCCGCTAACGCCGCTGTGGTCGGATAAGGGCCAGGGCTGATGCTGGATTTCGCGCAACTACCGCCGGAGGTCAATTCCGCGCTGATGTACTCGGGTCCCGGCTCGGGGCCACTGCTGGCCGCCGCGGCGGCCTGGGACGGGCTGGCGACCGAGTTGGATTCCGCGGCGTCCGCCTATGCGGCACTGATTACCGGCCTGACCGATGGGCCCTGGGAGGGGCCGTCCGCATCATCCATGCAGACCGCAGCTATGCCGCAGGTGGTGTGGCTGCGCAGCGCGGCTGGGCAGGCGGAACAGGCCGCCACTCAAGCCGCGGCGGCTGCGAGTGCCTATGAGGCGGCATTCTCGGAAACGGTGCCGCCACCGGTGATCGCGGCGAACCGGGCGTTGCTGATGGAGTTGCTGGCGACAAACTTTCTTGGCCAGAACACTGCGGCGATTGCGGCTATCGAGGTGCAGTACGGCGAGATGTGGGCCCAAGACGCGGCCGCGATGTACGGGTATGCCGGTGCGTCGGCCACCGCGTCGACGTTGCCGCCGCCCCAATCTGCAGCGCCCGCGACCAACCCCGCGGGACCCGCAGGCCAGGCCGCTGCGGTGGCGCAAGCGACCGGCACCAGCGCAGGTACCAACACGCAGGGGCTCAACGCGGTGCCCCAAACGTTGTCGTCGCTGGCCGGGTCGACGAATAATGCCCAGTCGACTCCCGCGTTTTCGCTCGGTGGAATCGGCTTGAACTCCGACGGTGATGGGCTGCAGTTGAGCGGGCCATTGGGTGATCTTTTTGAAGGTCTGACTGGGTCGCAAATTTTGGATGCCAGCTCGCCTTTTGACGCATTCATCCGATTGATTTCGCCGACCCGGCTCTTCACCACCGCGTTCAAAGACATCCAGGGTCTGTCGCAGGGCTTCGCGCCCCAGGCCGCCAAGGCTGCCGCCGAGGGCGTCGCACACGCCGCCGAGGGCGCCGCGAGGGCCGTTGAGGGTGTGCCGCACGCGCTTTCGGGAGCTGTGGGCAATGCCGCGGGGGCAGTGGGCAGGGCGGCATCAGTAGGGGGCATGTCGGTTCCGGCTTCCTGGGCGGCTGCCACGCCGCTGGCAAACCCCACCGTCGTGACGCTCAACGGTCTCGGTGCTGCCGCAGCGGCACAACCAGGGACGAACGCGGTCGGTGGTATGCCGCTGACGGGCACCGGGGCCGGGCGCAGCGTGGCAACAGCCCACTTTGCCCCTCCCCGATACGGTTTCAAGCCCACCGTCATCGCTCACCCCCCGGCGGGAGGTTGATGCGAGGCCCTCAACCCGGGTGGGGCCGACAGCGCCGTGGGATCCAGCCGGGCCTAGGGCGTGACGAGAATCTTGCAGTGCCGCTCGGGATCGGCGAGGTTGTCGAAGGCCGCCCCAACCCCGTCCAGGCCTACCTCGCCGGTGATCAGCGGGCTGACATCGATCTCGCCTTCGGCCAGCGAGCGCAGTGACTCGGCGAACTCCTCGGGGCCGTAGGCCAGCGAAAATTGCACGTTGATCTCTTTGGCAATCGCGAAGAACGGATGGAAGGTGTCGGACTCCATGCACACTCCGGCAACGACCAGACGGGTGCCCGACCGCGCTCGTAAAAGCACGTCGTCGATGATTCCGGGCACACCGATCGCCTCGAACACCACCGCGGCTTTGACAGTATCGAACGGCGAACCCTGCGCGGCATCCAGCGTTTGGTGGGCGCCCATCGCGCTGGCCAGCTCCCGTCGTTTCGGCGAAAAATCTGATGCCACAATGCTTTCCACGCCACGCGCGCGAAGGGCCGCGATGATCGCTATGCCGATCGGGCCGCAGCCCAGCACCAGGGCGGTCTCGCCCGGCGCGATGTTCGACTTGTTGGCGGCGTGCAGCCCCACCGCCATGGGTTCGGTCAGGGCGGCATGCTTGAGGTCCAGGCCGTTCGGAACGGGCAGCAGCAGCAGCGCCGAGAGCAGCATCCGTTCGGCGTAGCCGCCGATGGTGTTGTTGCTGTAGACGATCGGCTCCGCCCCCTTGGCGGATAACAGCACCGGAATCGACGTGACGATGGTTCCGGCCGGATGGGTGTCGGTGTCGGGGCCCGCTTCGAGCACCTCGGCACTGAATTCGTGGCCCATGAAGACGTCGTGTTTCAGATCGACGTCCATGCCGCTCGCGCCGCGCGCGACCCGCTCGGTCATTTCCAGCACCTGGTCGCCGTGTGCGGCGAAATGCAAGTCGGAGCCGCAGATTCCGCAGGCCTGAATGGCGACCAGTACCTGACCGGTTTCGGGTACCGGGTCGGGAACGTCGTCCCGATAGACCATACGACCGTCGCGCAGCACCGAGGCGCGCATCAGTTCACCGCGCCTTCCTGCTCGCCGACATGCTCGGTGATGGCTTTCACGACGGCCTCACCGGCGCGGCCGATCAGTTGGTCGCGATGGTCTTTAGCCCAGTCATGCGACGACCGCGACGCCGCCAGCTGTCCCTTGAAGTGCGGAATCACCTTGCGGGCCATCAGGTCATAGGAGTGATAAGTCGCGTCGGGTGAGGCCCAGTCATGACCGAGCATCAGCAGCGTCCCGAAGCCGCCCGACCGTTCCAGTAGGTCTTCGATGTGCGCGATGGCCTCGTCGGGCGTACCGATGCAGCAATTCCCTTTGGACGCATAGTCTTCGACGAACTCGTACGGTGTTTGCGTGCCCTCCACGGTATTGGCCAGCGGGACGAATCCAGCCGCGCCGAAGTAATCGGCGAAATCCTGTAGCCCGTAGGTACAGTCATTGATCGCCTGCTCGCGGCTGTCGGCGATATGCATGATGGACAGAACTCGCCAGTCGGCCCGATTCGGTTCGTCCCGGCCGACTTTGGCGGCTTGGTCGCGCACCACCTGCCAGGTGGTTTCCAGCGCGGCGTAACCGCCGGGCACCGACATCGACAGCGACAGCAGTGACGTGCCCAGCGTGCCCGCCAGCCGCGGTCCGGACGGCGAAATCATTGCCGCCGTGGAGATTTCCGGGTAAGGCCAGGTATAGGGGCGGATGTGCAGCTGCGCGTCGCGCAACGTGAACCAGTCGGCGTGGCGGTCGATCCGCTCGGTGGGCCCGGCGCGGAACAGCGCGAGGATCGCTTCGAGTGACTCCTGCATCATGTGCCGCTGGTCGACCGGGTCGATGCCCATCATGTAGGCATCCGACGGCAGCGCCCCGGGACCGGTGCCGAACATCACCCGGCCGCGGGTCAGGTGGTCCAGCAGCACCCAGCGGTCGGCCACCATCAGCGGATGATGGTAGGGCAGCGAGACCACGCCGGTGCCCAGCCGGATGTGCTTGGTCCGTTCCGCCACGGCCGCGATGAACACCTCCGGGCAGGAGATCAGCTCGTAGCCACCGGAGTGGTGCTCGCCGAACCAGGCCTCGTCGTACCCCAGGCGGTCCAGGGCGACGACGCGTTCCATGTCGTATTCCAGTGCCACCGTTGGGGATTGGCCGATCGGGTGAAATGGCGTGATAAAGACGCCGAAACGAAGCGGTGCGTTCACCGCAGCTCCAATCCGTTGAGAAATTCCAGTAATATTGCGTTGACCTCGTCGGGTCTTTCCTGTTGTAGCCAGTGACCCGCGCCCTCGATCATCACCTGGCGGTACGGGCCGGAGATGACCTCCGCAAAGCGGTCCGCGGGGGTGAATGCCAGCACGGGATCGGTTGTGCCGCCGATGAATAGGCAGGGCACCGATATTTTCGTGCCGACCAGCGCGGCGGTGATCTCCCAGTTGCGGTCGAAATTACGGTACCAGTTCAGCCCGCCGGTGAATCCGGTGCGGGAAAACTCGCTGATGTAG
The DNA here is from genome assembly GCA_035996225.1 of Mycobacterium sp. Taxonomy (GTDB): domain Bacteria; phylum Actinomycetota; class Actinomycetes; order Mycobacteriales; family Mycobacteriaceae; genus Mycobacterium. The sequence continues at coordinate 4,952 of DASYJS010000297.1, read as the reverse complement.
TGGTCGAGCTCGTCGGGACTGATCCAGTCGGGCAACACCTCAGCGTCGGGCAGCCGATCGATGAAGCCCTCGGGGCCCGGAGCCAGCATCCGCATCGCCGCGTTGTGGTCTCCGGGTGCCGCCGCGCCGCCCATGATGCGGCGGATGAACCGGGCGGGTTCGGCGTTGAGTTCGGCGTCGGCAACACCGGGCGCCTGGAAATAGAGGATGTAGAAGAAGTTCTCCCCGAATTTCCTGCGCCACACCTGTGTCGGCGCCGCCTTGGAGCGCGGTGTCGGCGGGACGCTCAACCCCACGACGGCTGCGACTCGATCGGGGTGCAGCAGCGGCCCGGTCCAGGCCACCGGGGCACCCCAGTCGTGGCCGACCCAGACGGCTCGCTCGGCGCCGATGTCGTCGAGCAAGCCGACGATGTCGGTCGTCAGCTCGCGAATGTTGTAGGCGTCGATTGCGTCGGGGCGCGAAGATCCGCCGTAACCGCGCTGGTCCGGTGCCAACACGTGATAGCCGGCCTGCGCGAGCGCCGGAATCTGGTGTCGCCAGGAGTAGGCCAATTCGGGAAAGCCGTGGGCCAGGACCACCACCGGCGCACCGCGGTCACCGGCCTCGACCACCCGCAGCCGCACACCATTGGTGTCTACTAACCGTTCGGTTGATGTGGGCACCGTCTCACCAAATCACAACGGTCCCGGACTGAGAAGCATTCAGCGAGGTTGAAAACGGCCGTTCACAACGCGTCGGGTCTGGTAGACATCGCGGATACGACAGCTAAGCGAAAAGCAGGTGGACTCGGCGTGAGGCGGCTGGACCACATCGTCTTGTGGACGACCAATCCGCAGGCGTCGATGGACTTCTACACGAAGGTGATCGGCCTTACGCCGGTGCGGTTTGACGAGTTCGAGGCGGGGCAAGCACCGTTTCCGAGTGTGCGGGTGTGCGAGGACTCGATCATTGACCTGGTGCCGATAGCCGACATTGGCGCCACCGAATCGCTGACCAAGGTCGAGGGCAGTGCCGGCCACCCGGTCAACCACGTCTGCCTGGCGCTGTCGGAGTCTGAATACAACGCTTTGGATCGGCGACTGCAGGCGGCAGGCGTGGACACCAGCGCCCGCCTGAGCCGCAGCTACGGAGCCCGGGGGTGGGCGCCGCAGGCTTTCTACTTCTCGGATCCGGACGGCAATGTGGTCGAAGCTCGCTACTACGACTAGTAAGGCGCCCGCGCGACCGGGCGACGTCACGTCGGCATGATCATGGCTGCGCAGTGTCATGCCAGTGTGGCCTCTCCCGATCCGAGGCGTCCCCGCACTCAATTTGCGGTGCTCTGGGTCCTATCGGGAACCGCCCCCCGTTGGTATAGCGGTAGCCTGAACTTTTCCAGCTGCGTATATCGGGGAAAGGACCTGGCCGGAACGGCCGATGCTTGATGAACCGGAAAAACGTGATTCGCACAGTCACGGCGATCGCTGTCGTGCTGCTGCTCGGCTGGTCGTTCTTCTATTTCAGCGACGACACCCGCGGTTACAAGCCTGTCGACACCTCCGTGGCGATGTCCCAGATCAGCGGCGACAACGTCAAGAGCGCGCAGATCGACGACCGTGAGCAGCAACTGCGGTTGACCCTGAAGAAGGGCAACAACGACACCGACAACTCCGACAAGGTCATCACCAAATATCCGAACGGGTATGCCGTCGACCTGTTCAACGCGCTCAACGCGAAGAACGCCAAGGTCAGCACCGTCGTCAACGAAGGCAGCATCCTGGGCGAGCTGCTGGTTTACGTGCTGCCGCTGCTATTGCTGGTGGGCCTGTTCGTGATGTTCTCGCGCATGCAGGGCGGCGCCCGGATGGGCTTCGGCTTCGGCAAATCGCGCGCCAAACAGCTCTCCAAAGACATGCCCAAGACCACATTCGGCGACGTTGCCGGCGTCGACGAGGCGGTCGAGGAGCTCTACGAGATCAAGGACTTCCTGCAGAACCCGTCGCGATACCAGGCACTGGGCGCCAAGATCCCCAAGGGGGTGCTGCTTTACGGGCCGCCGGGTACCGGCAAGACGCTGCTCGCGCGCGCCGTGGCCGGCGAAGCCGGAGTGCCCTTCTTCACCATCTCGGGCTCCGATTTCGTCGAGATGTTCGTCGGGGTCGGTGCCTCGCGGGTGCGCGACCTTTTTGAGCAGGCAAAACAAAACACCCCGTGCATCATCTTCGTCGACGAGATCGACGCGGTGGGCCGCCAGCGCGGTGCCGGGCTGGGCGGTGGCCACGACGAACGTGAGCAGACGCTGAACCAGTTGCTGGTGGAGATGGACGGTTTCGGTGAGCGCGCCGGTGTCATCCTGATCGCCGCGACCAACCGGCCCGACATCCTGGACCCGGCGCTGTTGCGCCCGGGACGTTTCGATCGGCAGATCCCGGTGTCCAACCCCGACCTGGCGGGCCGGCGCGCGGTGCTGGCGGTGCACTCGAAGGGCAAGCCGATCGCTGTCGACGCCGACCTCGAGGGGCTGGCCAAGCGGACTGTCGGCATGACCGGCGCCGACCTGGCCAACGTCATCAACGAGGCGGCGCTGCTGACCGCCCGCGAAAACGGCACCGTCATCACCGGGCCCGCCCTCGAGGAGGCGGTCGACCGGGTGATCGGCGGGCCGCGCCGCAAGGGCCGGATCATCAGCGAGCAGGAGAAGAAGATCACCGCCTACCACGAAGGTGGGCACACTCTGGCGGCGTGGGCGATGCCAGACATCGACCCCGTCTACAAGGTGACGATCCTGGCCCGCGGCCGCACCGGTGGACACGCGGTAGCGGTGCCCGAAGAGGACAAGGGCCTACGGACCCGCTCGGAGATGATCGCGCAGCTGGTGTTCGCGATGGGCGGGCGCGCCGCCGAGGAACTGGTGTTCCGCGAGCCGACGACCGGCGCGGTGTCTGACATCGAGCAGGCCACTAAAACCGCGCGCGCGATGGTCACCGAATTCGGCATGAGCTCCAAGCTTGGCGCCGTCAAATACGGCTCCGAACATGGCGATCCCTTCCTGGGCCGGACCATGGGCAACCAGGCGGATTACTCCCACGAGGTCGCCCGCGACATCGACGATGAGGTCCGCAAGCTCATCGAGGCGGCGCACACCGAGGCGTGGGAAATCCTCACCGAATACCGCGATGTACTCGACATTTTGGCCGGCGAGCTGCTGGAAAAAGAAACCTTGCACCGGCCCGAGCTGCAGGCGATCTTCGCCAACGTCGAAAAGCGGCCCAGGCTCACGGTGTTCGACGATTTCGGCGGACGCATCCCGTCGGACAAGCCGCCGATCAAGACGCCCGGCGAGCTGGCGAAGGAGCGCGGCGAACCGTGGCCCCTGCCGGTCCCCGAGCCGGCTTTCAAGGCGGCTATCGCGGCGGCCAGCCAGGCCGCCGAGGCCGCGCGAGCGGAGGCCGATAGAAATGCCCACGGCCCCAACGGTTCTCACGGTACTCAGGGCGCAGACGATCGGCAGGGGGGACCACAGCGTCCCACCCAGCCGGACTACGGAGCCCCGGCCGGCTGGTATGCGCCCGGCTGGCCGCCGTCGTCGCAGCATCAGCCGCAACAACCCCAGGGTCACTGGTATCCACCTCCGCCGCAGCCCTATTGGCCCCAGCCGGCCCCGAGTTATCCGGGCCAGCCCAGCCGCGGCCAGGGTCAGCCGTCGTACCCGCCCTATCCGCCCTATCCGCCGCCTGGCCAACCCAGTCCCGACCCGGGAAAAGCTCCCGACCAGCCGGATGAGGATGTAAGCCGGTCCAATCCGCCGGCCCGCGGCTGACGAACGGAGAATTCGATGGCTTTGCCGGGCTTGGGGCCGAATACCCGCAGCGCGCGGAACGGCGCACGGGCGTTCGACCAGCCACGCGTGGAGGCGGCGGTCCGCGAGTTGTTGCATGCGATCGGCGAAGACCCCGAGCGAGATGGGTTGCGGGACACCCCGGCCCGCGTCGCTCGCGCCTACCAGGAGATGTTTTCCGGCCTGTACACCGACCCCGACGCGGTGCTCAACACTATGTTCGACGAAGATCACGACGAATTGGTGATCGTCAAGGGAATCCCGCTGTACTCCACGTGCGAACACCACTTGGTCGCCTTCCACGGGGCGGCCCATGTCGGCTACATCCCCGGTCCGGACGGCAGGGTGACCGGGCTGTCGAAAATCGCCCGGCTGGTCGACCTTTACGCCAAACGACCGCAGGTTCAAGAGCGGCTCACCAGCCAGGTCGCCGACGCCCTGGTGAACCGGCTCGCCCCGCGCGGGGTAATCGTCGTGATCGAGGCCGAGCATCTGTGTATGGCGATGCGCGGTGTCCGTAAGCCCGGTGCCACCACCACTACCTCGGCGGTGCGCGGCCAGTTCAAAACCGATGCTGCCTCTCGAGCCGAAGCGCTCGACCTCATCCTGCGTAAGTGAGTTCGCCGCCGGTGCAGGTTGTGGGGGTTGTCAACGTCACCGACGACTCGTTCTCAGATGGCGGGCGCTACCTCTGTGCTGACAACGCCGTCGCGCACGGCCTGGCGTTGGCCGCCGAAGGCGCGGGGATCGTCGACGTCGGCGGGGAGTCGACCCGGCCCGGCGCCACTCGAATCGATCCACGAGTGGAAAGCTCGCGCATCGTTCCCGTCGTCAAAGAACTTGCAGCACAGGGCATTACCGTCAGCATCGACACCATGCACGCCGACGTCGCTCGCGCGGCGCTGGAGAACGGTGCGCGGATCGTCAACGACGTGTCCGGTGGGCGAGCCGATCCCGCGATGGCGCCGCTGGTGGCCGAGGCCGGGGTGTTGTGGGTGTTGATGCATTGGCGGTCGGTGTCCTCAAACCGCCCACACGAGGCTCCGCACTACCGCGACGTGGTGGCCGAGGTGCGTTCGGAATTGCTGGCCGGCGTCGACGACGCGGTGGCCGCCGGTGTCGATCCGGCGAA
>DASYJS010000296.1:0-14993 GCA_035996225.1 Mycobacterium sp. | reverse complement strand
CATCTTGGTGGCCATCGGGGCACCCATGTTTCCCAGGCCGATGTATCCGAGCTTCACGTTGTCATCGGTCACTGGCGCCGTTCCTCTCCCCCGCAAGCGGGAGGTGCCCCACATCGCTCTTTTGCTCTGCATCGTCGCCGGCGCGGGTCATGATCGGAAAATCTGTCCGCCGTCAACGTTGAAGATCTGGCCGGTGATCCAGGAAGCCTGATCCGACAGCAGGAATAGGCACATGCCGACCAGATCCTCGGGGGTTCCCATGCGCGACAACGGAAGCCCCTTGACGATGTCGTCCACCATCTCCTTGGGCGTTGTGGTCCGGCTGGCCTCGGTGTCGATGGGACCGGGCGCGATCGCGTTGATCCGGATGTTGCGCCCGCCCAGTTCACGCGAGAGCTGTTGGGTCAGGCCGTTGATGCCGACCTTGGCCAAGCCGTAGTAGTTCGAGTACAGCCACGCCGCGGTGGACGACTGGTTGACGATGGCCCCGCCGCCGCGCTTGGACATCTTCTTGTAGACCGCGCGGGTACACCACAGCGCGCCATCGAGATTGACGCTCATGAACTTCTTGTAGTACTCGGGGTCGATGGTGAGCAGGAAGTCCAGCTTCATGCCCCCGAAGATCGCCGCGTTGTTGACGAGGTAGTCGATGCCGCCGAACTCGGCCAGCGTGCGATCGGCCATCGCTTTGGCCGACTCCGGATCGGAAACGTCGACTGGGATGCTGATGGCCGTGCCGCCGTCGACGCAGATCTGCTTGGCCACCCCTTCGGCTGCCTCCGCATTGATATCGGCTACGACAACTGCCGCTCCCTCACGGGCGAGCGCCTCGACGTAAGCCTGGCCGATGCCGCCGCCCGACCCGGTGACGATGGCTACCTTGTTTTCGAATCTCATGCTGCGAGCTCCTCTAGTTAAACCGCTGTCGCAATAGTCTTGGTTTCCAGGTACTCCTCGAATCCGGCCAGACCCATCTCGCGACCATTGCCGGATTGCTTGTAACCACCGAAAGGCGCGTCGGCCGAATACCACACGCCGCCATTGACATTGATCGTGCCCGCGCGGACCCGCGCGGCAACCCCGGCCGCCCTATCCGGGTCGCTGCCGAACACGGTGCCCGACAAGCCGTAGGGCGAGTCGTTGGCGATGCGCAGGGCATCGTCGTCGCCGTCGTGCGGAATCACCGTCAGGACCGGGCCGAAAATCTCCTCGCGTGCGCACCGGGCGTCATTGCCCAGACCCACGATCACGGTGGGCTCGATGAAGAAGCCGACTTCACGATCGGCCGGCCGGCCTCCGCCGCACGCGAACGTCCCGCCCTCGGCGATCGCCGAGTCGAGATAGCCCTGCACTCGATCGCGCTGGAGAGCCGAAATCAGTGGCCCACAAATAGTTTTGGAATCGGTGGGGTCGCCCGCCTTGATCCCCGCCATCGTTGCCGCCGCGATGGAGACGGCCTCGTCATACTTCGCCCGCGGCACCACCAGCCGGGTGGTGATTGCGCATCCCTGCCCGGCGTGCATGCACACCGAGAACGCCGCCACGCCCACCGCACCGCCCAAGTCGGCGTCGTCGAGCACGATGAACGCCGACTTGCCACCCAGCTCGAGGAAGACCTTCTTGATGGTCGCGGCGCCGTCGGCCATCACGGCGCGGCCGGTGGCCGTCGACCCGGTGAACGAAACCATGTCCACCCGAGGGTCTTTGGACAACAGCGCACCCACGCTGTGGTCGCTGGACGTGACGATGTTGATCACACCGGGCGGAAAGTCGGTGTGTTCGGCGATCAATTCCCCCAGCACGGCGGCACACCAAGGGGTGTCGGGCGCAGGCTTCAAGACGACGGTGTTCCCCGCGGCCAGCGCGGGACCGATCTTGGCGAGGTTGATCTGGTGGGGAAAATTCCACGGAGTGATGGCGCCGACGACACCGACGGCCTCACGGGCGATGGTGCGCCGGGTGGGGATGCCCATCGGCGACGCCTGGCCGAGATCCTGTTTGTATTCATACGATTCGGCCGTGTCCGCCGCGAACGCCAGGTCGTTGACCGGGACTTCGAGCTGAGCGATCCCGGTAAGCATCCGCGGCGCGCCGACTTCGGCGATGGTCAAGTCGCGCAGCTCTTCGAGGTGCTGCTGCATCGCCTCGCGCAGCTGCCGCACACACCGCACCCGCAACTCGGTGTTCCCTGACCAATCGGTCTCGTCGAAAGCGCGGCGCGCGGCGTCGATCGCACGGCCCATGTCGTTGGCGTCGGCGTCGGCCGCGACTCCCAGTACTTCCTCGGTTGCCGGGTTGATGGTGGGGAAGGTGCCAGCACTGCCGGGCGACACCTTGCCGTCGATGAAGAGTCCACTCACGCCGTCGGCCAACAAGGCCATCTCTCGCTCCCGTCTGTGCGTGGCAAATCCAAGGGGCCAAATCGATGCGCCCATTCGAATGGACAGTTGTCCGATAATGCCCCATCGCACCATAGCCGTCGGGCCATCCGCGGTGCAAGAGCCGATCTCGAATGCAGCCGCGGAGCGGGACAAATCTGGGTATTAAGCAGCATATTTACCGGACGGGCTTGCTTCGCGTCGTATCCATCCGATAGCTTGGACATGTGTCCAGCGATGCCCTGGTTGCGATCACATCCCAGGTTGAGCAACAAACCGGTAAACCGGCGCGCAACCGGCGCCAGGAGGAGACCTTTCGCAAGGTGCTCGCGGCCGGCATCGATACCCTGCGCGAGAAGTCGTACGCCGACCTGACGGTGCGCGCAGTCGCGGCCCGCGCCAAAGTCGCCCCGGCCACCGCCTACACCTACTTCTCGTCGAAGAACCACTTGATCGCCGAGGTCTACCTGGACCTGGTCCGGCAAGTCCCGTTCTTCACCGACGTCAACGACCCCATGCCGGTGCGGGTGGACAAGGTGCTGCGCCATCTGGCACTGGTGGTCGCTGACGAACCCGAGGTCGGGGCGGCGTGCACGACCGCGCTGTTGGGCGCGGGAGCCGATCCCGCGGTCGGCGCGGCGCGTGACCGCATCGGTGCGGAGATCCACCGCCGCATCGCGACGGCCATCGGGCCCGGCGCCGACCCCAGCACGGTGTCCGCGCTCGAGATGACGTTCTTCGGCGCATTGGTACAAGCCGCCAGCGGTCAGTTCACCTATCACCAGATCGCCGACCGGTTGGCCTTTGTCGTGAGTCTGATCTTGCCCGGCACCGGGGAGACAAGCCAGGAGACAAGAACCGAATGACCTTGCATGTTGGAGACCATGAGTTGGTCCTCGATCCTTACGACTACGACTTTCACGAAGATCCGTATCCGTATTACAAGCAGCTGCGCGACGAAGCTCCGCTGTACCGCAATGAGGAACTGAAGTTCTGGGCGCTGTCGCGGCATCAGGATGTGCTGCAGGGGTTCCGCAACAGCACAACGCTTTCCAACAAGTACGGCGTCTCGCTGGATCCGGCCTCGCGCGGCCCGCATGCCAGCAAGACGATGAGCTTCCTCGCGATGGACGACCCGGGCCACCTGCGGCTGCGCACTCTGGTGTCCAAGGGCTTCACGCCGCGCCGCATTCGCGAGCTCGAGCCGCGGGTCACCGAGATCGCGGTCAAGCACCTCGACACCATGCTCGAACAGGCCAGCTCCGGCGCCCTCGTCGACTACGTCGACGAGTTCGCGGGCAAGCTGCCGATGGACGTGATCTCCGAGCTCATGGGCGTACCCGAGGCGGACCGTTTCCAGGTCCGAGCCTGGGCCGACGGCGTGATGCACCGCGACGAGGGGGTCACCGATGTGCCGCCGGAGGCCGTCGAGGCGTCCATCAACCTGATCGTCTACTACCAGCAGATGGTGGCCGAACGGCGCACGAAGCCGACCGACGATCTGACTACCGCGTTGCTGGCGGCCGAGATCGACGGCGACCGGCTCACCGACGACGAAGTGCTCGGGTTCATGTTCCTGATGGTAATCGCCGGCAACGAGACCACCACCAAACTCCTTGCCAACGCGGCTTTCTGGGGCCACAAGAACCCCGATCAGCTGGCGCCGGTCTACGACGACGCCGAACTGGTGCCGTTGTGGGTCGAGGAGACGCTGCGCTACGACACGTCCAGCCAGATCCTGGCCCGCACCGTGGCCGGGGACCTCACCCTGTACGACACCACGATCCCCGACGGGGACGTCCTGCTACTGCTGCCCGGTTCGGCCCATCGCGACGAGCGGGTGTTCGACAACCCCGATGACTATGTGATCGGGCGCGATATCGGTTCCAAGCTCATGAGTTTCGGTAGTGGCGCGCACTTTTGTCTCGGTGCCCACCTGGCCCGGATGGAAGCCCGGGTAGCGCTCACCGAGTTGTTCAAGCGAATCCGCGGGTATCAGGTCGACGAGGCCAACGCCGTCCGCGTCCACTCCAGCAATGTCCGCGGATTCGCTCACCTACCCGTCACCGTGGAGACCCGCTGATGCCCCGCTTTGCCCCCCTGCCCGAACGTCGGCCGGCGATCGTGGCCGGCGCCTCCTCCGGCATCGGAGAGGCCACCGCCATCGAACTCGCGGCGCACGGCTTCCCGGTAGCCCTCGGCGCCCGCCGGGTCGAGAAGCTCGACGACATCGTCGGCAAGATCAATGCCGATGGCGGCGAGGCGGTCGGATTCCACCTGGACGTCACCGACCCAAACTCAGTGAAATCCTTTGTCACACAGTCGGTCGACGCGCTCGGCGACATCGAGGTGCTGGTGGCCGGCGCTGGCGACACCTATTTTGGCAAGCTCGCCGAGATCACCACCGATGAGTTCGATTCGCAGCTGCAGGTCCACCTGATCGGCGCTAACCGATTGGCCACCACGGTTCTGCCGGGCATGCTCGACCGGCAGCGCGGCGACCTGATCTTCGTCGGCTCCGACGTGGCCCTGCGCCAACGGCCACACATGGGCGCCTACGGTGCGGCCAAGGCCGCGCTCGTCGCGATGGTCACCAACTTCCAAATGGAGCTTGAAGGCACCGGCGTGCGGGCCTCGATCGTGCATCCAGGCCCGACGAAGACGTCGATGGGCTGGAGCCTGCCGGCCGACAAGATCGGCCCCGCACTGGAGGACTGGGCCAAGTGGGGCCAGGCCCGCCACGACTACTTCCTGCGCGCGGCGGACCTGGGGCGCGCCATCGCGTTCGTCGCCGAGACACCGCGCGGCGGCTTCATCGCGAACATGGAGCTTCAGCCCGAAGCCCCGTTGGCCGACAACAAACATCGCCAAAAGCTCGCACTCGGCGAAGAGGGGATGCCGTCATGACTTCGCGAAACGACGATGCGGCGCGCGAGACGCGCGCCGGTGAGGAGTGAGCAAAATGACCACCGCTACCGTACCCAGGGTTTCCGGGGGCGAAGAAGAGCACGGCCATCTCGAGGAATTCCGCACCGACCCAATCGGTTTGATGAATCGCATCCGCGAGGAGTGCGGCGATGTCGGCTGGTTCCAGCTGGTCGACAAGCACGTCATCTTCCTGTCGGGAGCGGAAGCGAACGAGTTCTTCTTCCGGTCCGCCGACGAGGATCTCGACCAGGCCGAGGCCTACCCGTTCATGACGCCGATCTTCGGCAAGGGCGTGGTGTTCGACGCCAGCCCCGAGCGGCGCAAGGAGATGCTGCACAACTCGGCGCTGCGTGGCGAGCAGATGAAGGGCCACGCCGCCACCATCGAGGGCGAAGTCAAGAAGATGATCGCAGACTGGGGCGACGAAGGCGAGATCGAGCTGCTCGACTTCTTCGCCGAACTGACCATCTACACCTCGACGGCCTGCTTGATCGGGCTGAAGTTCCGCGAACAGCTCGACCGCCGGTTCGCGGAGTACTACCACGAGCTCGAACGCGGCACCGACCCGCTGTGCTACGTCGATCCGTACCTGCCGATCGAAAGCTTTCAGCGCCGTGACGAGGCGCGCGTGAAACTCGTTGCGCTGGTTCAGGAGATCATGGACGGCCGCATCGCCAACCCGCCGAAGGGCAAGGAAGACCGCGACCTCCTCGACATCCTCGTGTCGGTAAAGGACGAGGGGGGAAACCCGCGCTTCTCCGCCGACGAGGTCACCGGGATGTTCATCTCGCTGATGTTCGCCGGACACCACACCAGTTCAGGGACCTCGGCGTGGACGCTGATCGAGTTGATCCGCCATCGCGATGTCTACGCCGAGGTGCTGGCCGAGCTCGAGGTACTCTACGCCGACGGCCAGGAGGTGAGTTTCCATGCGCTGCGCCAGATTCCGAAGCTGGACAACGTGGTCAAGGAGACCCTGCGGCTGCATCCGCCGCTGATCATCTTAATGCGGGTCGCCAAGGGTGAGTTCGAAGTCGCGGGCTTCGGAATCCACGACGGTGACTTCGTCGCGGCATCCCCGGCGATCTCGAACCGGATTCCGGAGGACTTTCCCGACCCGGACGCCTTCAACCCCGATCGGTACAACAAACCCGAGCAGGCCGACGTCGTCAACCGATGGACCTGGATTCCGTTTGGCGCTGGCCGGCACCGTTGCGTCGGGGCGGCTTTCGCCACCATGCAGATCAAGGCGATCTTCTCAGTTTTGTTGCGCGAGTATGAGTTCGAGATGGCGCAACCGGCCGACAGTTATCGCAACGACCACTCCAAGATGGTCGTGCAGCTTGCCAGGCCGGCGAAGGCGCGCTACCGCAAGCGCACGTCGTAGGAGAGTCCGTATGGGTTATCGAGTCGAAGTCGACCTCGATCTCTGCCAGGGCCACGCCATGTGCGAAATGGAGGCCCCCGACTATTTCTCGGTGCCCAAGCGCGGCAAGGTCGAGATCCTCGACGCCGAACCAGCGGACGACGCCATGGACGAAGTTCAGAACGCCGTCGACATGTGTCCCACCCAAGCACTACTCCTCATGAAGAAAGAAGACTGACAATGTCGTCACACTCACGCGCAGACCTCGAGGCATGGGTCGACCGCTGGCTGCAGGCCAACAAGGACTGCGAAAAGGCCGGTGATTGGCAGCCGCTGGCGGACTTCTACACCAAAGACGCGACGTACGGCTGGAATATCGGCCCCAAGGAAGATGTGATGTGCGTGGGTGTCGACGAGATTCGCGACATCGCACTCGGCCTGGAGATGGAGGGGCTGGAGAACTGGGTCTACGAGTACCAGAAGGTGCTCATCGACGAGAAGCAGGGCGAAATCGTCGGCTTCTGGAAGCAGATCGTCAACAAGACCGACGGCACCCAGGACGAGATCTACGGCATCGGCGGCAGCTGGTTCCGCCTCAACGACGACCAGCTCATTGAGTGGCAGCGTGACTTCTTCGACTTCGGTCACGTCGCGAAGATGTTCGCGACGCTCATCGAGTCCGGCGACCTGAGCACCGGAATGCAGAAGCGGATCGAGCGCAGCATCGCCGGTGAGAAGCTACCGGGCTATTACCCGCTCGGAGAGGCGCCCGCTCCGATCTGGTGAGCTGGAGCCAACCAAGCGTTTGATTTGTTGCACGCGCTATGCTGACGCGACGAGGGTGCCTGTGGCACTCGTACCAAGCTGCCCGGCATGAAGGGCCGGGTAGCTCTGATCAATTCAAAGGCGAAATGGGGTCAGGACCATCGTGAAGACAAAAGGCGCATTGATCTGGGAGTTCAACCAGCCCTGGACCATCGAAGATATCGAGATCGGCGACCCCGTCAAGGACGAGGTCAAGATCCAGATGGAAGCGGCGGGCATGTGCCACTCCGACCATCACCTGGTCACCGGCGGTATCCCGATGGCCGGTTTCCCGGTGCTCGGTGGGCACGAAGGCGCGGGCATCGTCACCGAAGTCGGTCCTGGCGTGGAAGACATCGCCCCGGGTGACCACGTGGTGCTGTCGTTCATCCCGTCCTGCGGGACCTGTCCGACATGTCAGGCCGGCCTGCGCAACCTCTGCGATTTGGGGGCCGGGCTGCTGGGCGGGGCCGCGGTCTCCGACGGCACCTTCCGCATCCAGGCGCGCGGCCAAAACGTCTTCCCCATGACGTTGCTGGGGACGTTCTCGCCCTACATGGTCGTGCACCGCAGCTCCGTGGTGAAGATCGACCCGTCGATCCCGTTCGAGGTCGCCGCCCTGGTTGGGTGCGGCGTCACCACCGGCTACGGGTCGGCGGTCCGCACGGCCGACATCCGGCCGGGCCAGGACGTCGCCATCGTCGGGGTCGGCGGGGTCGGCATGGCAGCCCTGCAGGGTGCGGCGAACGCCGGCGCCCGCTACATCTTCGCGATCGACCCGGTGGAGTGGAAGCGCGATCAGGCGCTGAAGTTCGGCGCCACCCACGTCTACCCAGACATCTTCGCCGCAATGGCGGGCATGGCCGAGGTCACCTACGGCCTGATGGCCCACAAGGTCATCGTTACTGTCGGTGAGCTACTCGGTGCCGACGTCGACAGCTACCTGAACCTCACCCAGAAGGGCGGCACCTGCGTACTGACCGCGATCGGCAGCCTGCTGGACACCAATGTCACTCTGAACCTGGCGATGCTGACCCTGATGCAGAAGAACCTGCAGGGCACCATCTTCGGTGGCGGCAACCCGCAGTACGACATCCCGCAACTGCTGTCGATGTACAAGGTCGGCAAGCTCAACCTGGACGACATGATCACCCGCCAGTACCGGCTCGAACAGATCAACGACGGCTACCAGGACATGCTGGACGGCAAGAACATTCGCGGAGTCATCCGCTACACCGACGCCGACCGGTAACAGAGCGCCACCCGCCGTAAAGAGGGCTCAGACCATGACCCAAACCACCCAATCCCCGGCACTGACCGCGTCGCAGTCGTCGTGGCGCTGCGCGCAAGGCAAAGACCGGTACGGCTGGCTGGCGCTGATGACCGACGATGTGGTCATCGAAGACCCGATCGGCAAGTCCGTCACCAACCCCGACGGCACCGGTGTGCGCGGCAAGGAAGCCGTCGGCGCGTTCTTCGACAACAACATCGCCAAGAACCAGCTGACCATCACTTGCGAGGAGACCTTCCCGTCCAGCTCTCCCGACGAGATCGCTCATATTCTGGTGCTGCAGAGCAAGTTTGAGGGCGGCATGACCAGCAAGGTGCGCGGCGTGTTCACCTACAAGGTCAACGAGGCGGGACTGATCACCAACATGCGCGGGTACTGGAACCTCGACGTGATGGAGTTCGGCCAGGAGGGCTGAGCGCCAACCACAACCTGGTGACATTTTCGGCGCACCTATGCTTGTCCCATGGCGTCGATCTTCACCAAGATCATCAACCGTGAACTACCCGGCCGATTCGTTTATGAGGATGACGACGTCGTCGCATTCCTGACGATTGAGCCGATGACGCAGGGGCACACGTTGGTGGTGCCGCGCGCCGAGCTCGATCAGTGGCAAGAGGTCGACGACCCGGCGTTCGCCCGCGTGATGGGGGTGAGCCAGCTGATCGGCAAGGCCGTGTGCACGGCGTTCCGCGCCGAACGCGCCGGCTTGATCATCGCGGGGCTGGAAGTGCCGCACTTGCATGTTCACGTGTTCCCCACCCGCAGCCTGAGCGACTTCGGGTTCGCCAATGTCGACCGCAACCCGTCACCGGAATCCCTGGATCAAGCGCAGGCCAGGATCAAGGCGGCGCTGGAGCAGCTCGCCTAGACCTCAGCCGACCTGGACGGGAACATCGCTGACGCGCGGCAGGGTGACGCGGAAGCAACAGCCCTCCCCGGGCGCGGTTCGCACGGTCACCACGCCGCCATGTGCCTGGACCAACGAGCCGACGATCGATAGCCCCAGTCCGGTACCGCCGCTGGCCCGGGCCCGGGACGAGTCGGTGCGATAAAAGCGCTCGAACACCCGCGACGCATCCTGCTGACTCATACCGGGGCCCTTGTCGGCCACTTCGATCACCGCATCGTCGCCCTCGGTCCCGACCCGAAGGATGACGTCGGCAGTGGTCGGAGTGTGTTGGAGTGCGTTGGCCACCAGGTTGCTCAGCACCTGGCGTATCCGGGGCTCGTCGCCGAGCACTTCAGGGGTGCCGGGACCGTCGAGGATTTCCATCGTGATCGCGCGCTTGGGGTCGATCGCCTGCCCGTCGTGTACGGCATCGCTGGCCAGCGCCAGCAAGTCGACGCGATGGTGTTCCAGCGGGCGTTGCACGTCGAGCCGTGCCAGCAGCAGCAGGTCGTCGACCAGTAGGCCCATCCGGCTGGCTTCGCTTTCGATGCGCGACAGCAACATGGCCACGTCGCGGGCCGCGCCCTGTCGATACAGTTCGGCGAAGCCGCGAATGGTGGTGAGCGGGGTGCGCAGTTCGTGGCTGGCGTCGGTGATAAACCGGCGCATCCTGTCCTCCGAGCCACGGGCTTTCTCGGCCGAGGACTCCGAGGAAGCGACCGCTTGCTGAATCTGGGTGAGCATTCCGTTGAGCGCCAACGAAAGTCGGCCCACCTCGGTTCGGGGATCACGTTCTGGCACACGACGATCGAGCTGCCCCGCCGCGATCGCGGCGGCGGTTTGCTCGACCTCGAGCAGCGGCCGCAGGCTGCGGTGCACCACCGCGAAGCCGGCGATCCCGACCACCACCAGCACCGCCACCCCGATGCCGAACTGCAACCACACCAGGGACCGCACCGTGTGCTGGACATCGGACAGGTCGATCGCGACGGTGGTCAGGCCGTTTGTTCCGCGTACCGACACCGCTCGCCATTGAATATCCGAGCCGTTGACCGAGGGCAGGGTCGTCGGATTGGGACCCACGTCGTTGTCGGGCGGCAGTGCCGGTTCGGCGTTGCGGTCATTGATGGCCGTAAACGGCTGGCCGTCGGTGCCGACGCCGCGCACGTAGTACTTCGACGGGGGCCGGCCCGGGTCCGGACCTTCGTAGGACGAGGCCGTCAACTGCCGCCGCGGGGACAGCGCCCAGCCGCGCGATGCCTCGAGCAGCGTTTGGTCGATCCGGCTGACCAGACTGTGTCGCAGGATCGACGTGACCATGATGCCCGAGGCCGCCAGACCGCAGGCGACCAACACCAGGGTCGCCGCGACCAAGCCCACTCGTAGGGGCAAACCCCGCCGAACCTGTGTGGCCGTTTCCGTATTCTTCGCCACCAATTGCTACTTTCGCCGAGTGGCTGAGTGCGTGCTCAGCGCGGCTCCCGAAGAACATAGCCCACGCCGCGCAAGGTGTGCAGCAGCCGCTTCTCCCCAGTATCGATCTTGCGACGCAGATAGGACACATAGGACTCGACGACATTGACGTCGCCGCCGAAGTCGTAGCGCCACACGTGGTCGAGGATTTTCGGCTTGCTCAGCACCGTTCCCGCGTTGATCACGAAGTAGCGCAGCAGCGTGAATTCGGTGGGCGACAACGACACCGGTTCGCCGGCCTTCCACACTTCGTGGGTCTCTTCGTCCAGGTCGATGTCGGCGAACGTCAGGCGGGCGTTGTGCGTTTCGGCGCCACCCTTGCCGGCACGCCGCAGAATGACCCGCAGCCGGGCGACGACCTCCTCCAGACTGAACGGCTTCGTCACGTAGTCGTCGCCGCCCAGCGTCAGGCCCGCGATCTTGTCCTGCAGGGAGTCGCGCGCGGTCAGGAACAACGCCGGAGCATCGATCCCGTCGGCACGCAGCCGCCGCAGCACCCCGAAGCCGTCCATCCCGGGCATCATCACGTCGAGGATCACCGCATCGGGCCGTGCTTCGCGGGCGCGGTCCAGCGCTTGGGCTCCGTTGGTCGCCGTGGCCACCTCGAATCCCTGGAACTTCAGACTCACGGAAAGCAGTTCGACGATATTGACCTCGTCGTCAACGACGAGGACACGCGCCTCTGGTCTGGTTTCGCTTTGGGTTGCCGCTGTCATCTGATTACATCCGTCCCTTGCCTGAACGTTGCCTTTACAATACTTGTGTAATTCCTGTGAGCTCGGTGCGCATCGTCTGCTAGTAGTCTGCCAGGAATCATCGCATCGGCTGGGACCGGGCCCCGTTTTAGGGCGCGTCGTGCATAGACTCGAAGTCATGGACTTCGCCAGAAGCATGGTTTCCGTCGCGACCGCACCCGCGCGAGTCGGCCTTGCCGCTGCAGAGGCGAGCCTGAACCTCGCCAGTGTGGCTGTCGGGGTGGCGAAGCGATCGCTGGGGGACGGCGGAGCCGGCGGCACGAACCCGATGACCTCCATGCTGGGGATCGACGACGCGATCATCCGCGTCAATCGGCTGGCCAGACTGATGGACGACGACGCGCCGCTGGGACGCGCCATGGCGCCCGATGGGCCGGTCGACCGTTTGCTGCGTCCGGGCGGAGTGGTCGATCTGTTGATGTCGGAGGACGGTCTGGTCGATCGCTTGACCGCGGAGGGCGGTGGCCTAAAACGAGCGCTGCAACCGGGCGGGCTGGCCGATCAGCTGCTGTCCGAGGACGGGTTGATCGAACGAGTCCTGTCCGAGGATGGGTTGGCGGACCGGCTGCTTTCCGAAGGCGGTGTGATCGACAAGCTGACCGCCAAACATGGTCCGCTCGAGCAGCTCGCCGACGTCGCCGACACCCTCGCCAGGTTGACGCCGGGTATGGAGGCGCTGGAGCCCGCCATCTCCACCCTGCAGGACGCGGTCATGGCGCTGACCATGGTGGTCAACCCGCTGAGCAACATCGCCGACCGCATACCGCTGCCCGGCCGTCGACGCCGCCCGCCATCACGTCCGGTGCCCTCACAACGCATCATCGACGGCGACTCGTGAGCCGTTAAGCTTGCAGCCGATTTACCCGGCCTCCTTAGCTCAGTGGTAGAGCACTCGCCTTGTAAGCGAGCGGTCGTCAGTTCAATCCTGACAGGAGGCTCCCACTTTCAGTCCCCGCCGGTGCTGGTAGCGGCGCTTTCAGCGTCGAACCATTGTGCTGTTGCGACATTCTTGCCCACATTTTCCGGCGGGGTGGTCCGGCGTGAGCATTGCCCAACCGCGGACTGACTAGCGTGTCTCCGGCGTCGCTTTACACTTGGCGGGGTGGCGGATGTGCTGCGAGTCAGCAATGAGGGGCTGCAGATATTGGCAGCGCATTGTGACGAGGTATCGGCGGGGTTGGTAGCAGCGACTCCATCGCTGAGTGTCGGGCTGCCCAATCAGGCGACTTCTGGCGCGGTCGGTACCTGCTATGCGGCCGTCGACGGTGTGATCACGGTTTTAGCCGGACGAGCGCAGACAAGCGCGTTCAAAATCACTGCGGCGGGTAAGGAGTTTGCGGTCACCGACAGTGCTGGTGCACAGCAAGTTGCCGGTATCGGCGCCTCGGTAACCCAGGTGTGACCAGTGCCGGGGGTCGGTGGTGTGGGAGCGCCGAGTTTGTCGGAGGTCCAAGCCTGGGATGTCACCCATCTAGAAACCGCATCTAAGGACTGGACAGCCACCGCCGAGCATTGGGAGTCCTCATTTACCTCGATTCACCGGGTGTCTGTGTCGCCGGGCGGGACGGTGTGGGAGGGTGCCGCCGCCGAGGCGGCTCAGGAAAGAGCCTTCGCTGATCTCGTGAAAGTAAGGGGACTTGCTGATGTCCTCCACGAGTCTTCAGCGATAGCACGCCGGGGAGCTGAAACCCTTTACTCCGCCAAGCGGAGTGTGCTGGATGCGATTGAGGAGGCCAGCGCCGCCGGATACGTTGTGGGCGAAGACCTCGCGGTAATGCCGCCGCGGGGCGGCGTAGCGGCACAGGCCCAAGCGCAGGTGTACGCCGCTGACATCCAAGAACGCGCCGCACAGCTTGTCGCCCACGACGAAGCAATCGCTGCCAAAATCACCACCTCTAGCGCACCTCTGCACAGCGTCACTTTCGGCGAACCCCAAGAGCCACCTCCGACTCGCGCGCTCGGCGCCGGTTTTAAGCTGGACCACGAGTATGACCCGTACACCGATCAACCCGCGCATGGGCCTTTCGAGCCGGTCACGCCAGCACCACCGCAGTACGATCCGAAAACCGGAACGGTCCAAGGCGGCGGGGGCGGTGGTGGTCCCATCGGCGGGAAAGGCGGCTTTGGCACAGGCGGCGAAGGCGGTGGCGGCGAGCCGCTAATACCTAAAAATGCTCGGGATGTGCTGCAGCAGATCGATGCGGGAAAATGGCCCGGATCGGCCGGCGCGCCGGGCACGAAGGGCGGAAGCGTTTTTGAGAACACGCCGCCTCCTGGCCGACCCCCACTTCTGCCGACAACGGACGCATCTGGCAAACCCATTACGTATCAGGAGTGGGACGTCAATCCCAAGGTGCCCGGCCAGGGCCGCGATGAGGAGCGCATCATTACCGGCAGTGACGGATCGGCTTGGTATACCAATGATCATTACGGAACAGTCCACAGGATGCGACAGTGATGGCACACACAGTGAACCTGGACAAATTTCTACTGCAGACGGTTGAGGGCGGGCCCTGCGTCGCTGTACATCTTGAGACGCCATCACCATTGTCGCCTTCGGCGGGAGTCGAATTTCGTACCGTTGATGGGATGCACGCAAAAACGCTGGATGCTCTCTTCGACGCCTTCGCTAAGGTTTGGGATTTTCCGCCCTGGTTCGGACACAATTACGCGGCCTTTGATGATTTCATGCGAGATCTGGACAACCTGACTAATAAAGCTCTTGAGAAGCGACCTGCCCGCGCATATCTAACCGAGGTCACTCATTCCCATCTCCTGCTGGTTGAAGAACCCGAAGTTTTCTCGTGGTTTGCCCACAAAATGACGTTTTACCGCGATTACTACCGTGACGAACTCAGCCCTCCAGCGGCCTTCGGCTTATTGCTCTCCGCTCCCGCCGATAAGCTCCGCGAAGTCCGTGAACGCTGGCTATCCGTCGGCGTCCAAGTCGCAGAAGTGGACGTCTAGATACCTCCGGACGCGGCTGGAACGAATCCCGCTCGGCCGGCCTCTGCTGCCCACACATTGTGGGCTTCCTGCCGGCAGACCTTGGTTAGGTTCGGCACCGGCAACGGGCCGCGGCAATCAGTAGCCCTCGCCAGCGCGGGTC
>DASYJS010000295.1:0-26518 GCA_035996225.1 Mycobacterium sp. | reverse complement strand
AAGTCGCACAACGGTCCGGGAACAACACTGCCGTCACCTACGCGCTGATGATCAGGGCTACCACACTGATTCACAGCGACTCTGAAAAGGGCGCCGGACTCGAATTCTTGATGAAGGCACGCGAATTGATCATGAACCAACAGCTGACCATGACGCTGCGGCGCATGTCCGATATCGAATTATCAAGGGAGAGAGCACGATCAGGAGATATCGACGGTGCGATGGATCTGGCCGCGACGGTTCTTGCCGAGCAGATCGATACAGGAGAGATGATCTTCCGGGGTCCCGCCACCACCGTCCTGGTGGAGGCACTGCTGGCGCGCGCCCGGCAAGCCGACATCGAGGACGCCCAACGTGCGATCGACCGACTGGCCGACGTGCCGACCGAGCCGGGCTTCGTGTTGCACGAGCTTCCGGTGCTCAGGCTGCGGGCGCTGCTGGCCCGAGCCCGTGGCGATGAGTCCGGCTATCGGCAGTTCTTGCAACGCTTTCGGGCCAAGGCGCTAGAAGCCGATTTCGAGGGCTATCTGGCGCAAGCCGAAGCGATGGCCGGTGACTGACGCACGTCAGCCCTGCGCGACGACGTTGTCGACCCCGGACTTGGAGATCTTCGGTGCGCCCGAGTGAAACGTCACCTGATTGTTGAGGCCGGATGCATCGATGGTGTCGGCGGCATCGACGGTGACCGAGTTCTTCATGCCGGATACCGTCAGGCTCGCGCAGTGGCCGGTGATCACGATCGTGTTGGAAATCCCGCTGACGGTGACCACGTTGTCGTTGCAGGCAATCGTCTGGTTCTCGTTGATGCCGGACACGTCGAGCGGCGCGCCCTGCGGCGGCAGCGGCAGCGTCGATGGGCCGGAACTGGGGGTCGCACTGGTTGACGACCTCGGGGTGCGCGTGGTTGTCCGCGGCGAAGTCGTCACCGGCGTGGTGGTCACGCCGGAGGAGTTGATGATCGACCGAACACCGGAAAGTTGGTGTGCGGCAAAGGCTGCGATGCCTCCCGCAAGAGCCAGCACGCCGATGACGATGATCGTGCCCAGGATCCACCACATGCGGTTGCCCGAGGGAGGTTTGGGTGGGGGTCCGGCGTACGGGCCGCCGTAGCCGCCGTACATGGGCGGTGGCGGTGGTGGCACTGCGCCAGGTGGCGGTGGCGGGTAGGCATGACCGCCCTGCGGAGCGTCTCCCAGTTCGGACGCGCGCGCGGCCTCGGCCAGCGGGCGCTCCAGGTCCTGGATCCGTTTTTCCGGGTCGTCCTGCGATTCCATGGACAGATGCTCCCACTGCACGGCGTCCAATGGGTAGTTTCAGCACCGTGCCCGACATGCCGAATCGCCAGATCCTGTTACGTCGCCGCCCGACCGGGCTGGTCCAGCCCGATGACACCGAGCTGATCACCCGGCCGGTGCCCCAGCCCGCCGACGGCGAAGCGCTGGTCCGAACCACCTACGTCGGGCTCGACGCGGCGGTCCGGACCTGGCTGAACGACCAGCCGGGCTACCTTCCACCGGTGCAGCTCGGTGAGGTGATCCGGGCGGCCGGGATCGGCGAAGTCGTCGCGTCGCGGTGCGACGCCTACGCCGTAGGCGACGTGATCACCACGCTGACCGGTTTCCAGGAGTACGTGATCATCCGCGACGACCTGTTCAGCACACCCATCCCGGGTGAGCACGACCAGCTGGCAATCATGTCGGTCTACGGTCCGACCGGTGCCACCGCCTACTTCGGCATGACCGACATCGGTAAACCGCAGGCCGGTGAGACGGTGGTGGTCTCGGCGGCGGCGGGCGCCACCGGATCGGTGGCCGGGCAGATCGCCAAGATCGCCGGTGCCCGGGTGGTGGGCATCGCGGGCGGACCGGAGAAATGCCGGGCGGTGGTCGAGGACTTCGGTTTCGACGCGTGCATCGACTACAAAAACGATGACCTGCCGGCCGCGCTCAAAAAGCACTGCCCCAAGCGGGTCGACGTCTACTTCGATAACGTCGGCGGACCGATCCTCAATGCGGTGCTGGGCCGCCTGGCCACCAACGCGCGCGTCGTGCTCTGCGGCGTCATCTCCAGCTACCTGACCGGGGAGCACCCGGGTCCGGCCAATTACGTGAACCTGCTGTCGAAGACCGCGGTGATGCAGGGATTCAACTCGCTCGATCAGTGGGGCCGCTTCGACGAAGCCTTCGCCGCGCTACGTCAGTGGGAGGCCGAGGGCGTGCTCAAGCATCGGCAAACGATTTTCGATGGCATCGAGTCGTGCGTCGACGCCCTCAATGGGTTGTTCACCGGGGCCAACATCGGCAAGACATTGGTCAAGCTCAGCGAGCCCGGGCCCGCCTAGGGGCCGCGGGGTTCGCGCGTTATCACATCTGCCTGATGCGCCCCTGCCACCAAGGACTGTTCTTTTGCCCGCCTCCGAGCGATACATGCGCCGGGTGGCTGTTGCCACGGCTTGTCGCTCGGAGGCGGGCACAAAGTGTGTCCCGCGCAAACCTCAGGTGGCCAACGTGACCGCAGGGTGCCTTCGTTAGTCCTCGCCGAGAACTCGGTGCAGCGTCTTCTTGGCCTCGCGCAGGGTTTCCAGCACCTTGGTCCGCGCCTCGGCGAGCTGTTGCTTCTGCTCGTCGGTGCCGGTCCAGGTGATTGTGCGCGCCAGACCGGCGATCTCGAACAGCTCTCGGCGGATCTTGAAGACATCGCCGAACTGACCGGCGCGCGCCAGGAAAGCGTGCGCGGTCTCGCTGCTGATACCCCGCCAGGCCAGCAGGTTGTTGCCGAGCTCGGTCAGGGTTGCCACGCCGTTGTCGACCGTCACCACGCCGCGGCCGGCGAGCAGGCCGATAGCCAGCTCCGCGATTTCCTGCGGGGGAGTTATCGCGCCGTCAGTCGCGTCGGACACCCGCTGGACAACCTGTGCGGCATCGGCCGGACCGTCGAGCAGCAGCGCCGCGGTGACAAAGGCCGCGCGCTTGAGCGGAGGCCGACCGCCCGGACCGAAACCGCCGCCGAAACCGGGACCGCCGGGCCCACCATGACCCCAGCCGTGTTTGCCCCAACCGCCGCCGAAACCGCCGCCGCCGCCGAAACCGCCGGGGCCGCCGAAGCCGGGACCACCGAAGCCAGGACCACCGAAACCGCCGAAGCCCCCAAAGAATCCGTCACCAGACATCCTTGTCGTTCCTTTCCTATCGGATCATGAAGTCCATATCGGACCATCAACCTCCTTGATACCACCGACTCCGGCAATGTCAACAAAGTTGATGGTTCCGTGCGGCGAAAGACCCGGCGCATGCCAGCATGTGGAGCATGAGTCAATCCCACGATGAGCACTTGGGGTTCCTGTTGTACCGAGTGATGGCGTCGTTGCGGCCCCAGGTCGCTGCGGAGCTGAAGCCGCTGGGGGTCGGCCTGCCCGAATTCGTGTGCATGCGGATCCTCACCGAGCATCCGGGGCTCACCAGCGCGGAGTTGGCTCGCGGCACCAACGTCTCCGCGCAGGCGATGAACCAAGTACTGCATGCGCTCGAGGACCGCGGCGTACTGAGCCGGGCGGCTTCGGCGTCGGCTCCGGCCGGACGGGCGATGCCGGCCCGGCTGACGCGGCGCGGCAAGGCGCTGCTGAAGCGCGCGGACGCCGCCGTACAACGAGGCGAGCAGCGAATCCTGACCCGACTCACCGCCGAGCAGCAAAAACAGCTCAAACAACTGCTCTATGCTGCGGGCACCTCGTAAGCGAAAGCAGCGTGCTGGTGCCAGGTATGGATCGTCGCCGGATGATGATGCTGGCGGGATTCGGTGCGCTCGCCGCGGTCATTCCCACTGCGAGGTCCGGCGCCGCGCCACCGCGGCCAACCGGGTTCGACCGGCCCGAGTTTTTCGGGCAGTACCGCGACGGTCGTCAAAACGTGTTCGTCGACGGCAAATCCAATTTCGTGCTTCGTGCCACCCGAGATGGCGGTAGCTACTTCGGCGGCTTGGTGAGCGGCACCTGGCGAGGGCCCATCGGGACCACCTGGGAGGCTCGCGTCAAACTCAACTGCCTCACCGCCGGTTGCTGGCCGGCCTGGTGGCTGTCCAACGACGATCCCGGTCGTAGCGGGGAAGTCGACCTGATGGAGTGGTACGGCAACGGACAGTGGCCCTCAGGCACCACCGCGCACGCGAACCCGGACGGCACGGCATTCGAGACCCGCCCGATCGCGGTCGACGGCGCATGGCACGACTGGCGAGTGACGTGGAATCCGGGCGGCATGCATTTCTGGGAGGACGATGCCGAGGGTGCCGAACCGTACTTCAGCATCCCGGCCACCGGCATCGAGGATCTGCACGACTCGATCCGGATGTGGCCGTTCAACGACGTCGGCTACACGATGTTTTCCAATGCTGAACCTCGCGGTCGGCGGTTCGGGGGGCGGCGACCCCGCATCGGGCGCCTACCCGGCGGAAATGCTGGTCGACTGGGTGCGCGTCTTCTAAGCTCCCGGGTGCGGGATGCACACCATCGCGGCGCATGGTTGTATAACACCGTTTGCGGGAGTTGGCCGGGGGGAACCGTGCCGAGTCGGAAGCTCCGGCTTTTAGCGATTGGTGGTAGGTGCATATGGATCGTCGCAGCATGTTGTTGACGACCGGGCTCGGCATGCTGGCGGCGGCGGCGTCGATGCCGCTCCCGGAGGCCGCGGCCCACCCCTCGCCGCCGGATGCGCCGCCGTCGGCCGGGGGCGGGCCGTACATCTTCGCCGACGAGTTCGACGGTCCGGCGGGCTCGGCTCCCGATCCAGGCAAGTGGACGGTCCAGACCTGGCAGGACGACGTCTACCCGCCGGTCGCGGGGATCTACCGCGACGACCGCCAAAACGTGTTCCAGGACGGGCACTCCAACCTCGTGCTGTGCGCCACCCACGATCTGCTGAGCAACACCTATTACACCGGCAAGCTGCGCGGCAATTTCCACAGCATGATCAACCAGACTTGGGAAGCCAAGATCAAGCTCGACTGCCTGTTCCCCGGCTTGTGGCCCTCGTTCTGGGGCGTTAACGAGGACCCGCTGCCGGACGGCGAGGTCGACATCTTCGAGTGGTACGGCAACGGCCAATGGGCGCCGGGTACCACCGTGCACGCGGCGTCCAATGGCAAGACCTGGGAAGGTAAATCGATCCCCGGATTGGTCGACGGCAACTGGCATACCTGGCGAATGCATTGGGGCGAGGAGGGATTTGAGTTCTCGCGGGACGGCTCCGAGTACTTCAAGGTTGGCAACAAACCCATTCACGTCGCCGGCAACCCCCCGGAAGACATGCGGTGGCCGTTCAACAATCCCGGCTACTGGATGACGCCGATGTTCACGCTTGCCGTCGGTGGTGTGGGCGCCGGAGACCCTGCCGCCGGCGTCTTCCCGGCATCCATGCTCATCGACTACATCCGCGTCTGGTGATCACCGCGTCGCTTTGAACACCTGAACAAGGTTGAACTGCCAGCGTTCGACGAGCCGGAAGCCCAGGTCGTGCGGGACCGCGAAGGCCGGTGTCGCCCAGTAGCGCGGGCCGGGTGGCAGCGCCGAACCCTGCTGGTGGGCGGGCATCGACTCGTCGGCCTGGGTGATGATCCACACGACGCCGCAATGGCTCAGCGGCTGGGCGACGACTTCCGGGATGAGGTTGGTGTCGAAGACTTCCCTGCGGTCCGTCGCCCGTTGCCACAGGGTGAGGTCGATCAGCTTCCGGTAGGCGTCGGGGCGCGCCGCCAGCAGCGGCCGCATCGGCGCGGGCATAAACGTCACAGTGTCGTTAACCAGCAGGCAATCACCCGGCGCTGCCTTCGCGGTGATCAGATCGGCCACCTGGCTGTAGTCCATTCCGTACTTGGCATACGGATTGTGTTGCACTCGAAGGTAATTTGGCGCCGCAGCGACAGCGAAAAGGGTAATGAGGGCTGCCGCCACCCACGGCCTGGCCGCCAGTGCGCCAATGCAGACGCCCAGGACCAGTGCCATAGCGGGCGCGGTGAAGCACAAGTAGCGCGGTGTGTAGATCGGGTGAACCAGCGCCGACCACACCACGATCAAGGCGGTCGGTATCAGCAGCCAGGCGACCGCCAAGGTCAGCAATTGCCGATCTGCCGCAACGAGTTTCGTGGATGTCCAGCGCCACACGGCGATGGCCGTCGCGATCACCAGCGCCGACAACACCGCGAACGGCGGGCTGCGCTCGAAGTATTGCTGAACCGTCACATCCTCGATCGTTCGGTGCCCAATCGGTGCGACCCAACTGATCTGATGCACTTGCCCCGCGGCCACGACCAAGAACGGCGCCACGGCGCAGCCCGCCAGAACCGACGTGATGGCGAAGGAGGCTACGACCGTTCGCCTGCGCAGGAAGGCGCAGACAAAAGCGAAGTGGACCAACACCAGCAGCACGAGGTACACGTCGAGAACAATCGAAACCGCTTGGGCAACACCATAAGCCAGCCAGACCCAGGCGTTGCCGCGACGCGTGGCGTAGACGAACAGTACGGTCAGCCACACCGCGGCCATCATCGAAACGGCGTACGGGCGGGCTTCGACGCCGGCCCATGTCGAGCGCGGCAAGACCGCGCAGATGACCCCGGAGGCCACCGCCACGGTGCGAGACGAAAACTGGTTGCCCAGAACCACCACCCCGGCCGCGGCACCTCCGACGGCCAGACCGCTTGGTGCACGAGACCAGAACTCGGTGGGGCCAAAGATTTGGAACCAGCCGTGCATCAGCAGGTAGTACAGGCCGTGGACGGCGTCGACGTTGCTCAACATCTGCCACAACTGGCCAAGGGAACGACTGTATGCGGCCGAGATGGTCGCGGCCTCGTCGTACCAGAAGGAGGGACGCCCGGCGCCGGCCAAACTTACCGCGGCAGCGAACACCGCAACGATCAGCGGGTCCAGCACGCGACGCCGTGACACACCGTTATGGTGCCAGAAGCACGCCCGGGCTCGGCCGGGCGCATCTTCTAGTTGTTCTGGGCGAGGCCGCCGGGCGGCAAATGAAAAGGGTCCGCCAGAGCCATTGTTCGAACGTATGATCGAACAATGGGTGAGCTCGCCTCGATCGGGTACAACGGCCAGCCGGTCCGCAACCCGTTTCGGGTGGTGCGCCCGCCGATCGCGGTGCTGGTCGACCTGACCGTGCTTTTCCCGCGCGAGCCGCATCGCTCGGGCCGGTATCAGCCCAACGGTCTGCAGCTGCACAAGGTCGTCGAGGGGAGGCTCAGCTGCTGGGGTCTTTGCGAGCAGGGCGACTGGTGGGGACTGGTGACCTATCCAATCGTGTACGGGTCCAAGCAAAAAAGCGTGACGCACTGGATACCGGCCTGGACGCTGCACCGAAAGGGCCAGGCCTAAAGTCGGCGCCCTTGCACGTACGTGCCGGCTATGGACGTCTCGCGCGTGCGCATCAGCAACCCGAACAGGGTCTGGGCCCGGGCCATGGCCGGGTCGTCGGATCGCACCCCCTCGGTGATCACGGCCCGCAGAGCCGGCGTGCGGTTCGGGTCGATCACGACGAAGTCGGCCTCCTTTCCGACATCGAAATTGCCGAAACGCTCCTCCATATCGAGCGCGCGGGCACCGCCGAGCGTTCCGATGAACAGCATCTCGGCCGGATGCATGGACACGCCCGCTTCACCCGGTTCGGAGATGTGCACCTTGAAGGCCGTGGCGAGTACCTGAGGAATCGGCCACTCGTCTCCGCCGCCGAAATCCGTGCCGGCGGCGACGTTTACCCCGGAAGCGACCGTTCGAAGCCACGGCATGGTGCCGGATCCGAGGAATTGTTGCGACACGGGGCAGTGCGCGATGGACGTGCCCGTCTCCGACATCCGCTGCAGCTCTACGTCCTGGCAGTGCACCGCATGCGCCATGACGCTGCGCCGCCCCAGCATGCTCGGGCCGCCGACTTTCGAGCCCGGCAGGAATTTGCCGTCATAGGTGTCCAGGTACGAGTCGACCTGATAGGTCTGCTTGGTTTTGTCGACTTCGCCGGTGCCCG
Organism: Mycobacterium sp.; assembly: GCA_035996225.1. Classification (GTDB taxonomy): domain Bacteria; phylum Actinomycetota; class Actinomycetes; order Mycobacteriales; family Mycobacteriaceae; genus Mycobacterium. The sequence continues at coordinate 18,497 of DASYJS010000295.1, read as the reverse complement.
GGCGGTTGTTCTCGTTGAGGTGGGTGTGGAAGTAAACCCCGCGATCGCGCACTGAATCATACAGTTCGCCAAGCCTTTTCAGGGTCTCCGTGGTCACCGCGATGGCGAAGCGCGGTACCAGCGCCACGTGCAACCGGGCGGTCTTCACATTGCCGGTGTCGGCCGCATGCCACTTGTTGATCTCTTCTCTGGCCAGCCGGATCGCGTCATCTTCCGACGTCATCAAAGGCTTGGCCGGCTGCGGTCCGACGGTCTGGATGCCGCGGCCGCTGACGATCCGCAGCCCGCGGCGCGCCGTCTCGGTGAACAAAGCGTCCTGGGCCTCGGGAAAAGGGGATCCAAAGACCATGGCGGCCGTGGTTCCGCTCGCGATGCGCCGGTCGCAGAACTCGCCCGCCGCCCGCCGCGCGAAGTTCGGATCGGCGAAGCGGGCTTCGGCTGGGTAGATGCAATTGTTCAGCCATTCCAGCAGCTGCCCACCGTTGTACGAGTCGCCCGCAAAGGTCTGCGGGAAATGAACATGGGTATCCACGAAGCCCGGGAGCAGAAACGCGGGCCGGTGGTCTGTCACGGGCGTCGACCGGTACTTGAGCGGGACGCCGGCGCGGTCGCCGCAGAACGCGATCTTGCCGTCGTCCTCGACGACCAGCGCGCCTTCCGGGATCGACACCAATGCGTGGGCGGCTTCGGACACCAGCGGAGAGCCGGCAATGTGAAAAATGTGCCCAAGGTGAATCCGAGCCACGTGATCTTCCCCTAGTGTTTCCTCGAAGGTCTTGCTTATTTTGTTGGTGTTCGAGCCCGCCCAGAGGGCCGCATTGAATGTGGTTGCGCCGCAATTCACATACAACCACCTGGGCGCGTTCGGTGACCGCCCGGATAACGAGTGCCGGCGCGCTCGGTGGCACGGCGTCGGTGTCGATGAGAGGATTACTGCCCGTGGCAGGAAGCTGGAGCTCGCTGTTACCCACGCTCATTCCGCTGGCGCTCGTCACCGCCGTCTCTCCGCTGTCGATCATCCCGGCTGTCCTCGTGCTGCACGCGCCGCGGCCGCGGCCTGCCGGGCTGGCCTTCCTGGGCGGCTGGCTGTTCGGGCTGGTGGCGCAGACGGTGCTCTTCGTCGAGGGTTCCGGCGCGCTCGGCGATATGCACAATGCGCCACCGAAGTGGGCGTCCTGGCTGCGGGTGGTGCTCGGGTGCGCGCTGATCGTGTTCGGCATCTACCGGTGGCTGACTCGGCACGGTCACACCGAGTCGCCGGCCTGGATGCGTTCCTTTTCCACCATGCGCCCCAGACGCGCTGCCATCACCGGGCTGGTGCTCACGGTGATCCGTCTCGAGGTACTTCTCATGTGCTTGGCGGGCGGCCTGGCCATCGGTACCAGCCACCTCGACGATGTCGACAAGCTGGTGGCCGGCATCGTCTTCGTCGCCGTCTCCGCGTCAACGGTCGCGATCCCGATCTTGGCGTACACGGCCGCGGGTCATCGCCTGGACGATCTGCTGGAACGCGTCAGGGATTGGATGGAGAAGAACAATGCCGCGCTGCTGGCGGCAATCCTAGTGCTGATCGGTTTGATGGTGCTACACAACGGAATTCGCTCCCTATAAGCGGGGGTTGAGCCCGTCGCGGAGCGTCACTGGTAGCCCCCATCGGCCAGGCCGGCGTCGGCTTCGAGCCTGTTTGTTTTGCCAAAGAGCCTGTCGCGGAGGGCTTCCCAGAGGTAGGCGGTGATCATGCGTGCGTGGCCTTTGGCGGCCCACTGCTGGGAATGCAGCTCCTCGTGGTGCAGCACGCGATCGAGCGAGAGGTTGCTTTCCAGGGGCCTGCCCTTGCGGTCGGTGTACCACGCATGCCCGGACTCGACGATTTGGCGGAGCCGTCGGGCAGGGCCGGTGGAGTCCTTGTCGTCAACCGAGACGTTGACCATGAAGATGTCACCCCACGCCGTGCCGCCCTGCTGGCTGAACAGCTGCTGGATCCAGTTGCCGCCGAGGCCCATCAGCATGCCGTTCGGGGTTGTTACCAGGCGCCCGCCATTGCGGTCGACGAACCCGACGTCCTGGCCGTAACTCCAGCTGTTGGCGTTCTGGCGATCGATGATCCGTTGGACCTCGTCGGCGGTGTACGGCGTCTGGGGGAAGTCCGTGGGCGGACGCCTCGGCCCCCCATAACCGGTGTCCGCGTTGAGGATGTAGGTCATCAGCGTCGCGCTGCGCGCCTCGTCGCCGGTGGTGCCGGGCGGAATAAGGAAGAACGACTTGGCATCCGGGTCCTTGATCTCCGCCATTTTTTCCAGGACCCGAAAGCTCTCCGCGGTGATGCCATGGTGCGCGGTGATCGCGTCGGTGACTGCCGAAGGCACGCCCAGACGTTTGGTGTTGGCCAGCCACCGCTGGTGATAGTCCACTGCCGCCCGCCTGGTCATAGTGCGTCAATTCTTATCAGTCACATCTGATTACGTCACGCACCTTCGGGAGTCGCCGCGAGCTCGGGCTAGGGTGTAGCGAATGAACAGGGGGCCCTGGCAACGCGCGCGTGGTATCAAGCAGATCACCCGCGGTCTGGGCACCCTTGATCGCGAGTTGTTCCTCGCGGTGGCCGAAACCCCCACCCCGCTGCTCGACACCGTCATGCCTCCGCTGACCCGGGCGGCCGACCATTCCAAGCTGTGGTTCGTCATCGCCGCCGGCCTGCTCGCGTCGCGGAAGCCCGCCGCGCAGCGCGGCGCGACCCGTGGCCTCGTGACGCTCGGTGTCACGAGCTTGTTCACCAACCAGATCGCCAAGCGAATTCGCCCGCGCCCGCGCCCGCTCTACGACTCGGTGCCAGTGATCAGAAGAGCCCACCGCCGCCCGACGTCGAACTCGCTACCGTCGGGACACTCGGCCAGCGCCGCCGCTTTCGCCGTCGGCGTCGGTCTAGAGAATCCGCCGCTGGGCTTCGGGCTGGCGTTACTGGCCGGACTGGTCGGATTGTCGCGGGTAGCGACCGGCGCGCACTACCCCGGTGATGTCGTCGCGGGCCTGGGGATCGGCGCCGGGATCGCGGTCCTGGGTGGCCGGCTCGTGCCTCCGGTCGTGGAAACCGCGCTGCCGCAGACGGAGCCGCTGCGTATCGAAACGCCGGAACGGCCCGACGGCTCCGGAGTGGTCCTGGTGGTCAACCCGGCATCGGGCAGCGGCCGCGGTGCTCGGGTTGTCGATGCGGTCCGTGCCGCGCTGTCACAGGCAGAGATCGTCGAACTCGGCCCCGACGATGACCCGGAGCAGGCGTTGCGCAGCGCCGCCTCGCGAGCCGAGGTGCTCGCGGTGGGTGGCGGCGACGGCACCGTGGCCACCGCCGCGGCGGTGGCGGTGGAAGCGGGGCTCCCGCTGGCGGTCTTTCCCGCCGGAACGCTCAACCACTTCGCGAAGGACATCGGCTGCGACACCGTGGGAAAGACGGTGGAGGCGATCCGGCGCGGCAGTGCGGCCAGCGTTGATCTGGTGTGCCTCAACGAAAGTCAGATAGTGATCAACACCGCCAGCATCGGTGCGTATCCGACGTTCGTGCGGCAGCGCGAAAAGCTCGAGAAACGCATCGGTAAGCCGCTGGCCGGCTTCTACGCAATGCTGCAGACGTTGCGCAGCGACCAACCCGTCCGCATCCGCTACGACAACAAGACCCTGCTGACGTCGCTGTTCTTTCTCGGCAACTCGCTGTATCTGCCGACCGGGTTCACCCCGTCTCGGCGTAGTCGCATGGATGACGGAATGATCGATGTGCGCATCCTCGAAGCGGGTCGCCGGTTCGCCACGGCCAGGATCCTGATCGCACTGGCCTTCGGGCGACTGCAGCGCAGCCCCCTCTACCACGAGCTGCAGGTGCCTGAATTCAGCTTCTCGGCTGTTGACGCACCCACGGTCATCGCCCATGACGGCGAGGTCGGCGGCGAATATCGCGAGGCCAGCTTCACCGCGAAATACCGCATTCTGCCGGTGTTTCGTCCGCTTGGCTGAACAGCGGCGCTACGCGTCCGTCTGATCGGCCAAGCGGTCCAGCCACTCCGCCATCATCGCTTTTTCACCCAGCGTCAACGCGCCATTAGTGTTGCTGCGCAACGCCTCTCGCAATGCGACGGCACGCCCGGGAAGATCCGAAGGGGCCGGCTGCCGCGAGCCGACGGTGGCTATCGCGGCGATGGCGTTCTCCCGCGTGATCGCCGACAACTCCAGATCGCGCTCTTCGGGTGGCACGCGAATCTGGGCCAGCACGTAGCCCATTGCCGCGGCATGCACGAACTCGACGGCGCGCTTGACGCTCATCCGAAGCAGGCCGTGTTCACCGATCCGCGAGATCCACTGGTGCAGGATCTCGAGCGATTCCCGGGCCAAGGACGGCAATCTGCCGGGACCCGGCTGGACGTAGGCGAGGATGTAGCAATCGGGGTGCGTGAGGCCAAAGTCGACGTGAATGTCCCATGAGTTCCGGAAGTCCTGCACGGGATCGTCGGTCACGGCAGCCCGCCGCTTGTTCTGCAGGTAGTTCTGCAACACAAATCCTGTGACGGCGTCGAGCAGTCCCTGCTTGTCGCCGAATTGCCGGTAGATCGTCGGCGGCTGGACGCCGGCCGCCGCAGCAACGGCTCTGGTCGAGACCGCGTCGACGCCGCCCGAGCCGAGCAGTCCGGCGGCCGCTTCCAATACTTTCTCTGCCGATTCGGCGCCGGTGCTCCGGGCCCTGTCACCACTCATGTTTCCAATGGTAACAAATTCCGGGTTGCGATGATCCGAATCGGTGATATCGTCTTTTGCTATATCACTGTTAACAACAGCAACCTGCGAAGGAATCCCATGTCGTCAGCATCGAAACCACCGAATTCCTACGACTTCGTCGTCGTTGGCGCCGGCGTCGCCGGCTGCGTGATCGCCAGCCGACTCTCCGAGCAGCCGAGCACACGCGTCTTGCTCCTCGAGGCAGGCGGCGCGACTCCGCCAGCCGCCAGTACTAATCCGCAGTTGTGGCCCACCATGATCGGCAGCTCGGCCGACTGGGGCGACTCGACAACCGTGCAGTCAGCCACCGGATCGTCGGTGCGGCTGTCCCGCGGCCGGGGCATCGGCGGATCGTCGACCACCAACGGCATGATGTTCGTCCGCGGACACCGCGACAGCTACACGCCCTGGGAGAACGTCGGTGCCAAGAGCTGGGGATACGACGACCTGCTGCCGTACTTCAAGCGCAGCGAGACCGCCGTCGGTGGCGATCCGGCGTTGCGCGGTGATAGCGGTCCGATGCGGGTAGGCGCCATCGACCGCCTGCATCCGGTCATCGCCGCCGGACTCGTCGCCGCGGTCCAGTGCGGACACCGCAGGGCAACCGACATCAGCGCCGGGCTGGAAGTCGGGTTCGGACCGACCTTTTTGAACATCGACGATGGGAAACGGCTCAGCGCCGCGGACGCGTACCTGTTGCCAGCGTTGAGCCGGCCGAATCTCGACTTCGTCGCCGACGCCACCGTGCACCGGCTTCGGATCGAGAGCGGCCGCTGCACGGGTGTGGAATACAGTACGGCACAAGGGAAATCGATCTCGGTTGCGCGCGCGGGTGAAGTCGTGCTCGGCGCCGGCACGATCGGCTCGGCTCAGCTGCTGATGTTGTCGGGAGTCGGTCCGGCGCAACACCTTCGGGATGTCGGGGTAGGGGTCACGCTCGACCTGCCTGGTGTGGGAGCGAATTTCCACGACCACGTGATGGCCCCGGTGGTGTACCGCTCTACCCGACCGATGCCGCCGAGCCACAGCGGCCACGGCGAGGCACTCGGATTGATTCAAACCGAGTACGCGCAGCATGGACCCGATATCCAACTGCTGCTCATCGATTCCACCGGCATCGGCCTGCCCGGCGATGACGGCAGCGTGGTCGGATACGTGATCGGGGCTTCGGTGATGACGCCGTTCAGCCGCGGCAGTGTCCGGCTCTCCGGGCCGAATTTTGACGACAGGCCGATCATCGATCCGAACTACTTCGGCGACGAGCGGGACCTGCGCACGATGATCACCGCCCTGCGGTTGGCCCGCCAGCTCGGTGCCGCCAGCGCCTACGACGCGTGGCGCGCCGCCGAAGCCGCGCCCGGTCCCGCCTTCGACGACGACGCCGCCCTCGGTGCCTTCGCGAAGGCCGCGTACCTGTCGTACTTCCACCCGGTGGGAACGTGCGCGATGGGCGACACCGACATGTCGGTTGTTGATGGCGAATTGCGGGTGCACGGCATCAGCGGCCTGCGCGTGGCCGACGGGTCCGTGATGCCGTCAATCCCGTCGGGCAACACGGCCGCGACGGTCTATGCGATTGCCGAGCGAGCCTCAGAGCTCATCGGTGGCTGATCGGCGGGTGCGGACGCGGCTTGGCCATCGCGCGCGATCACACTCTCGCAGCGAGGTTGCACGCTGGCACATGACATTCGAGATCTGCGAGCACTGGATCTGCGAACTGTTCGTCGGTCGCCGGAGGTCCTAGTTGACGAGTCTTCGCTAGCTTTCCGCGTCGATTCCCAGGTAGGCGTCGGCCCAGGCGCCGATGATCCGGCCGGCCCGATGAGCTTGGCCGCGGGCGGTGAGCAGGTGATCGGAGCCCTCGAGCGAGACGAAGCTGCGCGGGTGACGCGCCAAGCGGAAGATCTCACTCGCGTTCTCGATGCCGACCGTGTTGTCGGTGGGCGAGTGCAGTATGAGCAGCGGCAGGCGCAAGCCTTTGATCTTGTCGTGCAGGTGAGCCGCGCGGACATCCTCGACGAATGCCCGCTTGAGGGTCAGCTTGCGCCCACCGACCAGCCACTCGACGCTGCCCTCGGATAAGCAGCGGTCGACCACTGCGTCGTAATGCTTTTCGACGTGGCTGGGATCGACGGGCGCCGCCACCGTGACGACCGACCGCACGCCCGGTGACCGCATGGCCGCCGCGATCACGGCCGCGCCGCCCCAGGAATGCCCGACCAGGATGTCGGCCGGCGTCTGGTGGTCGACCATGAACTCGCATGCCTGGACGATGTCGTCGGCCTTGACGGTGAACGACCCGTCACCCCAGTTCCCGTCCGATCCACCGAGACCCAGTGCGTCGAAGCGCAGCATGCCGATGCCGTCCGCGGCCAGCTGCTTGCAGATCCGAGCCGCGGCCGGACAGTCCTTGCCGAGCGTGAAGCCATGCGCAAACACCCCCCAGCCGCGCACCGCGGTTTCCGGCACCTCGATGATTCCGGCCAGATTCGCGCCCGTGGAGCTCTGGAACGTGACACGTTCGCCCATAGTGGAGATCTAACCTGTCCCGTGCCGTGCCCGTAAGGTCTGGCGGCCACTCTGCCGGAGTCCCCGCTCGGCGAAACGACCGGAATTTGCTGCGAGGTCGGCTTAGGATTTGCTCATGCCGCTCACGGTCGGCGAAGAATTCGCGGGATACACCATCCTGCAGCTGCTGGGCGCCGGCGCGATGGGCGCGGTGTACCTGGTTCAGCATCCGCGGCTGCCGCGCCAGGACGCGCTGAAGGTGTTGTCGGCCGAGCTGACCACCGACCCGCAGTACCGGGCCAGGTTTCTGCGCGAGGCCGACATCGCGGCCAGCCTTTCGCATCCCAATATCGTGGGCGTTCACGACAGGGGCGAGGCCGGTGAACAGTTTTGGATCTCTATCGACTTCGTGCGCGGCACCGACGCGGCCAAACTGCTGCGCGAGCACTATCCGCGCGGGATGCCGGTAGGCCTGGCGATGCAGATCATCGACGCTGTGGGATCGGCGCTGGACTACGCACACCAGCGGGGCCTGCTGCATCGCGACGTCAAGCCGGCCAACATCTTGATCGCCGACCCGGGGTCGGACTCACAGCGGGTGTTCTTGGCCGACTTCGGGATCGCGCGGCGGGTCGATGACACGGGTCTGACTGCGACGAACATTGCCGTCGGCACGGTTGCCTACGCGGCGCCCGAGCAGTTGATGGGTGAGTCGATCGACCCACGTGCCGATCAGTATGCGTTGGCCTGCACCGCATTTCACTTGCTCACCGGTGCCCAACCTTACGACCACCCAAGTGCCGCCGCCGTCATCGGCAAGCATGTGATGGCTCCGCCGCCGCCGATCGGCGAACGCGTTCCCGAATTGGCGCCGCTGGACGCGGTGTTCGCCAAGGCGATGGCCAAGAAACCGGCCGATCGCTTCGCCCGGTGCCAGGACTTCACCCACGAGTTGCAGCGTGCGCTCGACGCGGGGGTCGATGCCACACGCCTGGCGTCCCGGGGCGTCGATGCCACGCGACTGGCGCCGCTGACGATGCCCGCGGCACCGCCGACGCCGCCATCTGCCGCCAAGCCCGCACCACGGCGCACCCGCGTCGTGGTTGCCGCCTTAGCGGCCGTGGCGTTGCTGATCGGCGGTGGGATTTTCGCGGCCGTCAAACTCACCGGGCACGATGGTCCCGCCGCACCAAAAACCCCGCCGTCCAACAGCGGCCCCTTCACCGGCGCCTACACCGCCGACTTCGGCCCGATGGTCAACGTCCTGGGTAAGGAGGTGCCGGGGGCCGCGCCGCCGGGCAAAGAGACGTGGAATCTGCGGTCGATGTGCGCCACCAGCGGTTGTGTGGCCACCGCAACCAAAACCGCCGGGCCCTTTACCGGTCACCAAACCAACATCATCTTCGATGACATCGCGGGCCGCTGGATAGCGGTATCCCTGGGAACCGCGAAATGCCACGACCGCGGCGTAGACGAGTGGACTTTCATCTGGCTCCAACCGCGTCCGGACGGCACCATGTCCGGCGAATGGATATCGGATAACATTGACTGCTACAGCAAGCGAAGCGTGACCTTCACCCGAAACGGTGACACTGACGTCGCCAGCTTGACGGACCCAGCCGCGCAGCCCGCCCGGGCGGTATCCGCGGGGCAGGGGCTGCACGGCGTGTACCACTCGACGGTCACGTTCTCGAACGGCGGTAACACGCCACAGGCCGATTACCGCGTGGACACTTCCTGCCTACGCACAGGCGACCGGTGCATCAGCCGTCTCGTAGACGTCGATTTCAGTGGCGGCATCCTAATATTTTTCGCCAACGGGGCCTGGACACGAACCCTCGAGGATGACTACAAGTGCGGGGATGGCGGCACCGAGCACCGCAAGATCAGCACCGTATTCCCCGCGCCCAACCCACCCCAAGACCCGATAGCGCAACTCACCGGACGTGGCTACAAAGAGACAACCGGTAGTTCCTGCAAAGGCGGGGATTTCCAACAGGTTCTCAACCGCACCGGAAACTAGCGGGGCCGCCGATCTGGTGTGAATCACCCGATTAACCGGAGGTTGGCTGGTTGATCTTTCAACTCGTCGCGCTCGTCGAATCGCGATTTCCTGCACGGCCCGTCACCCAAACCCGCACCTACTGGCTGCTGCCGTGCCTGTTCTGGCTTTCCACCACCGCACAGGTCTTCAACAATCTGATTCATCCGACCGACGGACTCGTGGTCCGCAGCGGCAAGACCATTGCGATCGCCGACGTATACGAATCATGCGCGTCAGCAGCGTTATTCACATCATCTTCACGGGGATCACGGCGTTGATCCGACTCTACAGCCGGCCCCCTCAGCCATTGTCCCGCTGATCCGCACGTTCGTTGGCGCGGCGCAGTCTTCGCGCTACCGACCTGTGACGCCGTCGTGACGCTTTCCGTTTCAAGCGATTTCAAACATCACCGTTTGGAAACGGCGCGGTGCGGCGCGCGTCGTGTTCTACATGCGCCACTAACAATGGGGGCGTCGTCGTGGGGCGACTGGGGTTTTGGCTATGTGGTTCTGCCGCGCGAATGAAGGAGTTGGACGTTGATGACGATCTTCGATCGATTCACCATCGGAGTTGTTGCTGGCGTTGGGTTATGCGGTGCCGCCATAGCGTTGAGCCCGGATGCGGCGGCCGTCCCATATAGGACAGGCGGCGGGTCATGCATGTATGGGCAGGCCGGCGAGGCCGGTGCCCCCGCAGCCGGTGGACCGGTAGGTGCCGCGGGAGCGGCGGCCTGTGCTCCACTGACTGACATGGCCGGTATTCCGATGGTGGTGCCAGGGCCGGGAGTTGTTCCGATTCCGGCTGGCGCACCGCTGATTGCGCTTGGGCCGCCGATCCCTCCGGTGCCTCTGGGTGCCCCTTTGCCGTTGGGTGCACCGATCGGTGCTCCGTTGCCGCTCGGTGCTCCGCTGGTTGCCCTGGGTGGAGTCGCGGATGGCATCCCGGTCGCCCCCCTCATCGACATGTCTGGGGTGAAGGACGCGCCGACCGGCCCGGCGCCCACCGGTGGTCCGGTGTCCGGTCAGCCGGTTTCGCCCGGTCCCTCGCCTGTACACGGAGGCTGATCCCCGATCGGATTGAAAGGCCCGTTGGGTTACCCCCAGCGGGCCTTTCCCGTTGTGGGAGTGTGCATCTCATTGCGCGCAGTAGACCTAGGCGAGATCATGGCGATCTCAACGCCATCTCAATATCAGTGAAGAGTCTGTGCGACAACGGTATTGCGGCGCGCGTGCACCGCGGGCGCTATTCCTGCACAACCACCGGGTCGCCGACGTTGACCTTGTTGTAGTACCACTCGGCGTCCCCGGGGCTCAGGCCGATGCAGCCGTGGCTGACATTGTCCAACCCGAGCGAATTGACTGCCCACGGAGCTGAGTGCACGAAGAGGCCATGGCCGGAGATGCGGACGGCGTAATCGACCGTCAGCAAGTAGCCATCGGGAGCGTCGACGGGGATGCCGACGCTGCTCGAATCCATAGTGATTGTGCGTTCCTTGGACAGAACGGTGTAGGAGCCGACCGGGGTCGGGTACTCGGGCCTCCCCGTCGAGGCCGGCATCACGCCCTGTTCGCCAAAGTGCGGGCGGTGGTGCGGCGCCGGTAGTGACTGCGGCGGTCCGGCCTCGGTTCCGTCCATGCTCACGGTGAAGGTGTGCTGCGAGATGCTGGCAAGACCGATGACGGCGGGACCTGTTTTGATTTCCGTGGGCTGGCCTTCGACCGTAAGCGCGATCGTGGTGTGCGCCGGCCAGTATCGGTCGGGAGTCCACTGCACCACTTTGTTGTCGAGCCATTCGTACTTGCCGGTCATCGCGGGCGTCGACTTGATCTGGAGGGCGCGCTCGGCCCCGCGACGGTTGGCCACGGGCGCGCGGAAGGTCACCACTACGGGGTGTGCCACACCGACCACCTGGCCGCGCGCTGGTAGAAGCGATGCGATCGGGAACGCATACGATTCGCTCGCTGCTGACAGGCTCACATCGGCCGGCGCCGGCAGACTTACGATGGCGCTGCCTGCGACCACGCTCGCGCCGATCCCGATGACAGCAACGGCACACCGAAATCCTGCGCTCATGGCCCCAATTCCTTTTAACTGGCAGAGTTGCAATAGTGATCGTAAAGGTGCGCTGAGCTGCGGAAGTGCAACGGCGCGTGACTAATTGATCAAGTGTCGGTCACGATTTGGCCACAGCCCGCCGATCTGTCAACGTGATTCTTCTGCCTGATCCGCAGCACCTCGTGCCCCGGCGCGCAGATGTGCCGTTGTTACTTACGAGCGGCGGTGTGTTTCAGCCGCGTCATGGCCGCTCAACGGTAGCCCCAGGGCCACCAGCCGTTGCCCCAGCCGTAGCCGCCGCGATCACCGCCGTAGCCGCCGTGACCACCGCCGCCGTAGCCGCCGTGACCACCGCCGCCGCCGTGACCACCGCCGCCGTGACCACCGCCGCCGTGACCGGCCTGGACAACATTGGGGGCCACGGCAGTCGAGGCGGTGGCGATCACTGCCGGCTGAGCGGCGGTGGGGTCGGCCATGGCCGTCGGCGCTGCGGCGATAGCTACCGCGGCAGCCCCCGCCGCCAACAACGGCGTGATATAGCGCAGTCTGTTTGTCACAGTTGGGCTCCTTCGTTATCTAGAAACCGAACGTGCAGTTTCTGTCTAGGTCAGCGCTCGGGAAGCCGCTCTTAGTTCCGGCTGGCTGGGTGATCTGCGGCTCAGTGCGCCAAGCGAGCGAGTGTGATCCCTTGACTTGGCCCCACTTCGGCCGTCGCCTCGCAGGAATGTTGGGCCCACCTGGGAGTGCTGTCATTCCGTTGGCGCAGGTGCTGGCGACCTCGCTGCTGCTCGGCGTGTGGTCGGGGTCAACGAAGCGTTAAATGAGCAGGCCATCGGCGGTGGCGATGATGATCGATGCGAGGTGACGTGCATCATCGCGGCCGATGGCCCCGTCCACCGAGTCGGTGATACCTGCTGCGACTCGGACGCGTTGGCGGTTGTAATGGCCGGCGAGCTGGGTGCGGAGCTGCCAGTTGAATGCTGATGTCCATTCGGCGGTTGTGGGGCAGCGGTGGCGGGCTACGACGGCGCGGCGAGCCCGCTAAGCAGGGTTTGAGTGAGTGCAATTGCGGTGCGGCCGCGAGTTTCGTCGTCCATTGGTGTATCGGCGAAGCGGCTTAGGAACGCCTGCTGGAAACACGCGCCGAGCAGTAGGTCTGCAGCGGCGCGGGGGTCGGCGTCGGCGCGGAGGCGACCGAGGCTTTGTTCGGAGGCGACGTAGTTGGCGACGGCGTCGCTGACGTGGTGTGGGCCGGCGTTGCGTTCCTGCACCGCGGCGCGGTGGGCTGCTAGCAGGTGCGGTTCAGAGAAGACCGCCGCTGCCATCACGAAGGTTTCGTGATAGAAGCCCAGTGCTGCTAGCGAGATGTCCTGAAGTGTTTCTGTCACCGAACGCTCGCCGACGCAGTGCTCGAGGCGACCCAACACAGCACCCAACGTGCTCGGCACACGTTCGGTGAGGACGGCCAGAAAGATGTCGGTTTTGTCGCGAAAGTGCTTGTATAGGGCGGCTTCTGAGTAGCCGGCTTCCTTGGCGATCTCCTTGGTGGTCGCCCGGGCTAGTCCCCGCGTGCGCATAACGTGCGCGGCGGCGTCGAGCATGCGGTCCCTGGTGCTCACACTGACCTCCATCTTGACAAGTTAGTGAGTGCTCACCAATCATAGTGGTTGGTGAGCACTCACTAACCGTCGAGAGGATGCAAGATGCCCCCATCCGCTGCGCGACACGTCGTCTGCCTCGGTGACAGCCTTACGCGCGGGCAGGTCAGCGTTGACTTCGTCAAGATGCTGCGCTCACGCGATATCGGCCAGCACGTACGCGTGACCAATGCGGGCGTCAACGGCGATCTTGCCTACAACGTGCTGCAACGACTCGACTCGGTGGTGGAGCTACGACCCGATGTGGTGTCGGTGCTCATTGGCACCAACGACGCCAACGCCAGCCTGTCGGAAAAGAACGTCCGAATGATGACGCGGATGAAAAGGCTGCCCAGCCGACCGACGATCGAGTGGTACCAGGAGAACCTCACGGCGATCGTCGAGCGGCTCATGCGAGAGACCCCTGCGGAAATCGCCCTGATGTCACTTCCGGTCCTCGGCGAAGAACTCGGCTCACCGTCCGTGCTACGGGCGGCGGACTACAGCGCTGTGGTCAAAGACGTCGCCGAAACACACAACGTGGCCTATCTGTGTCTGTACGAACGCCAGATCGCCTACCTGACCGCCGCAGGATTCACACCCGGGATCCGGTTTCGTGACGGTCTCGTCCTGTCCGCCAGCGCCGCGATACAACACTTCGTGCTGCGTCGCTCACTGGACAGTGTCTCGCGTCGTCGTGGTCTGCGGCTCACCACCGACCTGATCCACCAAAACACCACGGGCGCAACCATCATCGCCGACCTCATCGAGGAGTTTCTCGCGCAAAGGGCCTGACCAATGCCGAACCGACCACCAGAGCCCACCCAAACGATCTGCACTCGAAAGCCAAGAGCCACCATGCCCGACCTCGCCACGTCACCGGTTCGATTGGCGGTCCGCCGTTGCACCGCCATCATCGTTGCCGGCCTTGCCACCGCTGTGATCTGGGTGATCGGCCGTTTCGCCCACACCAGCTACATCGCCGTGACACCGCTCGGTACCCGCGAGGTCACCCTGCTGCTCACTGTGGCTGCAACCGTGACAGCCGGATCAGCGGGATGGCTCGTCCTGGCAATCCTGGAGCGCTACTGGGGAGATCCACGCCGGCCCTGGATCGCACTGGCAGTCGGCATACTCGCGCTGTCGATAGTCCCGGTCTTCATCACGCCCGCAGCCATTAGCACGCAGGTGGTACTGACCATCCAGCACTGCGTCGTTGCCGCCGTGCTCATCCCCGGCCTGCTCCGTAAACACTGACCCGCGCGCACGCCCGACGACCGCGCCACTCCGATCGAATGACCCCAACCTTCACGAACAAAACAACCCGGACCCGGGGATGATCTCCGAAGCGAACCAGGTCGCGATCCAGTCGGCGGGTTGTCGTTCATCCTCGACACTAGGATCCCGTTTCTGCCCGGCGTGGTCGGCGAGTGGCGCTCCAAGCACCCCGATGAGGCCGGTCCCGATCAGCTCGTGCTCACCCAGCCGTGGCCTTTCCAGCAGCAGCGAGCGGGTCGGGGCGAAGAATCCAGGGAGGAGGATGGGGTTGGGGCGTTGTCACCTGCGTAGCACCGAAGGAGTGGCCTCATGGCGCATCGACGCATTGATATCCACACGCACGCGATGTCCGAGGCCGCCATGGGTGCGCTCGGGGCGGGCGGATTCGCACCGACTGGGGGTTACAAAATCTCGGTGCGGTGGACGCCGGAGGCGGCGCTGGCATACATGGACCGGCAGGGGATTGCCGCACAGGTGGTGTCGATGCCAATGGCGTTCGCTGGGTCGGACGCCGACCCGCAGTTCGGAATGCGGTTGTGCCGCATGATCAATGAAGGACATGCCGAGCTGATCGCGAAGCATCCGGACCGGTTCGGTGCGTTCGCCAGCCTTCCGGCCGACGGTCCCGACGAGGCGCTCGTCGAGCTCGCCTACGCCCTCGACGAATTGCGGCTCGACGGGGTGGTGCTGACCTCCAACGTGCAGGGGCACTATTTCGGCGACCCATTCTTCGAGCCGGTGCTGGCCGAACTGGAGCGCCGCCAGGTGCCGGTCTTCGTGCACCCGGTGGACTCGCCGTGTATCGAGGTACTCGGATTTGGCCGCCCCAGCTCAATTGTCGAGTTTCCATTCGACACCGCGCGCAACATCACCAACGGGCTCTATACCGGGTTCTTCCAACGGCTTCCGCGGCTGCAGCTGATTCTGGCTCACTGTGGTGGGGCGCTGCCCACGTTGGGCTGGCGGATCGGCGAACACACCGTGATGGGCCGCGGCCCGCACGACGCCGATATCGATCCCGCCCATGTCGCGCAGGTGCTACGCGGCCTGTACTACGAGACGGCGCTGGCCGGCAGCCGCAACTCGCTGCTGCCGACGTTGGAGGTGACCACCGCCGATCACATCCTGTTCGGCACCGATTGGCCCGCCGCCCCCGAAGCCACCGTCGTGCGCAACATCGCCAACCTCACTAGCTTCGACGCCTTCACCGCCACGCAGCTACACGCCGTGGAGCGCGACAACGCCCTGCGCCTATTCCCCCGATTCGCCTGACGACGGCGGGGAATAATGCGTGAGGCGGGAAACGGGCGGACCGGACTGCGGCGGCGGGGTGCGTAGTTCGTCGGCACTGCGAAGCAACCGCCGTGGGTGTCCGGAAGAGCTTGGGCCAGCGGCCGCGGGTGCTGTTCCCAAGGCGCCGGCTCGTCCGTGCTGCGTGCGTCCGCGGTGGTGGCTTGGATCACCGTAAGCGTTAACTCGGTAGATCGGCTCGGCCCCAAAGCGTTTCAGAAAGCACTAGGTTCGTCATTCACCTTTCGTGGCGTGTCGGATGGGACGAGCACTTTGGCGGTGCATCGACCGCGCCAGCTGCTGCAGTCGAAAGATGTTTGGACACATGCAGATAGCCACGGCTGGGGACGGACGGACCTGAAGCTCAGCGGCCACACAACTGGATTGGTGACGGCGTCACAGTGACAAATTCCAGGTGTCTCTGAAGAGTCAACTGGGCGACGCCGGAGGCAGCTCGTCGGCCACTGGCGTGTTCTGTCCAGCAGCCAACCACCACCGTTCTTCGTGCTTGACCAGCACGTACATCGTCAGCTCACTGAACCCCCCGTTCAGCGCAGTCCTTCGGATCTGAGCGACCACAACTCCCTCGGCCGGTTCAAGGAGCTGTGCCAGCTCGAATCGGGACTCGGGCTTAACCGGTCTGCCGCCCATCATTCGATGGTGGATCGGGTTGAGAACGTCGTAGCCCGCCAGCACAAGCCCTTTCGGCGTCCCCCACAGAAGATCGTCGGCGAACATACCGTCGTAAATGTCCGCATTACCGGTATCGAAGCCCCTTTGAAGGTGGTCGATCAGATGCTGGACGGCAACTGTTGCATCGTCACTTGGTCGGTGAAGAACAGGTCTAGCAGTAGCCATATGCACAGGTTAGAGGTTGAAGTTTAGTTCAGGTCAATGGTGAACGACACAACCCAAACGCGAGATACCCAAACGCGGACGGCATACCGCGCGCTCGGCGGCGCGGATACGCGTCGGCTTCGAGGTCGGGCGCCCGCTCGCTCTCATCATGAGCATTTGACAATATTGTCATTATTAGTGATGATCATTGGACGTGACTAATTGCTCGAAGGCCCTAACGACTAGGGCGTCGGGCGGCAACATCTCGATCCGCCTACGCACCACGGCACAGCCGAATCGCGCGGGCGCGCCGGCCAACGCGACTCAACGTGGGTGCGGCAGATGGACTCCACAGCGGAGAGGAAACATGACATGAGCACTGCCTATCTCACGGTGACCCTGATCGCGGTCGCCGCCAACGGCTTCTCGGGCATCGCCGCCCTGTTGCAGATGCAAGCCATCGTTCCTGGAATGGCCAAAGCCGGGGTACCCGTATCGTGGCTCAGGTTTCCGATCGGGACGATGAAGACGGCCGGCGCGCTGGGGTTGGCAGCCGGTCTGGCCTTCCGCCCGCTGGGGGTGGCCGCCGCGATAGGGCTGGTTCTGTTTTTCGTGTGCGCCCTCTACACCCATATCCGTGCCGGCGACTACAGCCCGCAGTTTTACCTCGCCAATGGGTTTCTGGCGCTCAACGTCGCAGCCCTTGTCCTGGCGCTGCACGAGAACAACTCCAGCGTGTTTGCTTTCGCGCTGAGCTGACTGCGTTTTCAACGACCCGAGGAGGATCATGACTGCACCACAAGACTTCGAGTTCGATGCGGCGTACCGCGGCGAGACGGTCCGGCTTGGGCTGGGGGTGCGGCCACCATGGAGCCTGGGTGGAGGCCCACCGTGGTGTACCCCGCTCGGCCAGATACAGCGATACCGCGGCCTCACCGCAGCGAGCCACAACCCGAACTTTCCGCGCTGATCGAACAGGGCAAGTTTCACGACGAAGTCCTCGACGTCGGCCAAAGCGCGGTCTGGCAACGCCCGTTTCGAGGTTGCCGACATCTGCTGGTTCACCCGCTACGACGGCCGATTCGAAACGATCCACACCGTTCAGGTCCGCCGCGATGTTGGTCGTTGCTATAGGGGTTGTTCCGCATGGCGGAAAGTAATCGCGTCGCCCAGACAGTTCGGCTTTCTCGTTCGGCTTGACGCGCCCGACCTGTGTGCCATTCGGCGGATGCCCGGCCGCGGAGGACCGAGGCTCAATCCGGCTGCGTCAGTTGGCAACCGGGGCGGGGCCGGGTCGGATGCAGCGGTGCGGGTTGCGTCGGTGCGGTCATCATCGCCGCTGATCGCGCCGTGGCGCGGGCCGCCGTGTAATGGCCGCTGCCACAAGGATGGTGAACGCGCACACGGCGGTGGTGGTGCGCGCCAGGTGCGCGATTTGCCAGCGGTCGCGCAGGCTGGCCCAGTCGCTGGGTGGGGCAAGCACCGACCAGCCTTGTTGCTCGGTGTTGATGGGAACGCTGACCAGCGCGCTGATGATGAACGTCACCAGGAGCAGGCCCAGTGCGGCAAGAACCAGCCAGCGGGTGGGCCCGGGCCTGCCGATCGTGGCGAGGACAAGGGTCGCGGTGGCCAGCAGCGCCGCCGGCAGCAGGACGGTGGCGAGGTCATCGAGGTGAACGAGCTCGACGAGGCGGACCTGGGTGTAGACGGGGGCCGGGAAACGTCGCAGGCTGGCTTCCAGCACGAACACCGTGGTGAGGAATCCCGCGAACAGACCGCTGAACAGCACACTGGCCGCCATGGCGATCCTTGCGACGGAGTCAGCGCTGCGCCGCCGCGGCGGTTTTCGGACGTCGCCGGACGATTCGACGTGGACAGAGTGGATCTGGGGTGTGCTCATCGCATCTCTCTGTTCGTGGTGTCGGACGCTGGCTGCGCAGTACATCGGGTCGAAGGCGGAGGGCATGGCCGTCGTTGCCTAGTGGCGTGGAAGCGGTGTCGGCGGGCGGTGAAATGCTGAGGTGTGATCGAGAGCCCATTGCGCGTAGGTGCGTGCGGGTCGGCCGAGGATGCGTTCAACGGTGTCGGTG
>DASYJS010000294.1:0-4192 GCA_035996225.1 Mycobacterium sp. | reverse complement strand
AGGACCGGATCGTAAGGGGTCACGTCCCCGTCGGGCCGGCCGTTGACGAGGCGGCTGCATTCCACGAAGCGGAAATGCCCGATGTTGTGCGCCGCACGGTATGTCCGCCTGACGATGAGCGGCGTATCTCCGTCGGCGGGCAGTGCGACGTCCTTGCCCACGATCGGATCGAAGACGACGTCGGCACCGGCCTCGGCCTCGCGGAAGACCCCGAAGTGTCGCGAAAAGCGTTCGGACAACGCGAAACCGGACTCCTTGTCGAGGAAGACGGCGAGACCGATGGCCGTTGCGGCAAAGGGGTGCGGTGAGCGTTTCACACGCTTGTCGCCGAACGTGGTGCGCAGCATCCGGGAGATAAGGGGAAAGCCGCCGGCCCCACCCACCACGTAGATGCCGGCGACCTCGGACCACGCCACGTCCCTGCCCTGAGTCGAGTCGTGCAGGATGCGGTTGAGGAGGTCGGTCGTGGGTGTGACGAGCGGCGCACATGCCGAGTAGACGTCGTCGATGCCGCACGAAAACGGCGGCCGATCGACTCCATCATCGATCCCCGCCATGTCCACCAGGAAGCGGCGCGTCTGCGGTCCGATGGCCTCCTTGCGAGCCGCACATTCCTCCTTCAGCAGGTCACGTGCGGCGGCATCCGTATCGGGAAGCTTCGAACCGTCCAGGACGAGCCGCACAATCGCCTCGTCGAAATCGTCTCCGCCCAGACGCTGAATGCCTTCGCTGAGCACGACTTCGTTCGAGTGCCCGGTCATCTTGAGAAGCGACGCGTCGAAGGTGCCTCCGCCCAGGTCGTAGATCACGACGTATTCGCGTTTGGCGGTGATGGTGGAGCGGTATCGATGGGCATATTCGAGGCTCGCGGCGGACGGCTCGTTCAGCAGCGCGACGACGTGAAAACCCGCCGCCACGAAGGCATCCAGCGTCAGGAGGCGCTGGGCACTGGAGGCATTGGCGGGCACGCTGATGGCCGCCTCGATGGTGTCACCCGGCGTCAGGCAGCCATTCGAGCGCTGCAGAAGATCGCTTTTCAGCTGAGCCAGAAAGTCGGTGAGAAGTTCGGCCAGCCGGTAGCTGCGGCCGGCGAGCGTCACCTCGGTCTGCGGTCCGGCGTCGTTGAGCAGGCGCTTGATCGATCGCAGCACCCACCATTGCGGATCGTGGCGGACGGCGGCAGCGTCCACACCGAATCGCAGCTCCCCGGCCGCGTTGGCGGCGATGAGCGAAGGCCAGGCATCGATTCCGTCGAACGAGACGACCGGGTAGTTGCCCCGGTCGACGAGCGCGACGACAGTGTGGGTGGTGCCGAAGTCGATACCGACTCTCATTCCGCACAATCTTAGGGCGGTGCAGCGAACTTCGGGACTACTGATTTAACCGGCGTGGCGCGCGCCGGGTATTGATGCCTGCGGCGCGTCCCATTGCCGTTGCACCTCCCGCTCCGCGGCGGTGGCAATCAGGCCCGAGGGGGCGAACATCTTTGACGGAATCGGATCATCCTCGGTCAACGGCCTGCCGCCACCGCGAATTGTCCTGAGCGCGACGACAAGTCCCGCGGCCAGCACGATGATCACCACGATCGCGAAAAGAATCGACAGGGTGCCCTGGATGAAGGTGTTCCTGATGACGTCGTCTAGCTGATGTGCATTCTTGGCCGAACCGAATGCGGTCTTGCCCGCGTCCTTGGCGGCGGAGTACTGCAAATGTTGTGACCAATAGCCGATGGCCGGATCCGCTGAGAAGATCTTCTGCCACGACGCGGTCAGCGTGACCGTGAGATCCCACAGCAGTGGAACTCCCGAAATCCATGCCCACTTCAGCAGGCCCTTCTTGATGACGATCACGGTGACGACGGTCAGCGCGATCGCCGCGAGTAGCTGATTGGCGATACCGAACAGCGGAAACAGTGTGTTGATGCCACCGAGCGGATCGGTCACGCCCATCAGCAGGATGCTGCCCCACGCGGCAGCCACGATCAGGCTGCAGACCCATACGCCCGGGCGCCAGCTCGGGTTCCGCAGCTTGGCCAGCGGACCGCCCAGGTTGCCCAGCGCGTCCGACAACATGAAACGCGCGACGCGGGTGCCGGCGTCGACGGCGGTCAGGATGAACAGCGCCTCGAACATGATCGCGAAGTGGTACCAGAACGCCTTGAGGCCGGCGCCGCCGAAAACCCGGTTCAGGACTTCGGACATGCCCACCGCAAGTGTCGGGGCTCCGCCGGTGCGCGACACGATCGACTTTTCGCCGACGCCGGCGGCGACCTGATTGAGCTGTTCCTCGGTCGCCGCGGTGCCCGACAACCCGAGCCCATTGACGTAGTGCGCCGCGGTGGCCGCGGTCCCGCCGGTCTGCGCGGCCGGTGCGTTCAGCGCGAAGTACACGTGCTGGTCGAGGATCGCCGCGCTGATCAGTGCCATGACGGCGACGAACGACTCGGTCAGCATGCCGCCATAGCCGATGAAGCGCATCTGGCTTTCCTTCTCCAGCAGCTTCGGTGTCGTCCCGGACGAGATCAGCGCGTGAAATCCGGAGAGCGCACCGCACGCGATGGTGATGAACAGAAAGGGGAACAACGAGCCGGGAAACACCGGACCGTCGCCGCTGTGCGCGAACCGTGAGACGGCGGGCGCCTGGATGACGGGATGCGCAATACAAATACCGAGCGCCAGCATCGCGATGGCGCCGACCTTCATGAACGTCGACAGGTAATCGCGCGGCGCCAGTAGCAACCACACCGGCAGCACCGACGCCACGAAGCCATAGATGACGATCAACCACGAGACCGTGACCGCGGACAGATTCAACCAGGATGCGCCCCAAGATGTTTCGCTGACCCAGTTACCGGAAGCCACGGCGGTCATCAGCAACGCAAAGCCGATCAGTGACACTTCGGCCACCCGTCCCGGACGCAGGAACCGCAAGTAGCAGCCCATGAAGATGGCGATGGGAATGGTCATCGCGATGGAGAACACACCCCACGGACTCTGGGCCAGTCCGCGCACTACCACCAGTGCCAGCACCGCGATGATGATCACCATGATGACGAAAGCCCCAAGCAGGGCGGCGGCGCCGCCGGTCGCGCCGAGTTCGTCGCGGGCCATCTGGCCCAGCGACCGGCCCCGGCGCCGCGTCGAAATCCACAGCACCAAGTAGTCCTGCACCGCGCCGGCGAATACCGCGCCGAAGATGATCCAGATGCTGCAGGGCAAATAGCCCATCTGGGCGGCCAGCACCGGACCCACGAGCGGTCCGGCCCCGGCGATGGCGGCGAAATGATGGCCGAACAGCACGCGCCGGTCGGTCGGTACGTAATCGGTGCCGTCGTCGAGAACTTCGGCCGGTGTGGCGTGGTCATCGCGCGGGCGAACGACCTTCATCTCGATCAACCGGGCATAGAACCGGAATCCGATGACGTACGTGCAGACCGCCGCGACCACAAACCAGACGGCATTCACCGTTTCACCGCGAACGAACGCGATGATCGCCCAGGCGATCGCACCGATCATCGCGATGATGCCGAAGACGATCCTGTGCCCGACGGTGATGGGGGAGCGGTCGATAATCGCAACCGGTGGCAAGTCGTCGTCGGTGCGGATGTAGCTGACGTCTTTGTCGTGCACAGTCACGGTCAAACCCTACGACGACGGGCAGTTCGTCGCACGGCTGAATCAGTACAGCGCACGGACGTTGTCGATGGTGTCGGATTCGGCCGGGCTCTTGTCATCGCGGTAGCGCACGACCCGGGCAAACCGCAGCGCCAGCCCGCCGGGATAGCGCGTCGACTTCTGCACGCCGTCGAGCGCAATTTCGACGACCTGCTCGGGGCGCAATTGGACGACGTAGCCGTCCATCGATCCGACGGCGAGGTCGCTGAACCGCGCGGTCTGCCAGTCCAGCATGGCATCGGTCATGCCCTTGAAAGTCTTTCCCACCATGATGAATTCGCCGGTGGCCGGGTCACGCGCGCCCAGGTGGATGTTGGAGAGTTTTCCGCGACGGCGCCCCGATCCCCACTCGACGGCGAGCACCACCAGATCGAGCGTGCGCGCTTCTTTCACTTTGATCCACGCCGAGCCTCGGCGGCCGGCGGCGTAGGGCGCGGATAAAGTCTTCAGCATTACTCCTTCATGCCCTCGCCGTAACGCATCCGCCTGAAAGCGGACGGCATCCTCGGTGTTGTCGG
>DASYJS010000293.1:0-2160 GCA_035996225.1 Mycobacterium sp. | reverse complement strand
GGTCGCCGGCTGGGTCAGGACGGCGCGGTTGCCGATCGCATCGAGGTGGGCGTGCTCGTCGGAATCCAACAGCTGAATCGAGGAAAGTCGTTGTGCCCCATCGGTGGTCAACGCCACCAATACCCGCTGCAGCCGCCCGATCAACGCCTCAATACTGGCCGCGTCGAACACGTCGGTGCGGAACTCGACCGTGCCGCTGATCCCGGCGGGTTCACCGGCTTGGGTCCAGCGCTCGGACAACGAGAACGACAAATCCATTCGGGCGGTGTGGGTGTCGATCGTCAGCGCGGTGGCCTGCACATCGCCCAACGCCAGCTCGGCGGGCGCGGTGTTTTGCCAGCCCAACATCACCTGCACCAGCGGATGATGGGTAAGGCTTCGGGTGGGGTTGAGCCGCTCGACGAGGACTTCGAACGGCACGTCTTGATGCTCGTAGGCGGCCAGGCTGCGCTGGCGCACCTGAGCCAGCAGCTCCGCGACAGTGGGATCGCCCGTCGTGTCGACGCGTAGCACCAGGGTGTTGACGAAAAAGCCCACCAGCTCGTCGAGTGCGGGGTCGCGACGTCCGGCGATCGGAAACCCGACGGCCACATCGGGACTCGCGCTGACCGCCGACAACAACACCGCCAGGGCGGCCTGGACCACCATGAAGCTGGTCGCATTGTGTTCGCGCGCCACCTCGCGCACCCGCTGCTGCAACTCGGCCGGCCACTGGACAGCCACGCTGGCGCCACGCTGATCGGCCACCGGCGGGTAGGGCCGATCAGTGGACAGCGGCAAGACCTCGGGCATACCGGCCAGCGCGTCTTCCCAGTAGGTCAATTGGGACGCGATGGGGCTGTCGGGATCATCCAGATCACCGAACTGCGCGTGCTGCCACAGCGTGTAATCGGCGTACTGCACTGGCAATTGCGCCCAGCCCGGGACTTGTCCCCGGCGGCGGGCGTCATACGCCTCGCCCAGATCGCGCACCAGTGGGACGATCGAGGAGCCATCGGCGGCGATGTGGTGCACCACGCCCACCAGTACATGCTCGTCATCAGCGCGGCGGAAAAGCGTTGCCCGCAAGGGGATTGTGGAGGATAGATCGAACGGGTGACCCACGGCGACATCGATCGCCTCGTGCAGTCGGTCTGGGGACCATCCGCTGGAGTCAATGATTTGCCAACCAAACTCGGCACGATCAGCGGCCACCACCAATTGTTGGGGTATGCCCTCCGGTGCCACGAACAGTGTTCGAAGGCTCTCGTGGCGTGCCACCACGTCACCCAGTGCGGCGGCCAGTGCATCGACATCCAGGTGGCCGGACAGCCGCAACGCCACCGCCATGTTGTAGACCGGGGAGGGCCCCTGCAACTGATCGAGAAACCACAACCGCGATTGGCCGAAG
This sequence comes from Mycobacterium sp., assembly GCA_035996225.1. Taxonomy (GTDB): domain Bacteria; phylum Actinomycetota; class Actinomycetes; order Mycobacteriales; family Mycobacteriaceae; genus Mycobacterium. Next base: position 770 of record DASYJS010000293.1, on the reverse strand, counting down.
GACAACGGCACCAACGCCGGCCGCTCGAGCGCCGTAAGCGGCTCACGGTGATTCGCCTCCGCACCGAGATGGAGGGCTAACTGGGAAACGGTGGGTGCATCGAAGAGCTTGCCCACCTTCAGATCTGCGTCGAGGAGGGTGTTGATCGCCGCGATCACCCGCATCGCCGACAGCGAATCCCCGCCCAAGTCGAAGAAGGAGTCGTCGGCCCCGACCCGCTCCGCACTCAGCACTTGGCCATAGATCCCGGCCAGGATCTCCTCAACGGCGGTGGCCGGTGGGCGGTAGTGATCGACGTCGCGGTAGTCCGGTGCGGGCAGGGCCCGGGTGTCGAGTTTGCCGTTGACCGTCATCGGCAATGCGTCGATCACCAATACCGCGGCCGGCACCATGTATGGCGGCAGTTGGTTGGCGAGCTGGGTACGTATCCAGGCCGGATCGGCGGTCCCCGTGACATACCCGACGAGGCGTTTGGCACCGAGGCGGTCCTCGCGGGCGATAACCGCGGCCTGCTCCACGCCTTCCAAACCGGCTAGGGCAGCGCGTATTTCGCCGAGTTCGATGCGGTACCCGCGAATCTTGACTTGTTCGTCGGCGCGCCCGACATGCTGCAGCTGCCCGTCAGCGCCCCAGCGCACCAGATCCCCGGTGCGATACATCCGGGCACCGGCATTACCGTGGGGGCAGGCGATAAATCGCGACGCGGTCAGCTCGGAGCGGCGCCAATACCCGTATCCCACGCCGCGCCCGGCCAGATACAGCTCGCCGAC
>DASYJS010000292.1:0-1574 GCA_035996225.1 Mycobacterium sp. | reverse complement strand
GGTGGGCAAGCCGGACGCGCTGCTCCGCGCCCTGGCGCCGGCCGGGGACGATCCGGCGCTCTGGGTCCTGCCGGCCGCCGCCGAGTTGGCGAACATGCGCCAGGACGTCCATGGCGGCGCGCTGCTGACCATCGGGCACCTGGCACAGCAGCGGTTCGTGCACGCCGACACGGCGGCCGGCGAGTCGATGACGCCGCTCAGCCTCCAGGCGCAGTACCTGCTGCCGGTCCCGGCGGACGGCAGCGAGCTGCGCTGCCGTACCGAGTACGTCCGGCGCGGCCGGGCCTTCCGGACTGTGCGGAGCGAGTTGGTGCGCCCGGACGGGCGGGTTGCGACCGTCGTTTCGGGCCTCTGGTCGGCCGTGAACGGCGATTCGAGTGATCATTAGCGAACGCCGCGGCGAACGGTCATGATCTCGCGGCGAACGGCTCAAGACGCTGCGTGAGACCGCTCGTCCGTTCGGCGCAGTCAAAAAAATCACCGGAAGATACGCGTAACCTCCGAGTCACCCGTTGGTGTGGGGCGTACAGCGCACGTGCGCACCATCAGTAATTCACTGGAATGTACGTACAACGTTCTCCAAGATCACCGCGCTACCCTTATTTGTGGGTATCGAGTTTGCGTATGTCGCGATCTCCGCTAGCTTTTGCCGAGTCGGTGGGCTCCCCCCAGAACTCCGACATCCCCGCAGCGGAGGCTCCCCCTCCGCGACCTGATCAAGGAGATATCCCGTGTTTAAGAAGGCTGCAATCGTCCTCGCGGTGAGCGCCGCTGGCCTGCTGGCGGTCAGCCCACTTGCTTTCGCCGGTGACTACAGCGGTGATGGGGGTCATGGCCACCACAGTCACAAGGGCCACGACGGGGGCGACCACAACGGCGATGACGACGACAACAACGACGGCGACCACGACGGTCACGGCCGGGGTCACAACGACGACAGCGACTACGACGGTGGTCGCAGCACCCACCTGCAGAGCGGGCTGGTGAACCTGCAGGACGTCGGCGTCCAGGTGCCCGTGCAGGCGTGCAACAACTCGATCCTCTCGGGCGCGCTGGGCATCCTGTCCTTCGGCCAGCACTCCAGCGACAGCCACGACGGCAAGTGCGGCCAGAGCAACAAGAACGACTGACATGAGCTGACTCCTCCGGGAGTCGCGCCGCTGAGGAGCGGGCGCCGGGCCACGGCCCGGTGCCCGCTCTTTTTGCTTTTTGGGCGGGAGGGTTCCGACCCTTCTGTGTCCTGGCACACACGCACGTTGCGTAAATGCGCGGAATTGGCCGCGTAATACGGCAATACGCCGACGCCACCCGATAGTGACGCATCGAACAGCGTCAAGATCAGCACAATTCAGGTATGGACACCGCCGTCGACCGGTTTCTCGGTAAGTACCCGACAGCGCGCCTGGGCCTGGCGGCCATCGTCTCGATCGTGGTGCTGGCTGACCTGATCGTGCTGGTCGGGGACACCGCCGCGGTGTCGGAGCAGCCGGCCCCGGTCGCGTCGACCCCCGGGGAGTCGGTGGCTCCCTCGTTCGACCAGTCGGTGCAACCCCCGGCGAAAGGGTCGGCGGCCG
>DASYJS010000291.1:0-8441 GCA_035996225.1 Mycobacterium sp. | reverse complement strand
ACCGGTCTGCCTGTGTTCATCAAAGGATCATCGTTGGGTGCCGCGGCGGCCTATTGCGCGCTACAGGCCTCTGATGCTTTCCGGGGCGCGATCCTGATGGGCTACGCAATCCCATCCGCGCCGCTGATTCCGAACCCGAACCCATTCCGCAGCGAGGCTTTCGAGCAGATCGATGCACTGTTCGGCGACAAACTGCTGCTCAGCCTCGACCGATTCATCAACTTCGATGAGGACTACGGCTACGTCGGCGCGAGCGAGCAAAAGAAGGCCGATCCACTGAACACCTGGTACTACGAATTGCGAGCATTCGCGTCGTTCTTCCGATACGACCCAGTGATTCCGATCTCGCAGAACACCAAGCCGATCTTCTACACGGTTGGTGAGCGGGACACGACCTTCGGCCCCGACGTCGCCAAAATGGTCGCCGACGCCACCGCGGGACCTGTCGAACTGTATGTGCATCCCGATGGCATGCATCAACTCATGCTGTCGCACACCGTCGCCTACAGCGACGTGGTGCTCGAATGGTGCCGTCGGCAAGCCAAGTAATCACCTCAAACATCCGACTAATCAGCTCAACATCCAAGGATCAGCACGCATGACGACCACCCTGCACCCCCGCGGCGTCAACCATCTAGCCCTGAGCACACGAGACATGAAGGGACAGCTCGAATTCTGGTGCGATGTTCTCGGCTGCCCGCTACGCGCGCTGTACTACATGCATGGCGTCGACGGCGCGTTCCACGGCTTCGTCGAACTGGCCCCGGACAGCTATGTCGCGTTCGTCCAGCACCCCGACAATCCCAAGGACATCGAGTGGGGCGTAACTCACGCCGGCAATCCCGGCGGCGCCGTCACCATCGGTGGGATGCAGCACGTCGCCCTCCATGTCGACACCCTCGACGAAGTTCTGACGATGCGGGATCGGATCCGCAGTCGCGGCGTGCAGGTGATCGGCCCCATAGACCATGGGTTCATCAAGTCGATCTACTTCGGAGGACCCGAAGGCCTGAGCTTAGAAGTCACCTGCGGACACGATATCGACGCGACCGCCTGGGTGGACCCCGAAGTTGTTGGCCTGTGCGACATCTCCCAGCATGAGGTGGAAGCACTCAAAAACCCGGCCGCTTTCGAGAGGCCCGCGACCGCCGTCGCGCAGCCAGCCGCCGATCCTGACATGCCCGCGATGCACTGGCCCGAGGTGTACGACCTTTTGGTGTCGATGAGCGACCAGGATGTCTGGGACTCCGCAAGCGAATCCACGCCTCCGGTAATCGTTGACTGACCGTTGCGCCTGAAAGCCGGAATTGGATATGGATGAACTCACCCACCTCATCGACGGTGAACCGGTCACCACCGACCAGTGGTTCGACACGGTCAACCCCACCACCCGGCAGGCCTGGGCAAGAGTTGTCCGCGGATCCGCACAAGACGCCGCGCGGGCTGTGACCGCCGCGAGGGTCGCCTTCGACGAAGGCCCATGGCCTCGCATGAGTCCCGACGAGCGGGGCGCCCACTTGCACCGCCTCGCCGATCTCATCGAACAGCACACCGATGAGCTTGTCGCACTGGAGTCCACCGACATGGGCAAGCCGGTGACCCAATGCCGCGAGCGCGACCTGCCACGCTCGGTTGCGAACTTCCGATTCTTCGCTGACTATCCGCGTTTCTGCGAGGACGAATCCCTACCGTCAAGCACCCACCACATCTACACGAGTTACGAACCCGTCGGCGTTACCGCCGCCATCAGCCCGTGGAACTTCCCACTGATGCTGTCGACTTGGAAAGTCGCCCCTGCCCTCGCCTTCGGCAACACCGTAGTTCTCAAACCCGCAGAACAAAGCCCCGGCACCTGCACCCGTCTCGGCGAGTTGGCCATCGAGGCCGGGCTACCCCGAGGCGTGTTCAATATCCTGCACGGCTACGGCCCCGGTGAAGCCGGCGAAGCCCTAACCACCAGCCCCGCTGTCGATCTCGTGACGTTCACCGGCGAATCCAACACCGGACGCAAGATCCTTCAAGCTGGTGCACCCACCCTCAAACGCGTGAGCTTCGAACTGGGCGGCAAGAGCGCAAACCTGGTCTTCGCCGACGCCGACCTCGACGCCGCGCTCGACTGGTCCATCAAGGCTGCCTTCACCAACTCCGGCCAAGTCTGCCTGGCCGGCAGCCGCCTCTATGTCGAGCGCGCGATCTTCGACGAGTTCGTCGACCGCTTCGTCGATTTGGCCGAGCGTCTCGTGGTCGGCGACCCGACCGACCCCGCCACCGACATCGGGCCGCTGGCAAGCGAAGAACACTGGCAGAAGGTGTGCCGCTACTTTGACATCGCCGAAGCCGAAGGAGCCAAGCTCCTCACCGGCGGTCTGCATGAAGGCTGGTGGGTCCGGCCGACGGTGCTGGTCAACACCACCCAGCAGATGCGGATCAGCCATGAGGAGATCTTCGGTCCGATCGTCACCATCGCCCCTTTTGACGATGAAGCCGAGGCTATCCGGCTGGCGAACGACTCCCGATACGGCCTGAACGCCATGGTATTCACCGAAAATACGCGTCGCGCGCACCGGGTGGCACGCGCTGTGCGGGCCGGCACAGTCTGGGTCAACTGCTACTTCGTTCGCGATCTGCGCGCACCGTTCGGCGGCTTCAAGGACAGCGGGATCGGCCGCGAAGGAGGCAAGCACAGTCGCGAATTCTTTACCGAAGCCAAGACCGTCGTGATGGAAATGTAGGTTCCCTAGACAGAGCAAAGTGCCCGACCGTTGTTCGCGAGGCGAATCGACCTACCTCTCGGCCGGTGAGGAGCCCGACCTCGGGGACGGCGAGAGTGATCCGGCGCAACGTGGGACAGCCACAGGTACAGAACGGGTACTAGTCAAGGAGAGGATTGTCTGTAGTGGACACTGAATTGAGCTCCGGCGAGTGGACTTTGGATACCACAGCGACGTCAATCGGTTTTCAGGCTAAGGCGGCCTTCGGCATGAAGGTGAATGGCCGGTTCGACCAGTACGAGTCGGCGATCACGGTGGGTGCATCGGTGGCTGAATCCGAGATCTCATCCGTCATATGGACCGACAGCGTGGATACCCGCATCAAGCTGCGCGACGAGCACCTCAGGGCAGATAACGTGTTTGCGACAGCACGGTTTCCCACCGCGGAGTTCCGCAGCACGTCCATCGTCGAAACGCCCACCGGGCTCAACGTCACCGGCACCCTGCGGGTCCGCGACGTCAGCCAGTCGGTCACCTTCCAGGCGACTCGGTCAATCACAGCGGGACCACCCCGCTACCACGCCACGGTGGTCGTGTCACCCAAGGAGTACGGGATCACCCGACGGGGCACCACCAAGCCTGTCAAGGTCATCCTCGACGCCACCCTAAAAAGAGTCTGACTGGAGCCGGGCCTGTCAGGTTCGCCGTGGACCTGCTTGGTCATGGTTAGTTATTCCATGCCGGGGTGATCCGGCTTTCGAACACGACGGAATGCTTTCAGAGCTGGTTCGACCGCCGGCCCAGCGGCTCAGCTCAGGAATTCCGACTCCAGAACCAGGTCTTTGAGTAGCGTCTGATATTCGACGTGGGTTTCGTGCTCGATGGTCTGCCACCGCTCGCCTTGCTGGTCCTTCATGTAGGCGCGGTACTTGGGTGCGCCGGGGATGCCGACGTTGTCGGCGACCACGATCGTGCCCGGATGCAGCCAGCCCCGGTCGACTAGCCGCTGCAGGTCGTCCAGGTATACGTCCTTCCAGTGGTCGAGGAACACGAAATCCAAACAGCCCTGGGTGAATCCGTAATCCTTGACAAGAATATCGAGCGTCGTCCCGTCGTCGACAGTGCCGTTAATGCAGGTGATGCGATCGGCGAGGCCGGCGTGCGCCCACACGCGGCGGGCCACCGAGGCATTGGCACCGGACTTTTCGATCGAGAACACCTTGGCACCCGGCGCCGCTCGGGCGATCCGCAGCCCGCTGTATCCGCAGTAGGCACCGAGTTCCATGACGAGCTTCGGATTCGCGCGCTTGACGGCGGCATCGAGCAGCTGGCCCTTCTCGTCGCCGACGTTCATCAGGATCGACTTGTCGTAGGCAAAGTTGTCGATGGCGTCGATCGCGGCGTCGACATCGCCCAACGGTGCGTTGGCAACGACGTACTCGACCGTCGCCTCCTCCCGGCCGTCACCCATCTGACCGGTCCGCATGACGTTCAGGCCGCCGAAGGCGCCGCGCAGGAACGAGTACCTCAGGAATGGAAACTTCTGTCGCAACGTCCTAGTCAGACTCATGGCACCGACACCTCACGGGCACAAGGTTTTTACCGGACACCCGATCCTCATCTCTAAATGTGGATTCCGCCATTAGATCGGCCCTTTCTGTCTTGCTCTGTTCTCTGGAGCCGTTCCCCCGCGGTCGGGCCGATGGAGTAGGCGAGCGATTTCATTGATGCGGGGTTCGGGTTGGCAGTCGTATCGGCGCGACGGTACCCGTGCGCTGGTAGTGGCCTCGCTGTTCTCGTGCGAGTGGAAAGTATTGGAATTGTGCCGGAATCCCCTTGATGACTTCGTGAACTGTCTTGAGGTGCAGGCGATAACGCAATTCATCGATTCGGGTCCAATCCAGGCACAGTCGCTCTCGGAGCACAGGCGGGAGCGCGCCGGTGGTAATCCACAGCATCAACTTCACCAGCGGTGTCTGCACGAACGGTTTCAGGATCAGTGGTCCCACAACGGAGTTGGCAAGATCGGACAGGTGCTTGCTGGCCGGCGGGGGCATCGTCCGGTACATGTGAAATCCTTCACGCACCGGGCGACTGTCCTCGAGCACATTGTTGATCATGTGCTCCCAGTACTCCTGAAACGCGTTCCAATCCTGCGGGACGGGCTTCATGCTGACGCCGTAGAGGCGATACCAGTCGATCGACTCCAGGTAGAGGGCCTGCTTCTCGGCCTCAGACAGCGGATAGCCCGTGAGCTTGTGTCCCGTCACGATGTCTTCGACGAACGTTGCGTGCGCCCAGAAGAAGGTCTCGGGGTTGAGCGCGCTGTATCGGCGGCCGTATTTGTCGACGCCCTTGATGGGGCCGTGGAAGCTTCGCACCAATTTTCCCCACTCGTGCGAGGTGGGTCCGCCATAGACGACCGACATGATCGGTCCGATCGATCGTCTGCCGCGGGCAAGCGGATCTTCGAAGAACACCGAATGGTGCTCGACGCCGGCGGCCAGTCCGGGATGCATGTTTTGCAACATCGCTTCGCGCAGCCCGTTGGACAGGCGATACATCGGTAGGCGACCAAAGTGCTCCCACACCAGCCCGTCGGGATCCAACGGCGCGAGCATGGTTTCCGTCATCGTTAGCTCCTAAAACTGATCCGATGCAGTATCAGATAGGTTGGAACCGTAGTATCTGATACCAATGCGTGTCAACAGCGAGGACTCATGGCACAGGAAGTGAACTCATCGAAGCTCGCGACAGCGCGCCTGTACCGCGGTGTCAGTGCCATCGACCGGCGTGACGAGCGCCGCCAGCGGTTGATCGAGGCCGGCCTGCAATTATTCGGAACGCGGGGAATCGCCGCGGTCGGAATCGTGGACATCTGTGCCGAGGCCCGGCTCACCAAGCGGTACTTCTACGAGAATTTCGCGTCGATCGACACGCTAGCCGATGCGGTGTTCGAACAAGTGACGGGAAATCTGGTGGCAGCGGTTGTCCCGGCGATCGAGGCCGGCGCCGGTCGTGACCCCCGTCCCGCGCTGACGGCTTACGTGCGAGCGCTCTTGAGCGATCCACGGGCGGTCCGGTTGCTAGCCGTCGAGTCCCAGGCCGGTCCTCTCAGGAAGTACCGTGATGAATTCCCAACGCGCGCGGTCGAACTCTGGTTCGCCTTCGCCACCGGCGATGACGACCCGCCGCCGCCGGATGAGCTGCGCCTCAAGGCGTATGGATTCATCGGTGCTGCGCTACAGATCGGGACGGCCTGGCTGGGCGGCGAGCTTTCGCTGACCATCGACGAGGTCATCGACGAGCTCGTCAACCTGTTCTACCGAATTTCGGGGGTTGCCCCACCCTCGCCGTGGGAGCCTGATGCAGGCCAGGTCGCTAACGCCTGAACTCCTCGGCCGGTTTGAACTCTGCTTGCTTCTCGCCCATCTCGTTGCGGAACCACGTGTAGCGCCGCCACATGGCGTACCGGTCCTGCAGCCAGGCGACCGCAGGAATGCGATGGGCGAGCAAGTCGACTGTGAGGTTCGCGGGACTCTGGAGCAGCGAAATCACGGCTCACGGCCACGGATGGGGCATGTGGTAGGGGCGATAGAACCGTCCGGCAGGAAGTGCGGGGTGTAGCGGAGCTGCATTCGGTAGTTGAGCGCGTCGCGGAGTCGTTTGTGGGTCGATGAGCCAAACTATGGAAATGTAGGTTCCCGAGACATCAACCGCCCCAACCAGAATCGGCCCATAGCGCGCCGCCGCTTAAGCGGCGCCACCGTGTGCGTGAGATCGCAAGTGCCACGAGTGATCTCAGATGGGCCAGGTAGCCGGGCACATTCCTAGACCCATGCAAGCTCGACCTCTTGCCAGCCGTTCAGCAGCGCAGTCGGATTGCGCTCCAGCTCTCCGGCTATCTCCAAGCGGTCGGCATCGTCGAATCGCCGCGGATCTCGGTTGTCGTTCTCGGGTCGGGCGACCGTCCGAATGCAGCTGCCAGGTATGCGCGCAGTGAGGCTGGCAGGAATCATGAATGGGCGTCAGCGCTGACGACGTCGGCGCCCAGGACGGCAATTCTTAAAGCCATGGTCACAACACCGGCTGCACCGACTCAGCCAATCACGGCTGAAGAGTCAACCGAAGTCGTCAGCGCACCTCCCTCGGGAGTGAAGTACGCCGCCGAAGCGATCGGCACGTTCTTCTTGGTGTTCACGGTCGGTGCCGCCGTCGGCAGCGGCAGCCAATTCGCCCCGCTTGCTATCGGTGCGGTCCTGATGGTGATGGTCTACGCCGGTGGACACATCTCGGGCGGGCATTACAACCCTGCGGTGACCTTGTCGGTGCTAGTGCGGCGCCGGATCTCCGTGCGCGACGCCGCCATCTACTGGATCGTGCAGCTCGGCGCCGGTCTGCTGGCTGCGGCAGTGGTGCGTGGGATTGTTGATCCGACACGGGCCACGAAGACCGTGACGATCACGCTGACAGGTCACGCTTTGGTGGCCGCATTCGTAGTGGAGCTGCTGTTCACCTTCGCCCTGTGCTACGTGGTACTCAACGTAGCGACGAGCAAGAGCCACCCGGACAACTCGTACTTCGGCCTGGCAATTGGTTTCACCGTGCTAGCAGGCGCTTTCGCGGTCGGCGCGATCTCCGGTGGCGCGTTCAACCCGTCAGTCACAGTCGGCGCGGCCGTGATGAGGATGTTCGCCTGGCCGACGCTGTGGGTGTATCTGGTCGCGCAAGTCATCGCCGGCGCCGCAGCCGGCGTCACCTTCCGCGCGCTCAACCCTGACGACAAATGATGGCGCCCCCGACGCCGATCGCCGGGTGGGCAAAAGTTCTCGAGGACAGGACGGCCCTATGAGCCGTGCACTCGTGGTGGGCGGATCACTCGGGGGCCTCACGGCAGCGCTGGTTCTCCGCGACCAGGGATGGGACGTCGACGTTCTGGAGCGTAGTGCGGTTCCGCTGCAGGGGCGCGGCGCCGGAATCGTCGTGCACCCCACCACCGTTCGCTATCTCGTCGAACGCGTCGGAAAGGCGATTGGCGACATCGGCGTGCCTGCCAGCAGGCTGGTTTATCTCGGAGATGACGGCTCGGTCGCCTACGAGCGACCCTGCGCATACCGGTTGGCGTCGTACTTCGAGTTGTATCAAGGGTTGCTGGACGCCTTCGGCACCGAGCACTACCATCTGTCGAGTCAGCTTGCGCACCTTGAGAATCGGAGCGATGAAGTCGCGCTGTCACTGACCGACGGTCAGACTTTGACCGCGGACCTGGCGGTATGCGCCGACGGTATCCGCTCGACCGGACGTGCGATTCTGGTGCCCGACGCGCAACCGCGCTACGTGGGATACGTCGCGTGGCGCGGCACCATCGAACGCGAGGAACTCAGCGGGCCCACAGCGAGCATCCTGCGGGACGCGATCACCTACCGGATCCTGCCGCATGGCCACATGCTGACTTATCCGATTCCCGGCCCCGACGGTTCCGAGCTGTGCAACTGGCTTTGGTATCGGAACGTCGCTCCGGGAGGCCACCTCAACGACCTGCTGACCGACCGAAATGGGTCCAGGGCCGAGCTGTCCGTGCCGCCCGGATCGGTTAAGACCCGCCACCTCGAGGAGCTTCAATCCGCGGCGGACACGGAGCTTCCGCCACCGCTCACCGAACTCGTTCAACGAAGCGCTGAGCCGTTCGTCCAGGTGATCGTCGACCTCGAGGTGTCGCAAATCGCCTTC
>DASYJS010000290.1:0-5634 GCA_035996225.1 Mycobacterium sp. | reverse complement strand
CTACCACGAGTACATCCGGTCGGGGACGGACTCCGACGTGGCGGTGCAGAAGGCATTGAGCTCGATCGGCAAGGTCATCGCGGGCTCGGCGGCCACCGTTGCCCTCACCTTTCTTGGCATGGTCTTCACTCGCCTACCCGCGTTCACGACTGTCGGCCCCGCGCTTGCCGTTTCGATTGTGATCGCTTTTCTTGCCGCGATCACGTTGTTGCCCGCCGTACTCGTGCTCGCAGGTCGGCGCGGTTGGGTGACGCCTCGCAGCGCGCTCACCGGCCGGCTGTGGCAGAGGTCAGGTACCCAGATCGTTCGCCGTCCCAAAATGCATCTCCTGATCAGTCTGGCGGTGTTGATCGGGCTGGCCTGTTGCACCGCCTTCCTGTCTCCCACCTTCAACGACCGCATGCAATTACCGCAATCAGCGCAGAGCAACGTCGGCTTCGCGACGATGGAACGTCACTTCGCGACCAGTGCACTTCTGCGGCAATACATCTATGTGCGCTCACCGAACGACCTGCGCACACCACAAGCCTTGGCCGACTTGGAGCAAATGGCCCAACGTGTTTCTCAGTTGCCCAATATCGCGTCGGTGCGTGGCGTCACGCGACCCAACGGCCAACCGCTCGATCAGATCAAACTCAGCTTTCAAGCCGGGCAGGTCGGCAGCAACCTGGAAGACGTCTCGACGCAGGTCTCAGGCAGGACCAACGACCTCGACGCACTGACCGCCGGCGCCGACAAACTTGCGGCAAGCCTCGTCCAGGTTCGCGACCAAACCCGCAGCGCCAGTGGGCCCGCGATGCAACTCGGCACAACCCTGAACCAGGTGCAGCAGCAGCTGGCCGCGGCGGCCCAGCTCTTGGACACGATGCGTGGACTGGCGAATGCCGGGTCCGCCTCGGCGCTGGCCACCAGTGCCGTCGACGCGGCTGGCCCCATGCTCGACGCTTTGAACGCCAGTCCGCAATGCAACGCCAACCCTGCATGCACCGCCGGCCGCGCCCAGGTCCAGCAACTAGCCCAGGCGCAAAGCGGCGGTACGTTGACTGCGCAGATAGCCGTTGTGGTGCAAAGACTTCAGACAAAGATGCAAACTCTGAGCACCCTGTTGGCAGCGGCGGGCAACGCCAATGTAGCCCAACAGTTGGCGCGCCTGCAGGAAGGCGCCGACGCGCTCGCCAACGGGAGCCAGCGGCTGGACCAGGGGGTCCGCGCACTCGTCGACCAGACCAAGAAGATGGGTGTCGGAATGAATCAGGCGGCCGATTTGCTGCTGTCGATGAATCGCGACTCCTCGCGAAACTCCATGGCGGGCATGTACATCCCGCCCAAGGTGATCACCTCGGATGACTTCAAGAACGCGGCGAAGATGTTCCTCTCAACCGACGGGCGTTCGGCGCGCTTCAGCGTCGAAACGAAATTCGACCCGTTCAGCACAGCCGCGATGGACCAGGTGGCATCGATCCTCAATACTGCCCGCGGCGCACAGCCCAACACCTCACTCTCGGATGCGTCGATATCGGTGGTCGGTACCACCGCGATGTACAGCGCCATGCGCAGCTACTACAACGACGATGTTCGGCTGATCGTCGTCGTGACGCTTCTGGTTGTCTTCCTCACCCTCGTCGCACTGCTCCGTGCGATCGTTGCTCCGCTGTACCTCATTGCCTCCGTGGTGCTCTCCTACCTGTCGGCCTTGGGCGTTGGGGTCGTCTTCTTCCAGTTCGTGCTCCATGAGGCTATCTATTGGAACGTGCCGGCAATGGCGTTCATCGTGCTGGTCGCCGTCGGAGCGGACTACAACCTGCTGTTGATCACGCGAATTCGCGAAGAGTCAGCCTCTGGTGTCCGCAGCGGCGTCATCCGTGCCGTTCGTTCGACGGGCGGTGTCATCACCTCAGCTGGAATCATCTTCGCCGCCTCGATGTTCGGCCTCCTATTCGGCAGCCTCTCGTCCATGGTGCAAACCGGGGTCATCATCGGTGTGGGGCTGTTGGTCGACACATTCGTGGTGCGCACCATCACGGTGCCTGCCCTTGCGGCAATGCTCGGGCGGGCCAACTGGTGGCCTGCCAAGGCGATCGCCATCCCGGGTGGCGCACGTGGTTCTGCGAAAAACCGGTGACAGGCAACCGCTCAGCGCGGTAGACGCATTCTGCGCTTGTCGGTCGCTACGAATTCCTGCTCGGGTCGTCCCGTGGTGCCGTAACGCAGGCCCACGGTGACGTCGCCGGCAGTGGCCAACGCCGCCAGATACCGTTGGGCGGTTGCCCTTGATATCCCGATCGTCGCAGAGACTTCCGCCGCCGACATTGGCTTCTCCGAACTTCGCAAAGCTTGCAGCACAAGCTGCTTGGTGGAGGAGGAGGCCATTGTGGCCGACTGTGGGGGAGCAATCCTAGGACGCAGCGCATCCAGTGCCGCGTCCACGTCGCTGGAGCTCAGATTGGGGCTGGCCAGGATTCTGCGATAGCGAGCATAGCCGGATAGCCGCGCGGCGAGCTCTGTGGTCGAGAACGGCTTGACGAGGTAGCTCAGCGCCCCTGCCGACATGGCTGCCCGGATCGTGACTGCCTCGGTGGCTGCCGTCAATACCATGCTGTCGCCGTGCAATTCTCGGACGAAGTCGATTCCGGACCCGTCGGGCAGGTAGACGTCGACCAACGCAAGGTCGACGGCGTCGGCCTTGCGTGCGGCCTCGAGCGTGTTGACGGTCGCGATCACCGTGAAGCCGGGAAGCGTTTTGACGACCTCGGCGTGCATATGGGCGACGCGGAAGTCGTCGTCGACTACTAGCACCGTCAGGTCTGTGTCACCCATTGCGCCTCCTCAACCATCACGCCCGGCAGCCGGGCGATGAACTCGGCGCCGTGCAGCTGCGATCCCGTCTCGCCGAGGCTGGCCAGCCAGAGATCGCCACCGAGGGAGCGGCTGATCTGACGCGACAACGCGAGCCCAATACCCCGGCCGCCCGGTATGCCAGAGTCCGGTTTGGTCGTCGTGCCCTCGGTGAATAGATCGTCGACAAACTCGGGTGCGACGCCGTCGCCGCTGTCGACCACCGTGACATGCAGCGTCGAACCATCCTGCAACAGCTCAACTTCCACCTCTCTCGTCGCGGTGTCACTCAACCGAGCGGCGTCGATGGCGTTGTCCAGCAGGTTGCCCACCACGGTGGTGACGTCGACTGGCAGCACGAGCCGGCCAGAGACCCAGGTGTTCTCACCGATCTTCAGCGTCACACCGGCTTCGCGCGCCGCTGCACCCTTGGCCGCCAAAAATGCCTGCAGGTAGGCGTCACGGATGGAGTCGATGCCCGGTAGCGCGGATCCCAACGGGCCTGACCCGAGGAGCTCTTCCAGATACTGCAACCCCTCGTCGATGTGACCGCCGTGCAACAGCCCGTTCAGCAGGTGCAGACGGTTGGCGAACTCATGGCGCTGTGCGCGCAGCACGGTGCTCATCAGCTGCACTGCGTCGAGTTGCCGGGTTAGTGATTCAACATCGGTTCTGTCCCGCACCACCAACACAGTTCCCAGCTCGCGTCCTTCGCGCAACACCGGCCGGGCGGAGACCACAACGATGCGTTCACCGACATTAGCCAGCGTTGGCGCCGAATTGGCCGCTTTGAAGACGTCGAGAACCCTTGGGGTCAACCCGATCTCGTCGACGTGCCAACCTGTTTCGTTACTAATCTCGAGAAGCCGGCACCCCTCGTCGTTGACGAAGGTGGTATTCCAGGACGTGTCAGCCGCTAGCACGCCCTCGCCGATGCCTTGCAGCACCGCCGCCTGGGTGCGCACCAGCTCGATAATCTCCGCCGGCCGCAAACCCAGTGTCAGTCCTCGCCAACGCCTGGCCAGCACCACCGAGCCAGCGACGCCGATCAGCAGGAGAACACCTCCCATCACGGCCAGCACGCGCAGGTTGGTCGAGAACTCGTCGTCAAAGGCCTTGGTGGAGATGCCAACCGAGACTATGCCCAGCACCCGACCATCCGGCTGCTGCACAGGAACTTTCGCGACTATCACCACGCCGAAAACCGTCGGTTCTTGCGCGGTCTGCTCGTGACCGGCTAGCGCCTGCGTGAAGTCGCCGGGCACCTGGTGACCCAACATGTCCCGCTCTGGAGCCGCCAGCCTAATGCTGTGGGTGTTGGCGACCACCACGAACAGTACGTGTGTGCGCTGCTGAACCCGCGACGCGATGCTTTGGATCGGGCCGGTCGCCAGTTCGTCAACGAATCCCGGGATTGGGGTCGGCGGCGCCGCATCGTATTGAGAGATGTTGTTGAGCACGGTCGGCGCAGAGGCCACCACGCGGGCGATATCCATCGCGTGGATGCCGTACTGGACATTCAACCGGTGCCGGTTGTACGCGGCGAACAACGCAAACGCGACGATCAATGCCAGCGTCACGATGACGAGCTGCACCAGCAGTACCTGCGTGCCGAGTCGCAGGTCGATGCGGCCTTTGGCGGCCATGGAAAGACCCTACCGCTCCCGTGAGCAAAATGCGCGAAAGTCCAAAATCGTCGGGCGGAGAGACCGGCGGGCAACTGTTCGTCACCGGCAACGGGTGCTGAAGGTCCGCGAACGCGGGCGATCACATCGCGCACGCGCTCGAGGGCGGAGGGCTCGGGTAGTCGACTACCCGATTACCGGGGCGGGCCGATGATCACTTGGCCGTACTCCTTTGCGCCCTCGGCCATCCGCTGCGAAGAAATCTCAAAATCGTCGGGTCGCGGCGTCGCCCGATCCCGGCCGGAGTAACGGAACATGCCCTCGATGCCGGCAGGCGTATTGATCATCAACAGGTCGGCCCGCTCCGATGTGATGCGGTACGCGTGCGGAATGTTCTTGGGCAGGAAGACGATTCCGCCTTCCTCCAATTCCATCTCCTGATCGTCGTACCACACCAGGGCGGTGCCTTTGATCAGCATGAACACCTCGTCCTCACGGGTGTGCAGGTGATACGGCGGGGCCTCGCCCCTGCTGACGTCGAAGCGGCCGACCATCAGTTGGCCGTCGGTTGCCTTACCGTCGAGCAGCATCGCCAGGGTGCCCCCGTCTAGCCATTCGAGCTTCTGCTGTTGGTCGGGTTGCGCGAGGTACGCCATGCTCATCGGAAATCTCCCACCCGGACGGTCTGGTCGTGCTCAGTCTAGGGCGGTCGAGGCGGCCGGTCCTGGGCTCGATCGAGCAGGACGGGCTTGACCTCTATGGCCGGGCCCGGTTCGATGATGCATACACCACGAGGGAGGCCCGTAGTGAGGACATCCGTTCGCCATCTTGTTGCCGTCGTCATGATGGCGTTGGCCTCGATGGCAGCCGTGACGATCGCGACGCCGGCGGTGAGCTCGGCCGACTGCGTGGACGGCGAGTGGTGGGACCCGACGGGCAAGGTCTGCCGACCACTCGGTGTCGGGCCGCAACCGCTGGCATGCGAGCCGGGGCAGTGGTGGGACCCGACGGCCAATGTATGCCGGCCGCTCGGTGTCGGGCCGCAACCGCTGGCATGCGACAACGGCTCGTGGTGGGATCCGGCCGCCAACGTATGTCGTCCGCCAGCGGTGCCGCCGGCTGGGTAATTCTCAGCAGACCACGTCGCAACAGCGCTGGTGAACAAAGGGATTGA
>DASYJS010000289.1:0-4597 GCA_035996225.1 Mycobacterium sp. | reverse complement strand
TTCGGCGTGGGCGCGGGTGTCGGCATCGATCCAACCGGGTAGCTGGTGGTAGAAGCGGCGGATCACCGCGACGTGCTCGACACCTAGCTTTCCGGCTCGCTGGCCGGCGGCGGTGGCCGCCAACACCGGGCCCAGCGGTTCGCCGGTCAGCGCGCGCCGCTCGCCCAGATCAGCAGCATCACGGACGCGGCGGGCTGCTTCGGCACGGCTGATCAACGTCCAGTCGGCGACCGCATGGGAGAGCTTGCCGCCCAATTCCTCGGGGGTGGCCTCCTGCGCAAGTTGATTGATCAGGGGATGTTCGCCGGCGGACAGGCGTCGTCGCACCTTTTCGTAGCGTTCCAGCAATGCCAGCCGCTCCGGGGTGCACAGCATCTCCGAATCCAGCCCGAGGACGTCCTCGAGCGCGGTATCCAACACTTCGAACTTCGCGGTGAACACCTCTCGATCGAGAACGGCTGAACTCATACTCCGAAACTAGCCCGACCCACCGACAAAAAACGGGCGCCTTGTGGCTGGTGAAACTGCTGTGGCACAAGAGATTTCACCAGTGCGCGCCGGCGGCGATTGTCGCTCAGAGGTGGGCAAAAAGTCGCCCAGGTTCAGCTGCGGCGTAGGCGGCGCCGGGAAGCGTCCGATTGTCGGAGCGAGACAACGCTGCGGGATTCTTTGTCGGTGAGCGACGGACCCGGCCGTGCCGCCGTGACTTAGCATGCGTGTGTGACTGGTTCCTACACGTACGCATTCGAAGACATCCAAAACCGCCCCGTCGCGGTGATCGGGGCGGGCACCTTGGGCCGCCGCGTCGCCCTGATGTTCGCCTCCCGAGGCGGAACGGTGCGCATCAACGCGCGGCGCGCAGAACAACGTGACGAAGCGACGCAGTACGTGACCCAGGCCCTACCGAAGCTGGTGGCCGACCGGGGATTTGGCGAAGTCGGCGTCGTGATGGCCACCGGGTCGCTCGACGAGGCGCTGGACGGCGCCTGGCTGGCGGTGGAGTCGGTCCCGGAGAAGCTGGAGATCAAGATTCCGTTGTGGGGCGAGATCGACCAAGCGGCGCCACCGGACACCATCTTCGGCACCAACTCGTCATCGTATCCGTCGCGGCTGATGGCCGAAAACGTCCGGGACAAAACACGTTTGTGCAACATGCACTTCTACATGCCACCAGACATCAACGCGATCGAGTTGATGTCGGACGGTGAAACTGCCCGCAGCGTGCTGGACACCCTGCTGGCCGTGCTGCCCCAATTCGGCGTGCATCCCTTTGAAGCGCGGAAGGAAAGCACCGGCTTCATCTTCAACCGCATCTGGGCCGCCATCAAGCGCGAGTCGCTGGCTGTCGTCGCCGAGGGGGTGGCTCGCCCGGAGGATGTCGACGGAATGTTCAAGGTCAACTGGCGTGTGCCCGCGGGACCGTTTCAGATGATGGACATGGTGGGCCTGGACGTCGTGCTCGACATCGAGAACCACTACGCCGCGGAGTTTCCGCACCTGCCGGAGAGCGTGCGCGACCTGCTGCGGTCCTACGTCGACGCGGGCAAGCTCGGCATCAAGACCGGCGAAGGCTTCTACACCTACTAGTTGCTGAGAACCAACTTCCAGTTGCCGCCAGCGTTGCGATCCGGGACGCACCAGAAGTTGTTCCAGCCCCCAGGCGTCGTGGCTTTCACGCCGGGCCCGGCGTCCTGACAAGCCTGCCGGGTCGGATAGTTGCCCTCTGTCTGAATCGTGTCGGCATTGCTGATCCCCAGCCCGGCCGTCATCAACCCCGCGAAGGCCAGCATGCCAGCGGCGAAAAGTCGCTTCATTTCCATCCAATCCTCCGGGTGCTCCGGCGTGGAGACACCGATCGGCAATAACGTTAGGCCTTGTCAGCCGACTGCACAGGGGTTTTCGCCGCGACGCTTATGCCCGCTGCAGCGACACCGCGGTGGCGACAGCCTCCAGCAGCCCGGTGAGTTGCTCGGCGTTGCTGATGGTGCGGTCTCCGCCGACAAGCCGGGTGAACACGCCCGCGATGAAGGTGGTGACGGCCGTCGTCTGCGCATCGAGCAGCGCGGGATCGTGGGTGCCCGGCTGCAGGTGAGCGATCGCCTCGTGGGCCATCGCGTTGATCCGGGCGACGAACGTCTGCGACGTCTCGGCGAGACCGGGGTCCCGCACCGCCCCCAGCACCAATTCATGCCGCGCCCGGTTCAGCATCAGCCCAGGCCCGTCGGCCTGCATCATGGTCAGCTCTGCCAGATGCGCGAACGGGGAAAGGGGGTCGAGCGGCTCGTCGATCACCGACTGCAGGTTGGCGACATCGATCTCAGCGATCCGTGTGCCGACGCCCCGTAACAGCGCCGCTCGGGTGCGGTAGTAGTAGGACGTCGTGCCCTCGGGCACTCCCGCGCAGCGATCGACCTGTCCGTGTGTGAGCCCGCGAGATCCGTGCTCGGCCAGCACCTGGATCGCGGCGTCACACAGTTCGCGTCGGCGTTCGTCGCCGTTGCGTTTCCGGGATCTTGTGCTGGCTGCCATGGGTCACCGAAGGACGGTGCCGCCGTCGATGTTGACGACCTGACCGTTGATCCACTCGCCTTCCTCCGATAACAGGAAGGCGACCAGCACGGCGATGTCCTCGGGATCGCCGACGCGAGTTCCACGAATGCGCTTCAGCGCGCCGGCCTGCAGCTCCGGCCATTGCGGAACGGAACGGATGGCCTCGGTCGCGGTAAACCCCGGCGCCACGGCGTTGCAGCGGATGCCTTCCTTGCCCCACCTGGATGCGACATGGCGGGTCAGCGCGCCGATTCCGGCTTTCGCGGTGGCGTAGGCCGGTCGCGCGGGTTCGCCCTGGAAAGCCGCCGCCGAGGACATGTTGACGATCGCGCCGCCGCCGCGTTTGACCATTTCCGGGATGGCATATTTCATGGCGGCCACATACCCCCGCAGGTTCACCGTCATCACGCGATCCCACACGTCGAAGTCGATGTCGACCACATCGGTGTCGGCGCGGATCGTGCTCATGTCCGCGCCGACGTTGAACAGCAGGTCGACTCCGCCGTAAGTCGTTGCGGCAGAATCGATCAGGTGAGCAACCGACGCGGGATCCGCGAGGTCGAAGCCGACATGAGCGGCGGTGCCGCCGGCCGCGACGATGCGCCCGGCCGTCTGTTCCGCAGCGTCGACCGCGACGTCGCCGATGACGACCCGGCAGCCTTCGGCCCCGAGTCGGGTAGCCGTCGCGGCGCCGATGCCGGTGGCGCCGCCGACCACGACCGCAATCCGTTCGGCCAGGCCGCGCAGTCCCATGACTCACCCTCTCCCGCTGCAAGGATATTGACTTTACCTCTAGAACTGTAGAGGATCGCCAGTCATGGCTGGAATTCACCGGGAGCGTCCCGGAGCCGCCGATCTGGCGGCGGCGACCGACACCCCTGCGACGCCGCTGGGCAACGACATCTGGATGTCGCCCGGAGTCTCCAATTCCTATGCCGTGGCCACCGACGAGGGACGGGTCATCGTCAACGCCGGCCTGGTCTTCGAGGGGCCGTTGCACCGCAAGGCTTTTGCCGACGTGCCGGGCCCGGCGCGGGCCATCGTCGTCACCCAGGGGCACGCCGACCATTGGGGCGGGGTGCGCACGCTGCGCGACGAGGGCACCGACCCTAAAACCGAGATAGTCATGCACCGCAACTACCGGTACTGGCGCGACGACATCAATCTTCTGATGGGCTACCGCGTGCCCAAGACGTCGTTCGCCTTCCAGAAGTTCTCGGAGGCGGTCCTCGAGCATTTCAAGACCCTCGATCCGGCGACAATCGACTTCTCCTTTCCCGAGCCGACCACGACGTTCGACCGCCACCACGAAATGACGGCCGGTGGGCGCACCTTCGAGCTGGCCTGGACGCCGGGCGGCGAAACCACCGACGCTCTGGTCGTGTGGCTACCTGAGGATCGAATTCTGTTCAGTGGCAACCTGTTCGGCCCGCTGTTCGGCCATGTGCCGAACCTGATGACTATCCGCGGCGACCGCTACCGCGACCCGATCCTCTACATCGAGTCGTTGAACACCGTGCTGGCCTATGGACCGGAGCGGCTGATCACCGGCCACTTCACTCCGATCGAGGGTGCCGATCGGATCGCCGAGGAAGTCACCGCGATGCGCGACGCCATGCAGGCCGTCCACGATCGCACCGCGGAGCTGATGAACTCCGGCGCCGACATCCACACGGCGATGCGCGAAGTCAAGGTGCCCGCGCAGCTCGACGTCGGCGAAGGCTACGGCAAGACGTCGTGGAACGTGCGCGCCATCTGGGAGATGTACACGGGATGGTTCCGGCATCGGTCCACCACCGAGCTCTACGGGGTGGCCCCGGATTCCGTTGCCGCGGACGTGGTTAACGCCGCAGGAGCTGATGCGCTGGTCGAGGTGGCTCGCGGCCACGTCGACGACGGGCGAGCGGTGCAGGCCATACATCTCACCGACCTTGTCCTCACCGCCCAACCCGCCCACGCTGCGGCCCGCGCGGTTGCCGCCGACGCCCACGAGGCGCTGCTCGCCGACACCGAAAACTTCTGGGAAAAGGCCTGGCTCACCAAATCC
>DASYJS010000288.1:0-12054 GCA_035996225.1 Mycobacterium sp. | reverse complement strand
CTCGACGACTCCGCCGCTTTTATCTGTTCTGACCTCCTTATCGTCTTGGCCCAGAACCGGCTGTCAGTGCTGTTAATCGGTAACCACATCCGCGGCACAGGATTTGAGGACAGCGTGATTTGGCGTTGGTTCACCGAACCGGCCTATCGCACGTTGTTCTCACCAGAAGATCGTGAGTATCAGGCTGGCCTCCACGTCGCGGATCTGCGGGCAACGTCGTCGCGGCGCCGAGGAGACCCCGACGTGGAGGCGCTGGTCAACGGATTGTCGTGCCGCAGCGAGGAATTCCGGCAATTATGGAAGCGCCACGAAGTTGGCCGACCTCTCAAGGAGGTCCAGAAAACCATCGTGCATCCGCGGGCGGGCCCGGTGCGGGTCGACGTCGAGATTCTTTCCACCGCCGACGAGGGCCAGCGGCTGGTTGTCCTCAGTGCGCCAGCGGGCACGGACTCCCGTCGCAAGTTCCAGCTGCTCGGCAAGCTCGGCGATCAGGCGATGGGGGCCTGAAACGTCCTTCTCTCGCCGCGGAGTGGAATCGGTTCTTTCTCTAGGAACCGCGATCGCATTTGCCCGCTCATCAGCTCCAAGCAGCACGTCGGCTTCTTCCCCACGCTCAGTACCATCGGTTCACCGGCATCGGCCACATGCTGCAGAAAGAGTCGGCCGACCAATTCGCCGGTCTGGCCTTAACGTTCATTGAATCATCGGCGCAGACACGGTGAGGCCTCGTCCGCCACGTCACGCTTCTGTAGGCTCGGCGCTGTGGCGTGGCGGAGCCACTTCGGCTGCGAAAAGCAGGCACAAAATATATGCCTCGCACAGCCGCCAAGTCGATCGATCAGGTTGGAACAGAATGCATTGTGCAGATATCCAGGGCGGGGCACACGCCAGGTGCCGGCAAGAAGCGAGTGGCCTGGCGCGCCCGGCGCTGCTACTCGTACCGGGTGCGTGGCATGGCCCGTGGGTGTGGGAGAAAGTGCAAACCGAGCTCACCGCACGAGGATGGGTAGTGCAGACGATGGACTTGCCCAGTAATGCCGATCGAGGCGGTCCACGTTGTGACTTGTACGACGATGCTGCCGCGGTGCGTCAGCACATTAAAGGCATCGAGGGCCCGGTCGTGGTGGTGGCGCATTCCTACGGCGCTACCGCGGTGACAGAAGGCGCCGATAATCTACCCAACGTCCGGCACCTCGTCTATGTCTGTGGCTTTGTGCTGGACGTCGGGGAGTCGCTATTGGGATTGCTTGGCACTGAACCGGATTGGTGGCTCGTGGACGGCGACATCATGACCGTGGACAACCCACGGGCGGTCTTCTTCCATGATGTCGGACGGGAGGACGCCGACCGGGCGATCGCGCGGATGAAGCCTTTCAGCCGGGTCGCGGCTACTCAGGCATTGACCTCTGCAGCGTGGCATAGTGTTTCGTCGACGTACATCGTCTGCGACCACGACGCCAAAATGGGCGCAGGTCAGTACATGCTGGCCAAGAGAGCAACCGAGATCCGTCACCTACCTTCGAGCCACTCGCCTATGTTGTCTATGCCGTCCGAACTGACCAGCCTCATCGTCGAAGCAGCGAACAGGGCCATACGCCTAGGTCCCTAATCGTCCTACCTTCCGTCGGCGTAGGGGACCGGCCCTGCGACCGCCTGATGCCTGCCCCAACGACCTTGACAGCGGCAACCTAATGCTAACGATTTTCAATAAGCCCGCAACGGCGGCTGGCCTGTAAAACTCCAAAAGCCCTGTCGCCCGGGTCAATTCGTCACAGTGACGTATTAGGGGCGATGTCGCGGACGGGGGCAACAGGCGTGTCGACCGCCGGATGTGGTGTTGGTGGGCTTGGTCCCGTTCAGTACTTCACCGGACGAGCCCTCAGGGCCGGCCATTGCGCCGGGGGCCTTCGTCGTCCGGGCGAGTTCGAGTCGATCGAAGGAATGCGGTGACCTTCGACGCGACCCGTGCGGCCAGTGCGGGCGAACGTCGCATCGCCGACTCGGTATATGGCTTATGCCGATAAGCGACATTATGTCAAGTTAACTCCAGCGGGTCGGCCCCCCGGCACCCGGGCCGAACGCTCGTCTAGCAGCCGGTCGATCTGCACGGCGCTCGGCGGCCGGCCCTCTGCCTCGCGGACCGCGTGGCGAATCGCCGGCAGTTTCCACTGGCACCGGATGCCGTCGCGGGACTATAGATGAACGATGCTGACATGGGAAACACTCGACGCGAAGGCGACCCATCCGCGCTACCGTGCCGTCAGCGGCAAGCATGAATTCCGCGTTTTCTATGACCCCGCGTCAAGCGGAAGCCAAGATCGCCCGTGGATTCTGGTAGTTCGGGAGGTCGGGGAGGATGGCGTGCATACGCACGCCTTCCACGAGACCTACTCCGCGGCCGCCGATGCGAAGGAAGCCGCTGAGCAATGGAAAGGGCCGCCACTCAAGTGACCGGCCGACGGGTGGTCTAGGCGCTCGTCGAGTAGCTGGTCTAGCTGCGTGGTGCTCGGTGGCCGCCCCGATTCCCACGCCAACGTCAAGGCGGCCGTCGCTGAGCACGTCGAGCGTGGTTAGCAGCCGGAAGCCAGGTCCTCTCCCGGCAGACCATCGTCCGCCGACACTGATATCTGACATAGCGAATCCTTTCGGGATGCTGATGCTAGGTATCCCGTCCTTACTGACGATCGAAAAGGTTGACTGCTCCACCTTAAGCGGTGTTTGTTGATGGATCAACCAATCGGGTAGCATGAGGCTGATGAAACCGAACTGGCTGAGCCCTCGTGAAGACCGCGCCTGGCGGGCCTTCATGCACGCGCATCATCAGCTCGGCGTGCACCTGAACCGGGGCCTGCAGGAATCGGGCCTGTCCGGGGCCGACTACGAGGTCCTGGCGGTGCTCTCGGGTCACGACGGGGACCGCATGCCCGCCCGCGACCTGTGCAACACACTGGGCTGGGAGAAGAGCCGTGTCTCCCACCAAGTGCAGCGCATGCAGAAGGACGGCCTGATCGGCCGCGAGCCCAACCCCGACGACGCCCGCAGCACCATGGTCTGCCTGCTGCCGGCTGGCCGCGCCGCCATCGAGAAGGCGGCGCCCGGGCACGTGGAGGATGTCCGCCGGAACTTCATCGACCTGCTCACCCCGGCTGAGCTCGACATGCTCGCCGCCCTCAACGAACGAGTCCTGCACCACCTGGCGACAGACGACTCCCCCGCCGAAGACCAGCCGTCATAGCCTTCATCAGCCGTGAGCCCCCCGCATCCCAGGTCTTCGGGAGGGATCGCCCTGAAGGGCCAGGCAGATGTCCCCTTTCAATACCAGTAGAGAAACTCCTCACCAATTTCCCTGACGGCATCCCTGACTGGCAGAAGATCACCGTCGGCTTCTGGGTGGTCGAGTTTGCAGACATCAGTTGTTGGCGGCGGACGGGAGCGTCCGAGCGGACGGGAGCCGCCACCAGGCCAATCTCGGAGCGGTCGAGCCTCCTGCGCAGTCGCCTCTAGGTGCAAAAATATTGCCCGTTGAGCAGACAATGCGACGGTGGCGAGTAGGAACCGGTCAGCACGCCTCTTAGACCACCTGTGGCCGAACCACCGGGTGCAATGCTGCGATTCCAATTCGCGGGGGTTAGAACATAGTGCGTGCCAGATTGCGCAAAGGTGCTATTCCACGTGTGTGAGATACCTTCTCCCGCCGGCAAGTCGAATTCAAGCTTCCAATCGGTTAGCGGCATCGTGCTCGCGTTGGTGATGGTGAAGTGGGCGATGAATCCGGTCTGCCACGTATGTTCCACCGACAACGTCGCCGTGGCCGCAGCCGCATGAGCTACGGGGGTGATGGCGAGTCCGAGGATGGCAAGTATCAATGCCGGCACGGTTACGTGAAGCGCTGTGCGCCAGCGCTTCACGTAATTGTCCAGTCCGGTCATAGCAGCCAACACTAAAGTCAAACAGGCGATATCGGCCCTCGCCTCGCGGGTAAGCTGCAGTACCTTTGCTCAACTGAAACCGTCATGAAATTTTAGCCTCGATCCACACCCTGAACCATGTATCGGCCCGGCCGAACGCGAACTTGCGGACCGGGAAAGCCAGAACGCCAGCCCCACCGGGGCGCGGAGGCATCCAGCCGCCAGCAAAACGAGCGATCTCGCGGTCCTAGGGCGCGGCCGGCCGGTATCGCGACATCGACCTCCCTCCCCCGTCAGCGCGGCTCACGGTTCCACGGCGACCGCATGATCAGGAATACGGCGCAATCGAATATGGCGGGTTACCAGTAAGTACTGCGGTTTCATTCGCAAACGGACTCGCCTTGGGTGGTTTTGGGGGTACATCGAGAAGATCAACGGTCGCCACGACCAGCGCCGAGAGGACGCCGTCGGCGAGATGCAGGAACGTTATGACCCCTTGGCCGCGTCCACCCAGGCCTGAATTGACTATCTATTGGGGACGAGCGGTATGAGGGGGGCAGGGGTCCTACCCGGTGGACACTGGGGCCACTGGAATTGGGGCAGCGGACACGACAGTCCTTCCCCAACTTGGCCTTCCCTCATGACGTAGTCGTGGCAGACATTCGTGTCCCAAGCTGGGTTGACGGTAATCACTGTCGTGCTGCCGTTTGGCATCTGCTGTAGTGCCTTCGGAGGAGGGTCCCCGGGGCACCAACGTAGGTCTCCGGGGCTGGCCTGCGCGGTACCCGCGCCCAGCCCCAATCCGGCTGCAGCGATGCCGCCGGCTAGCAGTGCCCCAGTTATGATCCGATGGGTCTTCATGGTGGTGGCCTTTCTATGCACCGCCGCTCCGAGCGTCGTCGTAGCAAGTACACAACGGCCAGTCCGCTACCAATCCCAACAACACAGCCGTCACTCACCGATATCCAGTGAATAGAACTCCTCCGTTTCATCTGATGAATCAGGCCGAAGGTAGCCTGTTTCCTTCGACTGAATTTGACGGGTATGGCCTTGATCGCTTGTCCGCCTGCATGTTCCGGTGGTTCGGATCCGATCCACCGAGGATTGCGATCTGCACTGGCATGCATACCTGGGTGGGCCATCTAGCGCAGTTCTTGGATGCGGGCGGCGAGCATCGCGGTCCACTCCGGGAGGTATCGCTCGTCGGGTATGTCTGCTCCGGTCGCATGAAACAGGGTTCGCGCTGCTCGTTTCCCCAGCAGGGCGTTGACCCCGACGGCTGCAGTCGTTGCCGCATCATCGCGGCTGATGTCTGGGACCCATCCTTTGAGCCAGTCGGCGAGTTCGGTACAGAGCCCATCGACCAGGGCGGCGTAGGCATCGTCGAGGCGCGCCGAGCGCTCCGTTGGTGTGCGGGCAGCGATTTGGAGCAGTTGGGTCTCTTCATCGACGACCGTGAGTAGGTACCGGCCGAGCAGGGTGAGCTCGGTGCGCAGGTCGCCCAGGCCAGCGAACAGTGAGCGGATGTCGTGCATTGCGCGGCGGCGGTCGAGTTGGCGGTCGATGCCGGCCGTCAACAGTGATTCTTTGGACTTGAAATGGTGATAGAGCGCCCCTGATCCGGCCGCGAGGCCGGCGGCGGCTTCGATCTGGGCGACACTGGTCGCCTTGTACCCCTGTTCGCTGAACAGCCGCATCGCCTCGGTGACGAGCCGTTCGCGTGTCGTCGTTTGCGCCATTGACCACTCCAAAGTATTCACTTAGTATCGCCAAGCAGATACTTTAGCAGCGATGGAGGCCGGCGATGCCGAATTCGAACCGCCCGGTGCCCCAGGGCCGGATCCGGCGCACGATGCCGCTGGCCGGTTTTACCGCGCGGGCTGCCGGAGGTCGGGTCATCGCCGGCTTACGCAAACAGGCCGGCGATGTCGACGCTGTGGAGCGGTTTCATGAACGCACCGCGGTGCGCTACGCCGATCTGCTCGGGCATTCCAAAGGCGTGCTGATGAAAGCGGGGCAGATGCTCTCCATGATCGACTCGGGTTCGGTAGGTCTGGATGAGCTCTCGCCGTATCAGCGAGCGCTGAGCCGATTACAAGCCGACGCTCCGCCTATGGAGTTGGCGCTGGCTCGCGATGTCGCTGAGGCGAACCTCGGGCGCAGGCTCAAGGAGGTGTTCGCGGAGTTCTCCGAGGAACCGATGGCCGCGGCATCTATCGGTCAAGTCCACCGCGCGGTGATGCCCGATGGCCGGCAAGTGGCGGTCAAGATCCAGTATCCCGGTGCGGCAGAGGCCATTCGAGACGATCTTGCCAACACCGAACTGTTGGCGACGTTGTACCGGTTTCTGTCGGCCGCGTCCGGTGCGATGCCCGACATGCGGCAGGCCACACAGGAACTGGCGGACCGCATCTCCGAGGAACTTGACTATCGCCATGAGGCGGCCAACATCACCGCCTTCAGCGAGCTGTATCGTGACCATCCCTTCATCCGCGTTCCCGACTTCGTCGCAGAGGCATCCGCCGACCGGGTGCTGACGATGACGTATCTGGACGGATTGGATTGGGCGGCAGCCCAGCACGCCGATCAAGTCCTCAAGAACTCGTGGGCCGAGGTCATCTCCCGCATGGTGACCGGTTCCTACCGGCACGGAAACCTGTTTCACGCAGATCCACATCCAGGCAACTACCGCTTCGGCATGGATGGCGGCGTCGGTTTTGTCGACTTCGGCTGTGTCAAGGTGCTCACTGAGCAGCAGATTGGGCGGATGGTGCGGATGGTGCGCGCCGCGATCGAGGGCCGCAAGGACGATCTGCGCGACGCGATGGCGGAAACGGGTTTTCTGGCAGAAGGTTCCATGCTCACCGCCGATGAGGCCTACCAGTGGTGGGCATCGGTCATCTACGAATTGTTGATGCCGCAGCCGGGCACATACTCCCAGGACACCTCCCAGCGCGCCATCGCATCGCTGATCGACCTGCGCGCCAACGACCATCCGCTGCGTCGGATGTCGGTGCCACCCGACTTCGTGTTCTTCGCCCGGCTCAACTTGTCGATGAACTCGATTTTCGCCGCGCTGGAGGCGACATTTCACGTGCGAGGTGTTGTCGACGACATGGACGGGGTCGCCGAGCCCATCAGCGAACTGGGCAAGCAGCATGTCGCCTGGGTGCGCCAGCGCGGCTTGCCTTTCGGGACGGATCATCATGACCAGCCCTGAAGTCCTCGCGCCGCGACTGCCGTGGGACGCGGCTAACCCCTACCCGTTCTACAAAGCACGGCGCCGCGAGGGCGATGTGGCGTGGGACGACACCGCCCAAGCCTGGTTGGTCCTCGGTTACCAAGCGGCGCGGCAGGTGCTTGGCGCGTCGCAATGGACCAGCGACCCATTCGCCAACCCCCTTGCGCGCGCCGCGATGGATCCGGTCAATCAAGAGTTCTCCCGCCGCTCCATGCTCGTCACTGACGGCGCGACGCACCAACGGCTGCGCGGATCGGTGCGCGACGTGTTCACCCGGTCGTTCGTCGCCGGGCTCGCCGCTGGGATCGAGGCGATCACCTCGGCCGTGATCGACCAGGCACCCACCGCCGCCGAGTTCGACTTCATGTCCCAGATCGCCCTACCGATACCCGTCGGGGTCATCGCCGAATGGCTTGGCCTGTCCGCAGACACCGCGGATGTGCTACGCGAGCTGTCGCCGTCGATCATCCGCATGCTAGGAACCCTGGCCGATACCGAGGAGGTCCGGGCCGGCACCGCCGCGTCCGCAGAGCTGATGGCCGAGTTCCTGCCACTGGCCGCCGATCGCAGGCGACATCCACGCGACGATCTACTCAGCTTCATCGCCGCCGACCCAGCCATGGAACTCGAGGATGTCGTCACGACGGCGATCCTGATCGCCGTCGCCGGACACGAAACCACCGCAAACCTGTTGGGCGCCGGACTCATCCGGCTCTTAACCCCCGGACCCGACGGCGTTCGCCTGTCCGACACGATCGATCCCACCGACCCCGCAATGATCACCGAACTGCTGCGCCTCGACAGTCCGGTGCAGGCCGCTGTGCGCACCGCAACCGAAGACACCACCGTCGGCGCTGTTGCGATCCCCGCCGGCTCGACGGCTCTTGTCGTCGTTGCCGCAGCCAACCGTGACCCGGCCGCCTTCGATGAGCCACACGAGTTTCGCCCCGCTCGAAGCGGGCCCGCTCCCCTTACGTTCGGCTACGGTGCCCACCACTGCCTCGGCGCCAACCTGGCCCGCCTAGAAATTACCGCGGCCCTGCCGAAGATCCTGGCACGCCAACCCACACTCGCCGGCGCCCCAACGTGGCGTGACACGCCAGCCATCCGCGGCCCGCAAACCATGTCGATCACGTTCTCCTGCTGAGTCGTTGACGAAGGGGCCGAAATAGTGCGGACGTTTGATCGGCAGCGGATCCGGTCCGAATGAGCAGGATCTACCACTACTGCGTGTCGCGTCACGTCGCCGCTTCGCCCGCGAGAGTGTGGGACGTCGTCTCCGACCACACCGGCATGCCGCGATGGACACCATTTCGCCGAGCCGTTCTGGAAAGGCCCGGCCAGCCGGACCCCAACGGGGTCGGTGCCGTGCGATCTCTGCACCTCGTCGGCCCGCCGACCCGCGAAGTAGTCGTCGAATTTGAGCCTCCGCACCGACTTCGCTACCGCCTGCTATCTGGGCTGCCATTCCGCGACTACATCGGTGAGATAACTATTGAAGCCGAAGGAACGGGCAGCCGGCTTTCCACAAAGCTGCGCTTCCGGGCCCGCATACCCGGAACCCAGTTCTTCGGCCCCATAGCCATCCGACTCGCCACCCGTGCCGCCGCATACGTTGCCGAGGAGTACCCGGATCACTAGGCCGGCATTAAGATTCGGCCGACCTCGGCGGTCTTGATCGCAAGACCGCATCTGCTGCGGCGTCGGCTCCACCGAACCGCTGAATACACCAGGATCGAATACGGCGGGTTACCAGTAGTCGTTTCCGCCAAAACCGGGTCACCGCATGATCTTTCGCTTTACCCGTCGGACGCCCGCTGCGCCAGCTCGCCCATGATGATGATGCCGCGCACGACCTGCGCGGCAAGCGCTGCAGGGTCGGTGTCGAGATGTTCGGACAGGTTGGCGGTCAACGCAAGGGTTGCGAAGCCATGAGATGCCGACCAGCCCGCCAACACCAGACCTTGTACGTCCTCTTTGGTGACCGTGCCCGGGCGATAAGCCTCCAGGCTTGCCCTGGCGCTGCCGTAGAGCACCTCGAAGGCAGCGGCCCTGGCTGCCACCAGACCTACGTCGTCGCCGCGGTAGAGGTTTGGGCGAAACATCACCTCGAAGTAGCCGCGGTGGGTAAGCGCGAACTCGATATAGGTCTGGCCGCCGTGCACGAATCCGTTGGGACCGTTTGCGGTGGCTCCAATCATCTCGGCCGCGAGGCGAAATCCCTCGGTGGCCACCGCCGTGAAGATTCCTGCCTTGTCGCCGAACTTATAGGCCAGCGCAGCGTGTGAGACGCCGGTGCGGCGCGCGATGCGCCGCATGCTCACTGCCGCGACTCCAACGGTCTCGACCTCTTCAACCGTGCCGTCGATACCCGCTCGTTCCAGGTGCCCGTGGTGGTAGCTCCTCGCAGGGTCGGTCGTCATGGAGGCAGAGTCTAGTGGACGATCTGACCATTGATAAGTTCCGCGCTGTGGTGCAGTCTTACCAGTGGAAGGTAATTAACCATTGGTAAGACTGCTGTCAGGGAGGGACCATGAACGGCGGCCGCATTATCACGACGGGAGAAGACCGAAGCTCAGCGCGCGTGGCGCGATGGGCTGGCCTACTTGGGGTCTATATCCCAGCGGCCGCAATCCCCATCTATCCGATCTGGTTAGTTCCATCAACGCAGACGTCAGGTACCGACATCGCGCGGTGGGCTTCCACCCATCACGACCGGCTGGTCATCACACAGGTCCTCTATACCGTCGGTGTAGGCCTCTGGCTCGTCTTCGGTGCTGCGGTATGGACCCGCCTGCGCAACCGACTCCCGGCAGGCTCGCCCCTTGCCACGGGGTTCAGCGCCGGACTCGTCGGGTTCGTCACGCTGATCCTCAGCGGATTCACCGCGTTCGACCTTCTGCTGTACCGACCCCGCAGCGCCGAGTCATCAACACTTCTCTACGACCTCACGGTGGGCCTCCTGGCGATGTCAGGAGTCCCCACCGTGGTGGCGTTGGGATGCTTCGCGATTGCGGTCTATCGGCACCGGGTACTGCGCCGGTCGACTGCGCACCTCGCGGCTATCGCCGCCGCCGGCCACGTCTTCCTTCTCGTGGCATTCATTGCACCCACCGGCCCCCTATCGCTCCAGGGCTTCCTGACCGTCACGGGCATCCCGCTCCTGCTCTTCGCCTGGATCGGTCACACCGCACAGGCCATCACCTCCAAAGCCACGTGACAGCAAACGATCCCTCCACGCTGCAATGAATCAGTACACCCGATCACCTGAGCGAGACCGGCCAGTAGCGAACGCCTCTCCCTGCGAGGAGTCGTCCCTAGCGGGCGCGCCACCATCGCCACCATATTGACGGGTGTCGAAGGAGCGTGGGCAGGATCGTGAGTGGATCGAAGTAGGTGACGCGTTCGATCGCTTTGCCGTCGTGCAGCACCAGTCGGTTCACGTTGCCCCATTCGGTGACCTTGCCTCCGATACGGGCGTAAAGCCGGAACTCAATGAACACTAGGTTCCCATCTCCACACCAACGGTCGACGTGAGCGCGTAGATCTGGAAGGCAGGACCAGATGCGTTGGAACTCTGCTTGTGCGGCCTGGATCCCGATCATGCGAGCTGCGAGTGGCTGCACCAGGACCACATTGGGGTGCAGCAGTTCCGGTAACCGCTGCGGTGACGGGTCCTCCCAAAAGCCGGCGAACTTGGTGACGAATTCTTCAGGGTCGGAGCGTGTGTTCACTCCGTCAACGTTGCCTATCGATGCGCTGCCAGTTCGACGCATGACACTGCCAGACACTGCCAACGTTGAGCTGACAGCGCCAGCTCAACGCGGGGCCCGGCGGCGCCCTCCCAACTATGCCGCCGGATGGCACTTTGTGTCGCACGACGGCTGGCAGTATTTGGCAGTGCGCCGCGTGGACATGGCAGCGGCACTTGAGCTTCGATTCAAGCAGGGGTTGGTATCGAATGTTCGAGGAGGGAGCAACCGACATGGCGCAGCTCGCACTTCAGCAGGCCGCTATTGAATATCAGGAGTTCGGACCGCAGGATTCGCCGCACTCGCCGGTACTGTTCGTCCACGGTGTGCTGGTCGACGGGCGATTGTGGCGCGAGGTCGCTGAAGGCTTGGCGCGCCGCGGTTTCCGCTGCATCGTGCCGACTTGGCCGCTCGGCTCACACACCATCCCAGTCAAGGAGACCGCGGCGCTCTCGCTGCCTGGCGTCGCGGAGATGATCAACGACGCGATTGTCGCCCTCGACGTTTCCGATGTGACGCTGGTCGGCAGCGACACCGGAGGTGGGATATGCCAACTGGTTATCGACACCTATCCGGACCGGATCGGCCGCCTGGTTCTCACCAACTGCGACGCCTTCGACAAGTGCCCGCCCTTCCCCTTCGATATCGTGTTCGGGTTGCTTCGTGGCCCCATCTCCATCCAAACGCTATTCGGACAAATGCGGTTGCGGATGCTGCGTCACTCACCACTCGGCTTCGGCCTGCTGATCAACCATCCCGATGCGCGCCTCACCCTCGCCTGGCTACAACCCTGCCTCAAGGACTCACGTATCTGCCGCGACCTGGCGGCGTTGCTGCGCCAGGTGGCCAGCACCGATCTCACCGACGTGGCCACTCGCCTACCCCGGTTCACCAAGCCGGTCACGCTCGTGTGGGGCCAGCGGGACCGGTGCTTCACCCCGGGCCTGGGCCGCCGCCTGGCCGGGTTATTCAGCAACGGGAAGCTGATCGAGGTACCCGACGCGAAAACCTTTGTCGCCCTCGATGAGCCGGACGCAGTGATCGATGCGATTGCGGCAATCAATGCGGTGGCGTCGTAGCACACTGCGGTGCCACGGTACGCCGACAATCACGAATGGTTCATCGCACGCAGCGGATGAGGCGGGACGTCAAT
>DASYJS010000287.1:0-17220 GCA_035996225.1 Mycobacterium sp. | reverse complement strand
CAGTTCAAGGTCGACGCGAACGTCACCGGGTGTACCCGCGGTCCGACCGTTACCCGCTACGAGGTCGAACTCGGCCCGGGCGTCAAGGTCGAGAAGATCACCGCGCTGCAGAAGAACATCGCCTACGCGGTGGCCACCGAGAGCGTGCGGATGCTCGCCCCGATCCCCGGCAAGTCCGCCGTCGGTATCGAGGTGCCCAACACCGACCGGGAAATGGTGCGGCTGGCCGACGTGCTCACCGACCCGTCGACCCGCCGCGACCACCATCCGCTGGTCATCGCGCTCGGCAAGGACATCGAAGGCGACTTCATCTCGGCCAACCTGGCCAAGATGCCGCACCTGCTGGTCGCCGGCTCCACCGGTTCGGGTAAGTCCAGCTTCGTCAACTCCATGCTGATTTCGCTGCTGACCCGGGCCACCCCGGAAGAGGTCCGGATGATCCTGATCGACCCGAAAATGGTGGAACTGACGCCGTATGAAGGCATTCCGCATCTGATCACCCCGATCATCACCCAGCCGAAGAAGGCGGCGGCCGCGCTGGCCTGGCTGGTCGAAGAGATGGAACAGCGCTACCAGGACATGCAGGCCTCGAGGGTGCGTCATATCGACGACTTCAACGCCAAGGTGCGATCCGGTGAGATCACCGCGCCGCTGGGCAGCCAGCGCGTGTACCGGCCCTACCCGTACGTGCTCGCGATCGTCGATGAGCTCGCCGACCTGATGATGACCGCGCCGCGCGACGTCGAGGACGCCATCGTGCGCATCACCCAGAAGGCGCGTGCCGCCGGCATCCACCTGGTGCTGGCCACCCAGCGGCCGTCCGTCGACGTCGTCACCGGGCTGATCAAGACCAACGTGCCGTCGCGGCTCGCGTTTGCGACGTCGTCGCTCATCGACAGCCGGGTGATCCTGGATCAGGCGGGTGCGGAAAAGCTGATCGGCATGGGCGACGGCCTGTTCCTGCCGATGGGGTCGAACAAGCCGATCCGGCTGCAGGGCGCCTACATCACCGACGAGGAGATTCAGGCCGTCGTCGCGGCGTGCAAGGACCAGGCCGAACCCGAATACACCGACGGCGTCACCACCGCCAAGCCGACCAGCGAACGCACCGACGCCGATCCAGACATCGGCGACGACATGGATGTATTCCTGCAAGCCGTCGAGCTGGTGGTGTCCAGCCAGTTCGGCTCCACCTCGATGCTGCAGCGCAAGCTGCGGGTCGGCTTCGCCAAAGCCGGCCGGCTGATGGATCTGATGGAGACCCGCGGCATCGTCGGGCCCAGCGAGGGCTCCAAGGCGCGCGAGGTGCTGGTCAAGCCCGACGAACTGGCGGGAACGCTGGCGTTGATTCGGGGCGGCGCCAACGCCGACGGATCCGACGAGGATTCCGACTAGGACGGGCGCCGAGGACTAGAGCAGCAGCAGCATCCGGGTGTTGCCCAGGATGTTCGGCTTGACGTAGCTGAGGTCCAGGAATTCGGCGACACCGATGTCGTAGGAGCGGCACATCTCCTCGAACACCTCGGCGGTGACGGGCGTGCCTTCGATCTCGGTAAACCCGTGCCTGCCGAAGAACTCGGTCTCGAAGGTCAACACGAAAATCCGCTCCAGCTGTAGCTCGCGCGCGACATCGAGCAGCCGCTTGACGATCGCGTGGCCGACACCGTGGCCCGTCGTTACGGGGTCGACCGCGACGGTTCGGATCTCGCCGAGATCGGCCCAGAACACGTGCAGCGCTCCGCAGCCGACCACCCTGCCCGGGAAATCGGGGTGCTCGGCCACCCAGAACTCTTGGACGGCCTCGTATAGCGTCACCAGGTTCTTTTCCAGCAGAATCTTGCCCGCGTAGGTGTCGACGAGGTGCTTGATCGTGGGCACATCGGAGGTTCGCGCGCGCCGGACGACGACTGGCCGGTTATCCCGAGAACGTTCGGTCACGGGTAACAGTATTGACATCCGCGACGGGTGCGCTGGTCAACCGCTATTCTGTTGCCGTGTCGGGGCAGCCGCAGACGGGACCTGTGGCAGGACGCGTTCGTATCGCCAACCTCGCCAATGTCCTGACGTTGTCGCGGCTGGTTCTGGTTCCGATCTTCCTGCTCGCATTGTTCGCCGGGGGCGGCCACGAAGCCGCGGGTCGGATCGTGGCCTTCGTCATATTCGCCGTGGCGTGCATCACCGACCGGTTAGACGGCTTGCTGGCCCGCAACTACGGCATGGCGACCGAATTCGGCGCGTTCGTCGATCCGATCGCCGACAAGATGCTGATCGGGTCGGCGCTGGTCGGACTGTCGATGCTCGGCGACCTGCCGTGGTGGGTCACCGTCCTGATTCTGGCCCGCGAGGTCGGGGTGACGTTGTTGCGGTTGGCCGTGATTCGCCGCGGGGTGATACCGGCCAGCTGGGGCGGCAAACTCAAAACCGTGGTCCAGGCAATGGCCATCGGGCTGTTCGTGCTGCCGCTGTCGGGACCGTTCCTGGTGGCGGCTTCGGTGGTGATGGCCGCCGCGATCGTGCTGACGATCGTTACCGGGATCGACTATGTCGCCTCGACCGTCAGGGAAGTGCGGCGGACGGGAACCTAGACGGCCGCTGCCGCCGTTGACCTGATGAAGCAGCTTGGCTGGACGAAGGAGAGCAGGATGTCGCCATTGGTGCGCGAGGTCATCGGCGAGGTACTGCGCCTGGCCCGAACGTCGCAGGGCCGGACGTTGCGTGAGGTGTCAGATACGGCGCGGGTGAGCCTCGGATATCTCTCGGAGGTGGAGCGCGGCCGGAAAGAGGCCTCCAGCGAGCTGCTCCATGCGATCTGCGACGCGTTGGACGTCCCGCTGTCGACAGTTCTCACCGACGCCGGTGGGCGGATGGCGAACGAGGAACGCGTGGCGCACAGCGTGCCGAACGGCGAGGCAAGCGCCACCACCATCGATGCGAGCACCAAGGTCGTCATCCCGCCGGTGGCGTCGCTGGTGGTGGCCTGAGTGCCAGGATCACCGGGCAACGCCGCGCCAGGGGTGGGGCGATCGGCGTCTACCCGATAAATTGAGCGGCAGGGTGATCGCTAGGACCTATCAGGGGTCCTCCGGCACACAACAAGCGAAGGTGGAGCTCACTCATGGCCAATCCGTTCGTCAAAGCGTGGAAATACGTCATGGCGCTGTTCAACGCGAAAATTGACGAGCACGCAGACCCCAAGATTCAGATTCAGCAGGCCATTGAGGAAGCACAGCGCACTCATCAGGCGCTGACCCAACAGGCGGCGCAGGTGATCGGCAACCAGCGTCAGCTGGAGATGCGGCTCAACCGGCAGCTGGCCGACATCGAGAAGCTCCAAGTCAACGTGCGCCAGGCCCTGACGCTGGCCGACCAGGCCACCGCCGCCGCAGATGCGGCCAAGGCCACCGAGTACAACAACGCCGCCGAGTCCTTCGCGGCCCAGCTGGTGACGGCCGAGCAAAACGTCGAAGACCTCAAGACGCTGCACGACCAGGCCCTGCAGGCGGCGTCACAGGCCAAGAAGGCCGTCGAACGCAACGCGATGGTGCTGCAGCAGAAGATCGCCGAGCGCACCAAGCTGCTCAGCCAGCTCGAGCAGGCCAAGATGCAGGAGCAGGTCAGCGCGTCGCTGCGGTCGATGACCGAGATCGCCGCGCCGGGCAACACCCCCAGCCTCGACGAGGTGCGCGACAAGATCGAGCGGCGGTATGCGAACGCCGTCGGTTCGGCCGAGCTGGCGCAGGGCTCCGTGCAGGGCCGCATGCTCGAGGTCGAGCAGGCCGGCGTGCAGATGGCCGGGCATTCTCGGCTCGAGCAGATCCGCGCGTCGATGCGTGGCGAAGCCCTGCCGACGGGCGGGACACCTGCGGCCCCCGGAGCCACACCGGCCACCCCGGCGCCCGCCGAGAACACCGGTGGACAGGTCGCCGAGAAGCCCTTTGGTCAGTAACCGGGCGGTCGGTGCGACATGGCGGTGAAGGCGACTCAGCGCGGCCTCTGGCGCGCGCTGCTGCAACAGGGGCTGGAGACCGCCGCCGATCTTTCCGGCTTCGTCGCCCAGAAGATCAGCGCGGCCGCTGATCCGCGCGCACGGCTGCTGCGCCGCCGCCGTCGCGCGCTGCGGTGGGCCTGGATCTTCACCGCCGGCAGCGTGTTTTGGGGCCTGGTCACGGCGGTGCTGGCGGCGTGGGGCTGGTTCGTGTTATTGCTGCAGATCACCGGCGGGATCGCGGTCATCGAGGTGATTCCCGCGACGTTGTTGTTCTTCCGCTACCACTGGCTGAAGTCGGAGCCGCTGCCGGTAAGCCGGCCCGTTAACGTGCGCCGGCTGCCGCCACCCGGTTCCGCGGCGCGACCCGCGATGTATGCGCTCGGCGCTTCCGAGCGCGGATTCTTCTCGCTGTTGGGCGTCATCGAGCGCGGCGCCATGTTGCCGCCCGCCGAGATCAGCGACTTGACCGCGGCGGCAAACAAGACGTCGGCAGCGATGGCGTCCACCGCCGCGGAGGTGGTGTCGATGGAGCGGGCGGCGCATAACTCGGAATCATCGCGGTCGTATCTGGTGCCCACCATCAACGCGTTCACCGCGCAGTTGAGCGCCGGCGTTCGGCAATACAACGAAATGGTCACTGCTGCAGCTCAATTGGTTTCCTCGGCGAACGGCGATGCGGACGCGGGGCTCGCGGCTGCACATCAGCGCTACCGGGCCGAGCTGGTCGAGGCCACCGATCGCCTGGTCGGTTGGGCCCAGGCATTCGACGAACTCGGCGGATTGCCGCGTCGTTAGAGATCCGTCTTCGGTGATTGCGGTGGGCCGGCCTCGGGCCGCGGGCCGTAGCGATCGATGTAGGCCTGGTGGATATGGGCGTCGCGCTTGCGGGTGAGTTCGTCGACGAGATCCGGGTCCAGACCATGCACCTGCAGCATGTGCCGGCGCCACACCTTGTTCAGCGCATGCGAGAAGTACACGAACGGAATGAGTATGGGCAGCGTCATGCTCAGGTGGACGTCCAGCCTCGTCGGGATCAGCCAGAACGGAGCAACAACGAGCACGGCCGGCACCGCGACGCGCATCATCATCCGGGCCGCAGCACCCTTGCCGGCCAGGTCATTACGCACCCAGTCCCGCATCGAGTCGGGCAGCCGGCCCCCGTAGCAATACCGGATGTAGGCAAGGGCGTTCGGCCGGGCGCGATCCGGCCGCTGGCTCATCGAGGTTTCCCGGGCGGTTTAGAACGACGCTTTGAGCGACGGCAGCACCAGCGCGACCAGCCCGCGTGCCAACGCCTTGGTCATGTCGAAGAAGTCAAAGTAGTCCCGCCACAGCGTGATTCGCCCGTCGTGCACCTCGAACACACCGCAAACCCAAAATTGCAGCCGTAGCGGGCCGAAGATCAGCGCATCGCTGCGCTCCGTGAGCACCGCATCACCGTCAGCGGCGATGCGGTGGATCTTGACCTCGAATGCGGCGCGGCCGTCCATTTGGCGGAACAACTTGATAGCCCTGGCGCGGCCATGGATCGTCGGCAGCCCGACGTTTTCGTACACCAGGTTGTCGTCCAATGCCGCGTCTGCGGTTTCGTAGTCCGCGTCCTGCAAGGCATTCAAGAAACCCTCGACCGTCCGCGTATTCGCGACGGCTGTCCCAGTCAGCTCGGTCATGGTGCCAGCGTAGGCGCGTGCCGGCCAGGCGCTGTGGCAGGGTGAGGCGGTGCGAGTCGCCGTGGTCGCCGGGCCGGATCCCGGGCACTCGTTTCCGGCAATCGCGCTGTGCCAGCGCTTCCGGGACGCGGGCGATGAGCCCACCCTGTTCACCGGCGAGGAATGGATCCAGGCCGCCCGTGACGCCGGCATCGAGGCTCTCGCGCTCGACGGGCTCGCGGCCACCGACGAAGACCTCGACGCCGGGGCCCGAATACATCGGCGCGCGGCCCGGATGGCCGTGCTCAACGTGCCTACGCTGCGCGACCTGGCACCCGAGCTGGTGGTGTCCGATGTCATCACCGCCGGCGGCGGTATGGCTGCCGAGCTGCTGGGGATCCCGTGGATCGAGCTCAACCCGCATCCGCTGTACCTGCCGTCGAAGGGACTACCGCCGATCGGCAGCGGGCTGGCACCGGGTACCGGCATCCGCGGCCGGCTGCGCGATGCCACGATGCGGGCGCTGACGGCGCGATCCTGGCGGGCCGGGCTGCGGCAGCGCGAGAACGCTCGAGTCCAGATCGGACTGCCGGCGCGCGATCCGGGGCCGCTGCGTCGGCTGATCGCCACGCTGCCCGCGCTGGAAGTCCCCCGTCCGGACTGGCCGGCCGAGGCCGTCGTGGTGGGTCCGTTGCACTTCGAGCCGACCGATCGGGTCCTCGAGGTCCCCGCCGGCTCGGGACCGGTGGTGGTCGTCGCGCCGTCGACCGCATTGATCGGGACTGAAGGTCTGGCCGAAGTCGCGTTGGGGTGCTTGACGCCGGGAGACACGTTGCCGACGGGATCGCGCCTGCTGGTGTCGCGCTTGAGCGGAGCGGATCTGACCATGCCACCGTGGGCGGTGGTCGGGCTGGGGCGTCAGGACGAGCTGTTGGCACACGCCGATCTGGTGATCTGCGGCGGCGGTCACGGGATGGTGGCCAAGACGCTGCTGGCCGGGGTGCCGCTGATAGTGGTTCCCGGTGGCGGAGACCAGTGGGAGATCGCCAATCGGGTGATGCGCCAGGGGAGCGCGCGGCTGATTCGGCCGTTGACCGCCGACGCGCTGGTGACCGCGGCCAACGAGGTGTTGTCGTCGCCCCGCTACCGCGAGGCCGCCCGGATGGCCGCGGCCGGCATCAACCGCGTCGCCGACCCGGTGCTGGTATGCCACCAAGCGCTGGCGCTTGCGAAATGACCGGGCTGGGTATGTTGGCTGGCGTGCGGCTGACGGAGTTCAACGAGCGAGTGGTTCTGCGGTTCGGCACCGCGTACGGCGCGTCGGTGCTGGCAGACCACGTGCTGGGCGTTTTCGACGGCCGGACCGCCGCCCAGGCGATCGAGGACGGCGCCGAGCCCCGCGACGTCTGGCGGGCGTTGTGCGTCGACTTCGACGTGCCCCGCGAGCAGTGGTGAGGCTGCGGCCCCTTCCTATGTGCGCTGGCGGCGTTCAGTGTGCATTGGCGGCGTGATCCCGGCGTTTTCCCGCCCTGACCGCACACTCAACGCCGCCAGCGCACACTCATCTCCGGGTCGACCGTGGATCCCGGCGAAACACGCAGTCGCCGCATACGGACCGGCCGGGGATGCGATAGAAGAGGCAGCAGCTGCCGCGCCGGAAGCCCAGATGTGAGTCGGTGATCACGCCGGATCCGGACAGCACCCCGGTGTCCAGCAGGGAGTCGGTGATCTCGACGATCGCGCCGCGCAGGTCGGGCCGTGCGGCGAGCAGCGCTCGGGACGCGCCGACGAGTGCGGACGCGATGTTGCCTGTCAGCAGGGTAGGCGCCAGCTTGACCCGTAGACCGGCCGCGAATGGCTGCATATGTTGTTGCACCACAGTGCGGTACAACACCTCCGCCGAGATTTCCTGGACGGCCCTTCCGGTGGGTTCAGGCATGCGGAGCTGCGCTCCGTCGTCGGCACGTTCCAGGTCTTTGAGGTCGGGAACGACGCCGTGGGCCAATGCGCACGCGAGCACGGGTGACCACAGCCGGGTGGCGTGGCCGAGATGAACCAGCGAGGCCCCGATCCGTAAGTCCGTCGTGTGGTAGCGCTTGGCGGTGGCGTCGATCAAACCGGCAAAGCCGTCGGTGTAGTCCTGGTGGACCGGGTGCCATCCTCTCGCGCCGCCGCCCACAGTGAGCGCGAAAAATCCTTTGTAGGAGGATATTTCGGCCAGCTGGCCGGAGATGTCCATGCTTGCGCGACCACCCTCTCTGGGGAGGTCCGCCCCAGCGTCTAGTGAGGAAGCGCCGACGGTGAGTATCTGGCTCTCGGGACAAATGGCCGATCACAGTGGCGGGACCGCACCGGATTCGCACCGGTTTCCTCTGGCTTTCTCGGGTTGCCTTGAAGGCCCGTCGACGCCTTTCGGCAGCCGATATTGCCACACGCAACCAGTC
This sequence comes from Mycobacterium sp., assembly GCA_035996225.1. Lineage (GTDB taxonomy): Bacteria > Actinomycetota > Actinomycetes > Mycobacteriales > Mycobacteriaceae > Mycobacterium. The sequence goes on along the minus strand of DASYJS010000287.1, from coordinate 9,139 downwards.
CGGCGTGTCAAACTTGAATCGAACAGGTGTTCGTCTACTGTGGTGATCGCTCGAAGAGGACGACTTGTCGGTGGCCTTCTCTAGTGTCACGGCCAACCGACCGATACCGGTCATCGAACACCGACCACAGGAGAGACACCATGGCGCAAGCCCCCGATCGTGAGAAGGCCCTCGAACTGGCGATGGCCCAGATCGAGAAGAGCTACGGCAAAGGTTCGGTGATGCGTCTCGGCGACGAGATACGTCAGCCGATCGCGGTCATTCCGACCGGATCCATCGCACTGGACGTGGCCTTGGGCATCGGCGGCCTGCCGCGTGGCCGGGTCGTGGAAATCTACGGCCCGGAGTCCTCGGGTAAAACCACCGTTGCGCTGCACGCGGTGGCCAATGCCCAGGCGGCCGGCGGCGTCGCGGCGTTCATCGACGCCGAGCACGCGCTGGACCCGGATTACGCCGCGAAGCTCGGCGTCGACACCGATTCCCTGCTGGTCAGCCAGCCTGACACCGGGGAGCAGGCCCTGGAGATCGCCGACATGCTGATCCGCTCCGGCGCGCTCGACATTCTGGTCATCGACTCGGTAGCCGCGCTGGTGCCGCGCGCGGAACTCGAAGGCGAGATGGGGGACAGCCACGTCGGCCTGCAAGCCCGGCTGATGAGTCAGGCGCTGCGGAAAATGACTGGCGCGCTGAGCAATTCAAAGACCACGGCGATCTTCATCAACCAGCTCCGGGAGAAGATCGGGGTGATGTTCGGCAGTCCCGAGACCACCACCGGTGGAAAGGCATTGAAGTTCTACGCGTCGGTGCGCCTGGATGTGCGCCGGATCGAGACGCTCAAGGACGGCACCGATGCGGTCGGTAACCGGACCCGGGTCAAGGTTGTCAAAAACAAGGTGGCGCCGCCGTTCAAGCAGGCCGAGTTCGACATCCTCTATGGCCATGGCATCAGCAGGGAGGGTTCGCTGATCGATATGGGTGTGGATCACGGCTTCATTCGCAAGTCCGGTTCCTGGTTCACCTACGAGGGCGAACAGCTGGGCCAGGGCAAGGAGAACGCCCGCAACTTCTTGATGGAGAACCCCGATATCGGCAACGAGATCGAGAAGAAGATCAAGGAAAAGCTTGGCATTGGTGCGGTGGTTACCGATGACGACATCCTGCCCGCCCCCGTCGACTTCTGACCCCTCCCGCGAAGAGCAGGCGCGGGCATTGTGCCTGCGCCTGCTCACCGGGAGATCGCGTACCCGGGCCGAGTTGTCCGGCCAGCTCGCGAAACGCGGATACCCCGACGACGTCAGTGCTCGGGTGCTCGACCGGCTGGCCGCCGTCGGCCTGGTGGATGACCGGGATTTCGCCGAGCAGTGGGTGCAGTCCCGGCGAGCCAGAGCGGGAAAGAGCAGGCGCGCCTTGGCTGCCGAGCTGCGCACCAAAGGCGTCGACAACGAGGTAATCAGCACGGCGCTGGCCGGGATCGACGCCGGTGCCGAGCGAGACCGGGCCGAGCAACTGGTCCAGGCCAAGCTGCGGCGGGAGACGCTGAGCGGGGACGACGACGCGCGGATCACCCGGAGGCTGGTGGGAATGCTGGCGCGCCGCGGCTATAGCCAGAACCTGGCCTGCGAGGTTGTCCTCGCCGAGCTGACCGCCGAACGGGAACGCCGCCGGGTCTAATGCAGTCAGAGTGGCGACCCGCTGCGCCGGCTCCGCTGCGCTGGCGATCGCCACAACCTGCGGGTTAATCCGGTGGGCCCCGGTCGCCGTACCATGGCCCCGTGACTTCGATGGTGGCGGGAGACATCGGGACTGCGGCAGTGCCGGGCCCGGGGTCAGCGCGCACCTACCAGGTCCGCACCTACGGCTGCCAGATGAACGTCCACGATTCCGAGCGGCTGGCGGGCCTGCTCGAGGCCGCCGGTTACCAACGCGCCGCCGAGGGCACCGACGCGGATGTGGTGGTCTTCAACACCTGCGCGGTGCGCGAAAACGCCGACAACAAGCTCTACGGCAACATCAGCCACCTGGCCCCGCGCAAACGCGCCAACCCGGACATGCAGATCGCCGTCGGTGGCTGCCTGGCCCAGAAGGACCGAGACTCGTTGCTGCGCAAGGCCCCATGGGTCGATGTCGTGTTCGGCACGCACAACATCGGGTCGCTGCCCACGCTGCTGGACCGGGCCCGGCACAACAAAGTCGCCCAAGTGGAAATCGTCGAGGCGCTGCAGGAGTTTCCGTCGTCGCTGCCGAGCGCTCGCGAATCCGCCTACGCCGCTTGGGTTTCCATCTCCGTCGGCTGCAACAACAGCTGCACGTTCTGCATCGTCCCGTCGCTGCGGGGCAAAGAGGTCGACCGCAGCCCGGCCGACATCCTGGCCGAGGTGGAATCGTTGGTGGACGACGGCGTGCTGGAAGTCACGCTGCTAGGCCAGAACGTCAACGCCTACGGTGTCTCCTTCGCCGACCCGGCGTTGCCCCGCAACCGCGGCGCCTTCGCCGAGCTGCTGCGAGCCTGTGGAGATATCGACGGGCTAGAACGCGTGCGATTCACCTCGCCGCACCCGGCCGAGTTCACCGACGATGTCATCGCGGCGATGGCGCAGACGCCGAATATCTGCCCCGCCCTGCATATGCCGCTGCAGTCGGGATCCGACCGGATGCTGCGGGCGATGCGGCGGTCCTACCGCGCCGAGCGCTACCTCGGCATCATCGACCGGGTTCGGGGGGCCATGCCGCACGCGGCCATCACCACCGACCTCATCGTCGGGTTCCCCGGTGAGACCGAAGAGGACTTCGCGGCCACACTGGATGTGGTGCGCCAAGCCCGGTTCGCGGCCGCGTTCACCTTCCAGTACTCCAAACGGCCCGGTACTCCCGCCGCCGAACTCGACGGGCAGCTGCCGAAAGCCGTTGTGCAGGAACGCTATGAGCGGCTGATCGAACTGCAGGAGCAGATCTCCCTGGAGGGCAATCGCGAGCTGATCGGGCAGACCGTCGAATTGCTGGTCGCCACCGGCGAAGGCCGCAAAGACGCTCGCACGGCCCGCATGACCGGGCGGGCGCGCGACGGCCGTCTGGTGCACTTCACCGCCGACACACCGGCGCGGCCCGGAGACGTCATCACCACGGCGATCACCGAGGCCGCGCCGCACCACCTGATCGCCGACGCCGGCATCCTTACCCACCGCACGACCAGGGCCGGTGACGCGCACGCCGCCGGGCAGCGCCCGGGCGGTATCGGTTTGGGCATGCCCGGCATTGGGCCGGCCACCGATCCAGTCGAACCCCTTGGATGTGCCCGATGACCGAAGAACACCCGGATTTTGACGCCCTGCGTGCCGAGATCGAGGCCGCAGAACGCCGCGTCGCACGCGAGATCGACCCCGGCCCAAGGGCATTCATCGTCGCCATCCTGGTGTTCGTACTGCTGGGATCGTTCATCTTGCCGCACACCGGCCAGGTGCGGGGATGGGATGTGCTGTTCAGTAGCCACGGCGCCGGTGCGGCCGCGTTGTCGCTGCCTTCGAAGGTGTTCTCCTGGCTGGCACTGATTTTCGGTGTCGGCTTCTCGATGCTGGCATTGCTGACACGTCGCTGGGCGCTGGCCTGGATCGCGCTGGCGGGCTCATCGTTGGCAAGCGCGACCGGGCTGTTGGCCGTGTGGTCACGCCAAACCGTGGCCGTCGGTCATCCCGGCCCCGGCGTCGGGCTGATCGTGGCCTGGATCACCGTGATCTTGTTGACGTTCCACTGGGCCCGCGTGGTGTGGTCGCGGACAATCGTGCAACTCGCGGCCGAGGAACAGCGGCGCCGCGCCTTTGCCGAGCAACAGTCCAGGACACTGCTGGAGACCCTGGGCGACCCAGACACTCCCGATCGCCCGGATGCCGGGGCGCCCCCGGATCAGCAAGCGAGCCGCTAGGACCTGCGGGTCAGCGCCTGAACGGCTGCTTGGGCCCACTGCCGCCATTGTTCGGCGTTGGCTTGCGCATCTTGCGCTTCTTTGGTCCGGCCGGCAGCCGCCGCCTTGCGGGCCTGCTGCTCGTAGTGCTCGGCGCGGGTTGCGAATTGTTCGGCCCGAGCCTGCGCCTCGGGGTCAGCCCAATTCGCTTCGCCGGCGTCGCGCACCTTCTTCTCGACGGCGCGCAGCCGCCGCTCCAGGTCGGCCGACCGCTCTCGGGGGACTTTGCCGATCGCGTCCCATTTGTCGGCGATGGATCGCAGCGCCGCCCGGGCTGCTTCGTGGTTGCTGGTATCGATCTTCTCGGCTTCGGCCAGCAGCGCCTCTTTAGCGGTGGCGTTGTCCCGGAATTCCGCGTCCTTTTCCGCGCTGAGCGCGTTGCGGGCAGTGAAGAACGCGTCCTGGGCGGCCTTAAAGCGTCGCCACAGGGCGTCGTCGATCTCCCGCGTGGCGCGCCCCGCCGCTTTCCATTCGGTCAACAGCTTGCGGAATTCGGCGCTAGTGCCGGCCCAGTCCGTCGAATCGGACATCGCCTCGGCCCGCTCGCAAAGCTGTTCCTTGGACTGACGCACACCCGCGCGCTCGCGGTCCAACTCGGCGAAGTGGGACCCCCGCCGCCTGTTGAACGCTTCCCGTGCCGCGGAATAGCGCTTCCACAGCGCGTCGTCGACCTTGCGGTCAAGGCCGGTGATCGTCTTCCATTCGTCGAGGATCTCGCGCATCCGGTCGCCGGCGACCTTCCAATGCGTCGAGTTGGCGGCCACATCCTCGGCCTCGGCGGCCAACGCCTCTTTGCGGGCGGTCTGCGTGGCCCGGTGCTCGTCGCGGCGGGAGCGATCAGCGGCGACCGTGGCGCCGGCGTGCTCCACCAGGCTGCTCAACCGACCCGCGAGCGCGTCGATGTCGCCCAGCACGGAGGCCGTCGGCAGCGTTTCGGCCAGCGCGGAGGCGTTGGCTTTGATCTTGCGCGCGTCGCCGCTTCCGGCGGCCAGCCGCTCCTCCATCAGCGTGACCTCGGTGCTCAGGTCGTCGAAGCGCCTGCCGAAGTGGGCGAATGCGGCCTCACGGTCGCCGGCCTGCCAGGAGCCGACGATGCGTTCGCCGGCCGGGCTGATCAGCCACACCGTGCCGTCGTCGTCGACGCGTCCGAACTGGTGCGGATTGCTGGCCGGGGGCAGCACGATCGGGTGAGCGCTGGGTCGCGGCGTCGGCCCTGGACCAGGACGTGGGCCAGGACGTGGTGCCGGACGTGGTGCCGGCTTGGGCGCGTCGCTGGAGTGGGGCTCGTTGTCGGTCATGCGCTCGTCACACCCTTTACACCCTTTCGCGCGGTCGCTGTCCCGCGCACCTGCCGCGCGTAGCGGCACCCATACGGTCGGGAGACCTGCTGGTACTGGCAGCTGCTCCGTCACCGATTCCACCAGTATTCAAGCAGCTTGGCGGCCTGTATGCCGCAACCTACTGGTCGCCATCTGGGCAGCCGACTGTGAAACAGTGGTGCGCCCAGCATGTTCACCGGTGAACCGCCCTCGACTTCGGAGAGAAACCGCACATGAACCAGGTGGATATCGCCGCGGTGCTCGCGTTGAGTTCCGCGCTGTGCGTCGCGATCGGCGACGTCCTCCAGCAACGCGCGACGCACCGGATCACCGATACGTCGCTGGGCCAGCTGCAGCTGTGCGCGAAGCTGGCACGCAATCAGCGGTGGCGCTGGGGCGTGCTGATTCTTATCGGGAGCATCGTGTTGCAGGCGGTCGCGCTGGACCGGGGTTCGGTGCTGCTGGTGCAGGGTTTGCTGGTCCTTTCGCTGCTGTTCGCGCTGCCGATCAGCGCGCGATTGGCCCAGCGCCCGGTAACCGGCCGAGAATGGATCTGGGCCATCGTGCTGACTGCCGCGGTGAGCGTGATCGTCACGGTCGGTAATCCGCAGGCCGGTCATTCCAACGCGTCGCTGCAGACCTGGGCGGTCGTGGCCGCAATGCTGGGGCCGCTGCTGGTCGGGTCCATCATCGCCGCCCGCCTCTGGGGTGGCGCGCCGGCCGCGGTGCTGTTCGCTTTTGTCTCGGGTTCGCTGTGGGGGATCTTCGCGGTGCTCACCAAGGGGGTCGTCCATCGGCTGGGCGAAGGCGGATGGACGGTGCTCGGCAGCCCCGAGCTGTATGCGTGGCTTCTGGTCGCGGTGGGGGGTTTCGCGTGGGAGCAGTCGGCGTTCCGGGCCGGTGCGCTGACCGCATCCATGCCGACCCTGCAGGTGTCCCAGCCGGTCGTGGCGGCTTTGCTGGGTGTCGTCGTCCTCGGCGAGACGCTGAACACCGGCCGCGGCGGAATGGTCGCGCTGATCGCGGCGGCGCTGGTGATGGCGGCGGCGACCGCCGAACTCGCGCGCGTCGATGCCGTCGCGACCAGTAAGCGCGTCGAGGCGGCGCTCGGTGGTGCGGTCGAGCAACAGGCTTAGATTCTCGCCTGGCCACGAGTAACAGTTCGATTCCACCGTCGCCGGGGCCATATGGCGACGTCGCACCGCCCAGTACCGTGGCTTAGACAAGGGGTGTTGTTGAGGCTGGAGGGGCGAGCCAACGACGAAGGGGTCGGTACCGGGGAGGCGACCGCGCGGCCGTTTGTGACACCATCGGAGGCGAGTTTTCCGGTCTCATGGATGTCATCAGGGGGCCATAGGCGCGCCACAGGTTCTACATAGGTTCGTGAACTACTTATAACTCTGGACCGTTTCCTCGGAAGTAGTTCGGGTGTTCCACTACGCCACAGCGGAAACGGTTCGAAACGGAACGGGTAGGGAATACCCAGCGCAGATCATGGCCGATGTGCTGGCGCCGGGGGAGGAGATCGCAGATGACGAAAACCGATATCGCGGTTGTGCTCGCCCTGCTGGCTGCGTTCGCGTCGGCAATGGGCAATGTCGTCCGCCAACGTTCCGCGCAGGAGATCACGGACAAACCGGTGGGGCACCTCGAGCTGTTCCGGATGTCGGTGCGCGATGCGAAGTGGTGGCTCGGTGCGGTCGGGGCCGTCGCCAATTACGCCCTGCAGGCCGCCGCGCTGACGCTGGGCTCTGTGATGCTGGTCACGGCGCTGCAGGTCACCGCGCTGTTGTTTGCGCTGCCGATCTACGCGCGCATGACCCGGCGCCCGGTCACCCGCTGGGAGTGGACCTGGGCGCTACTACTGGCCGCCGCATTGGCTGTCGTGGTCATCGTCGGCGATCCGGATAGCGGTGCGTCGCGCGGCTCGCTGGGAACTTGGTTGGTGGTGGTGCTGGTCATGGGCCCGGCGCTGGTGTTCTGCGTGGTGGGCGCGCGGATCTGGTCGGGCGCGGTGGCCGCGGTGCTGCTGGCCATCGTCGCTGGTTCCTCGTTGGCACTGTTCGCGGTGCTCACCAAGGCCGTCGTCGAGGTCGTCGGAGACGGGGTCGGCGCGTTGCTGGAGGCGCCCGAGTTCTACGCGTGGATCGCGGCGGCGCTGGCGGGAATGATCTTCCAGCAGTCATCGTTCCGCGCCGGCTCGCTCACGGCCTCACTGCCGACATCCGTCGTGGCCAAGCCGGTGATCGGTTCGATCCTCGGCGTGGCCGTGCTCGGTGAGTACCTGGAGTGCAACGGGCCGGCCAGGCTCGTACTCGCCGCCGGCGTCGTGGTGGTGGTCGTCGCGACCGTGGCACTGGCCCGCGGTGAGGCCGCGACCATGTCGAGCAAGGCCGTGGAGAAGCTGACGAAAAAGGCCCTGCGTAAATCGGGGGAGATTCAACTCGCCGAGGCGGAGTGCAGCTGACCTTCGCGGCCGCACCGATTGCTTGCCAAGGCGCGGCCGGTTGGCCCGGCGGGTGTCGTCCCGTCAGCTAGTTTGGTGGCGTGCTGAGCGCCATCGCGATCGTTCCTTCCACACCGGTGCTCGTTCCCGAGCTGGTCGGGGCAGCGGCGGCAGAGGTGGTCGACCTGACCACCGCAGTACTGGCATCCGCGGCCCTGTTGCCGTCGCGGTGGATTGTCATCGGAACGGGCGCCGCCGACGATGTACTGGGGCCCAACGGGATCGGCAGCTTTGCGGGCTACGGCGCCGACGTGCGGGTCCGGCTGTCGCCGCAGGCCGACGAGCAACCCGAGCCCGTCGCCGACTTCCCGATCTGTGCGCTGATCGCGGGCTGGCTGCGCGGCCAGGCCCGGCCCGACGCGAGCGCGCAGGTTCGCGTCTACCGCGGTGACCATGACGTCGAGACCGCGCTGGCCCTCGGCAGGCGGCTGCGCGCCGAGATCGACCAGGCGCCCGGCCCGGTCGGAGTGCTGGTCGTCGCCGACGGCGCGAACACCCTGACCCCAAGCGCGCCCGGCGGCTACGACCCCGGCAACGCCGATGCGCAGCTGGCCCTCGACGACGCCCTGGCGAACGGCGACACCGCTACCCTGGTCCGGCTGCCGGAGCAGATCCTGGGGCGGGTCGCATTCCAGGCACTGGCCGGGCTGACCGAGCCCGGGCCGCGTTCGGCCAAGGAGCTTTACCGGGGAGCGCCCTACGGTGTGGGGTACTTCGCCGGGGCCTGGCAGCCATGAGACCACTGGCGATCATCGGGCCCACCGGGACCGGAAAGTCGCAGCTGGCCCTCGACGTCGTCGAGCAACTCAGCGGCGAAGTGGGCGCGGAAATCGTCAACGCCGACGCCATGCAGCTCTACCGCGGCATGGACATCGGGACCGCCAAACTTCCCGTCGAACAGCGCCGCGGCATCCCGCATCACCAGCTCGACGTCCTGCACGTCACGCAGACTGCGACAGTCGCCCGCTATCAGCAGGTCGCCGCCGCAGACATCGAGGCGATCGCCGCCCGAGGCGTGGTGCCGGTCATCGTGGGCGGTTCGATGCTGTACGTCCAATCGCTGCTCGACGACTGGTCTTTTCCGGCGACCGATCCCGCGGTCCGGGCACGCTGGGAGCAGCGTCTTGCCGAGGTCGGGGTGGGCACACTGCACGCGGAGCTGGCCCGCCGCGACCCGGCCGCCGCCGCGGCGATCCTGCCCACCGATGGCCGCCGCACGGTGCGCGCACTCGAGGTGGTCGAGCTCACTGGCCGGCCGTTCGCCGCGTCCGCGCCGCGCATCGGGGTTCCACGCTGGGGTACCGCCATTGTCGGATTAGACTGCGACACAACGATTCTCGATGAAAGACTGGCCCGCCG
>DASYJS010000286.1:0-4891 GCA_035996225.1 Mycobacterium sp. | reverse complement strand
CATCGCTGTATACGTCCCCCGAACGGTTGCGAGCGGCCGGGGCGGATGAGTCGCTGTGGCGGGCCGACGGTGAGGCTTGGACGGTGTCGGATGTGCCACTGCTCGATGAGCTGGTCGACCTGCTGGGCCGCGACAAGTCGGTTGATCAAGCCGCTGAACAAGACCGCAAGGCCGACGCCGAGTTCGCGGCAGGCGTGCTGGACAACATGATCGCCCGCGAGGATCTGATGGAGGACGAGGACCAGCTGCTCGCACAGGACATGCTCTACGCCCAGGATCTTGCCGATCGGTTCGAGGAGCGCGACACCCGAGATCTCGCCGAACGTGCTGCCGCGGACCGGGATTGGACCTACCGCCACATTGTCGTCGACGAGGCCCAAGAACTGTCTGAAATGGACTGGCGGGTGCTGATGCGGCGCTGTCCCGGCCGATCCTTCACGGTGGTCGGCGATCTCGCCCAACGCCGGTCGGCGGCCGGGGCGACATCGTGGCAAGCGATGCTGCAGCCGTATGTGCCCGACCGATGGGCATACCGGGCGTTGTCGGTCAATTACCGGACTCCGGAGGAGATCATGGCGGTCGCCGCCGCGCTGCTCCACGAGTTCGCGCCCGGAGTCCAGCCACCGGAGTCGGTTCGCGCGGTCGGCGTGCGGCCATGGTCCAGGCGGGTCACCGACGACGAGTTAGCCGGTGCCATCGAGGAATTCGTCCGGGACGAGGCCAGTCGCGAAGGCACCAGCGTCGTGATCGGTCCGTCCGGTGTGCCGGGTACGGTGCCCGCGTCGCAGACAAAGGGCTTGGAGTTCGATGCCGTGCTCGTCGTGGAACCGCAACGGATCCTCGCGGACGGCCCACGGGGCGCGGCCGAGCTCTACGTCGCCCTCACCCGTGCCACCCAACGCCTGGGCGTCCTGCACCGAGATCCGTTGCCGCAGGCTCTTACCGGCTTGGCCGAGTACGGGACACCCGCCCGCGCCTAGAAGGGTGGCGGATCTGAGTCGCACGCGGCATCGCGGGTTCCCATATCGCAGGTCTGTTGCGGCTTTCGGCGGGTTTCGCGTGCGGTTCGGTTGCGCTGGCGTTCGGCGGCAATACACGCGGCGCGGTTTTGCGCGCGAGTGCGGAGGCGTTTGGGCATCATCGCGGTCCGGTCACCGCAGTAGTCCTGCGGCAGGTCGGCTTCGGGTGCCGGCGTATCGCCGGTTGCCAAGCACAGGCTAGGGAAAAGCAGCGCGCTGCCCGGCGTGGTGACGTAGGCCTGCCCAGCCGGCGACGTCAAAATCACCGTCCCGTCCGGCAACTGCCTGTCACGCCACCCCCAGAAGGTTTTGACCAAATGATGGGTACGGCAGTAGCACTTGAGGTTTGACGCATGCGTCGGGCCGCCGTCGGAGTACGGGATCGTATGGTCGAGGTCGCAGTCGACCGCCGGCCGGTCGCAGCCGGGCCAGCGGCACGTCAAATCTCGGCAGCGCACAAAGTCCTGCAGCGCCCTGGACGGCGCGTATCCGGGCTCGGGCGGGGCATCGGCGGGATGGACGAGGGGCACCAGTTTGGCGGACTTGGCCAGTTCGTTGACGAGTTCCGGTGCGATGAGGCCATCCGCACTCAGCTGGGATGCGGGCACCGTGCCGGTACCCTGGACGGTGGCCTGCTCGGCGATCACGTGGATCACGACAGGCGTTGCGGCAGGGCGCTTTCCCGCTGTGCAGTCGCGTCGGCCACACCGGCAACCGAGCCGATCGGCCCCCGCCGCGAGCGCTCCCAACGCGTCGGCACGGCGCTGCTCACGGACGCGAGGGTCGTGCTCACACACCGTGGCCGACAACCCATTCAATCGCTTTTCAAGAGCCCGCGCGTCGGGGGTCAACAGGGAACCCTGGATCTCAGAGATGCCATCTCCAAGGTCTGCGATCCATATCTCGCGGTCGAACTGGCGTTCCTTACGCCGCCGCACGGCATCCGCATCGGCCCTGATGACGATCTTGTCCACCTGCCCGGCCAGGCGACCGTGCGTCATCGATGGCCAACGCGGCACGTTGACGGCCAGTTCGGCGTCGACTCGGGCCAGCACCTCGTGATCGGTCAGCAGATCGGTGCGATAGACGATGGTCTGAAATGTCCGGTAGTCGATATCGCCGGCTTTGAATACTTCTGCGATCTTCGGCAGCCGCTCACGCATCGCGCGGGCGTACCGCAGCCGGTTAGCCGCCAGCCCCTGGCCGATTCGCAGTGCCGCGGCCAGCTCGGCGGTCACCGCCGCCATGGTGTCGACCGCCCACGCTTCGGTTTCCGAGCAGCGCGAGAGGCGATAGGCGAACAATTCCCCGACCGCCGCCAATTGGGCGGCCGCTGCCCGGTTCTCGACCCGCGACGATGAGCAGATCCGGTCTATCAAGGCCGCAGAATCCGGCGTGGTGGACGGACAGCGTCGCTCGAAGACCTCATTCATTGGCAATCGATCGAACATACTTTCGATTATGCCATGGCGGTCCGACACCTCGCCACCCGCGAAGGCGGTCGGAGCGCCCTGCGTCGACTACCGTTGGAAACGCGAAAGCACCTCGGCGACAACCGAATCTATCGGAACCGACACCTGCTCCCCCGTCGCGAGATCCTTCACGCCGATCGTGCCGGACTCGAGGTCGCGATCACCGGCCACCAGCGCGATACGGGCACCGGAACGATCGGCGGCACGCATCGCGCCCTTGAGCGCTCGATCGCCGTAAGCCAGATCCGCCCGGACTCCGGCACCGCGCAGCTGCCCGGCCAGCACCGCCAGCCGCAGTTTGGCCGGTTCGCTCAACGGCACACCGAAGACCTCGCAGCGCGTGGTCTCCCCCACGCTCGTGCCCTCGGCCCGCAACGCCAGCAGCGTCCGGTCCACGCCGAGCCCGAATCCGATGCCGGACAGGTCTTGTCCGCCGAGACGATGCATCAGCCCGTCGTAGCGGCCACCGCCACCGATGCCCGATTGGGCGCCCAGACCGTCGTGCACGAACTCGAAGGTGGTCTTGGTGTAGTAGTCCAGCCCACGCACCATCCGCGGGTTGATGACGTAGGGAATCTCCAGCGCATCCAGATGTGCCAGCACCGTGTCGAAGTGCTGCTTGGCCTCGTCGGAGAGGTGGTCGAGCAGCACCGGGGCGTCGGCGGTCATCGCCTGCACCTCGGGCCGTTTGTCGTCGAGCACCCGCAGCGGGTTTAGCTGTGCGCGTTGCCGGGTTTCTTGGTCGAGGTCCAGGCCAAAAAGGAACTCCTGCAACAGTTCCCGGTACTGCGGCCGGCAGCTGTCATCGCCCAGCGAGGTGATTTCCAGCCGGAACCCGTCAAGGCCCAGCGACCGGAATCCGGCGTCGGCGATGGCGATCACTTCGGCATCCAGCGCGGGGTCGTCGACGCCGATCGCCTCGACGCCGACCTGCTGCAGCTGGCGATAGCGGCCGGCCTGAGGACGCTCGTAGCGGAAAAACGGTCCGGCATAACACAGTTTGACCGGCAACGCGCCGCGGTCCAGGCCGTGTTCGATCACCGCGCGCACCACTCCGGCGGTGCCCTCCGGTCGCAGCGTCACCGAGCGGTCACCGCGGTCGGCGAAGGTGTACATCTCCTTGGACACCACGTCGGTGGATTCACCGACACCGCGGGCGAACAGCCCGGTGTCCTCGAAGATGGGGAGCTCGATATCGCCGTAACCGGCCCGCCGGGCAGCGCCGAGCAGGCCATCGCGCACCGCGACGAACTGCGCTGACTCCGGCGGGACATAGTCCGGCACGCCCTTGGGCCCAGAAAACGCAGTGAATGACTCCGTCATCCGCTCAGACCTTCGAGGAACGGATTGAATCGCCGCTCGGCGCCGATCGTGGTGGAGTTGCCGTGGCCGGGCAGCACGACGGTGTCGTCGTTGAGCACCAAGAGCTTGCCGACGATCGAGGTCAGCAAATCGCGGCCGCTGCCACCGAACAGGTCGGTGCGACCGACCGCACGCTCGAACAACGTGTCGCCGGTGAACACCACGTCGGCGTCGGCCTTGGCGGCTTGGGCGACCCGGAAGACCACCGATCCGCGGGTGTGTCCGGGCGTGTAATCGACGTTGACGCTGATGTTGCCCAGGTCGATCTTGTCGCCGTCGCGATCCAGCTCGACCACCTGTTTGGGCTCGCGGAAGAACGCGCCCGCCATCACCTGCGCCAGTCGCGGCCCCAGGCCGTGGATCGGGTCTTTCAGCATGAACCGGTCTTCGGGATGGATGTAGGTCGGGCAGCCGTAGGTGTCGGAAACCTTCTGAGCAGACCACATGTGGTCGATGTGCCCGTGGGTGAGCAGCACCGCGGCAGGGGTCAGCCGATTCTGGTCGAGGATGCGCCGCAGCGCACCCATCACCCGCTGCCCCGGATCCACGATGACGGCGTCCGTTCCGGGTCGCTCGGCCAGGACGTAGCAGTTGCACTGCAACACCCCAGCGGGAAATCCGGTGATCAACACGCTTCCCAGTTTCCCATTCGAGCCGGGGGCCGCTTGACGCGGCTCGCCGCGGCCGCATTAGCCTGAGCTGGCTACCTCGGCCCCCACTGACAACCATGGAGGCGTACCGGCCGTGCCGACCAACGAACAGCGACGTGAAAACGCCAAGCGCAAACTTGAGCGGCAGCTGGAACGCCGCGCCACGCAAGCCCGCAGGCGCCGGCTCCTGCTCATCGTCGGTAGCACCATTGCGGCGGTCGCCGTGGTCGCAGCGGTGGTGGTCACCGTGATGCACCGGAATAGCCAGCACAACGCGAATACCGCGCCGACCACGGCCGGCGGCTCCTCCCCGGCGGGGAGCACAACGGCTCCGCAGACCGGGCAGGTTCCGCCGGCTCCGCCATTGCCGGCGTTCAAGCCGTCGGAC
>DASYJS010000285.1:0-3929 GCA_035996225.1 Mycobacterium sp. | reverse complement strand
CGTCGTCGGTGACCGTCACCGTGAAGTCGCTGGTCGCCGACGGCGCGCCGCTCGACAAGGACTGCACGTCGCCGTCGAAGTCGATCGCCTGCACCAGCCCCGAAAGGTCGATGCTGACGGTGTCCTCGCCACTGCCCGCATGATCGATCGGATTGACGAGATGGAATGTCCAGGCCCCGGTCGTCACGTCGAGGGTGAGCGTGAACGCCTTATAGCCGAGATGCGTCGGGCCGCCGTTGGTCCAGGCCGTGAGCGTCTCGACGTCGGACACCGTCGTCCCGTCGGTCGAGGTGGACGAGGCGATACTGGCGAAGTTGACGGTCTCGCCATGCGACGTGAGGCCGAGCCCGCTCAGCCACGTATTGGCGACCGCCTGACTGACGAACTGGAAGCCGTCCGCGATGGTCGCGGTGGTGCTGACGTGATGGAGGGTGGCGCTGAAGGTGCCGGTTTGCGGGCCGTCGGCGCCAAAGCTGACCAGGCTGGCGAGCGATCCGCTGGCCGTCGTCGCCACCCCATGGTCATTGCCGCCGCCGAAGAAGTCGCCGGCCGTCAGAATCGGCAGCCCGAACTTCAACCCGCCTTCGTCGACCGCGCCGGCGGCAACTTTGCCGGTGAGCACCGGGACGTCGTCGGTGACCGTGATGACGATGTGGCCGGTGAGCGCCACGCTGTTGCCGTCGTAGTCCGTCGCCTTGATCAGGTTGGAGAGATCGAGGGTCGTCGTGTCCTCGCCCGGCGCCGGCTGGTCGAGCGGATTGACCAGCGTGAACACATAGCTGCCGTCGCCGTTGAGCAGCAGCGTGAACACCGCGTGGCCGCCGTCGTCGGCGGAGCCGCCGGCCCAGGCGGTGAGAGTCTGCGAGCTGCCGTCCTCGGGCGTGACGACGGTGAAGAAGGTGATCCGGTCGCCGTGCGACGTGAGGTCGGGGATGAGCGTGCTGTCCGGGGTATTGTCGGCGATCACGAACCGGAAGCCGGCCATCAGATTGCCGAGCGTGAGCGCCGGACCGTCGGCGCCGAACGAGACCAGGCCGGCGACCGAACCGGTGACGACGGTGGTCGCGCCCGCGTGGCCCTGGTCGTTGCCGTCGCCGAACAGATCGCCCGGCGTCGCCGAGGCGGCCAGCGCGCCTTCATCCACTATGCCGGGGGCGTCGATCGCGCCGGTGAGCACCGGCACGTCGTTGGTGATCGTGATCGCGAAGCCGCCCGCCAGCGCGACGCTGTCGCCGTCGAAGTCCACCGCCTTGATGAGCGACGACAGCTCGAGCGTGAGCGCGGTCGTGTCGTCGCCATTGTGGTCGAGCGGATTGACCAGCGTGAACACGTAGGTGCCGTCGCCATCGAGGACGAGGGTGAACACCGCGTGGCCCTGCCCGGCCGGCCCGCCGTTGGTCCAGGCCGTCAGCGTCTGCGACACCCCGTGTGGCCCGGCCGGACCGTCGGCCACCGTGACGAAGTCGACCTCCTCGCCGTGCGACAGAATCCCGAAGTCGTGGCTCTCGCCGCTCGCGACCGCGAACTGAAATCCGGCGGCCGCCAGGCTGCCGCCGACCACGAGGCCGTCCGGGCCGTCGGCTCCGAACGAGATCAGGTCCGACAGCGAGCCGCTCACGACCTTGACGGCGCCGACCGGGCCATTGCCGGTGCCGAACAGGTCGCCGATCGTCGCCGCCAAGGTCAGCGCCCCTTCGTCGACGCTGCCGCTCGCGGTGGCACCGGTGAGCAGCGGGACGTCGTCGGCGACCGTGATCTTGAAATTGTCGGACAGCGTGAGGGTCACGCCCGCCGCATCGACCGCCTGCACCAGGCCCGAGAGGTCGATCGTCGCCGTATTGGCGCCCCCGCCCGCCGCATCATCCAGCGGGGCGAGCAGGGTGAAACGCCACGAACCGTCGGACTGGATGGTGAGCGAGAAGACGTCGTGCGGCGTCCCCTGCGCCGGATCGGTGCCCGCAACCAGGGTTTGGCCGTTGATCGCGGCGGTGTCGATCGCGGCGCCGTGCGAGGTCAGGCCGAGGCTGGCGAGCCACGCATTCGCGGCCGGCCCCGGCACGAATTGGAACGGGGTCGCATTCGGCCCGCCGGTGCCGAAATTCACCAGCGCAGTGAGCGAGCCCGCCACGCCCGTCGCACTGAAGGCCACGCCCTGGAAATTGCCGACGGTCCCGAGCGTATCGGTGATCAAGCCGCCCTCGCCCACCGCGCCGACGATCGACGCCAGGGTCAACGCTTCCGGAACGGTCCCATGCGGCGCGAATATCGTGGACGAGAAGCCCGGGCCGCCGAATGCGCTCGGACCCAGCAGCGGCAGGCCCGGTCCTGCGCCGGTCAACGCGTCGATCGAGAACGAGGCGAAATAGGCCCCGGAGGAGACCGAGCCGGGACCGCCGGACGCGGGCAGCACCGACGGGTCGGTGGTGATCGGGACAAGATTGGCAAAATCGGCGGCTGACACGTCGCGCCCGGGTCCGAGCTCGATCGTGAGGTCCGCCAGCGGGTTTCCGTCCTCGCCGTAGAACCCGGCGAGCGTGATCTCGGCGTGATTGTCGAACAGGATGATCAGCCGATCGCCGATATGGACCAGCGTCAGGTTTTCGTTGGCGATCGCGGAAAAATCCAGCCGGACGGTTCCATCGAGCGCGATGGTGATCGCCTGGTTTCCCTGCGGCTTGACGAGTTTGATGTCGCGCGGCGCGTTGCCGCCGGTGCCAGTCGCCATGCCGCCAACCTGCGCGATAATGATCGGCGACGTCATCTCATCCGCTCCAGCTCGAAGGCGAGGGAACGATGGTGCCGCGCCCGTTGGGAATACTGCCCTTAAGACATTTTTTACCGAATTTTGCCGCTAAAAGCAAAGGCGGTTTGGCTCGGATGCCGCCTGCCCGCTGGCTTTCCCCCGGTTTGGGTAAATGTCCGGGGAGGCCCGAAAGCTCGCGGTTTCGGCCGGAAAATGTCTGCTTTGGTGGGCGACCCAGCGGCCCGCGACCGGTATCGACATCCCTGCCCGGCGCCGTCCGATCGCCGCATTGCCCAAAATTTGCGACCGGGGCGTCGGAATCGCGCATTCGGCTTCGCCATCGCGCGGTCGCGTTGTTGCCCAACAATCTTCGCGAAGGGCCGGCACCATCGCGCCCAGGGATCACGCGGATTCGGAACCGCAACCGATCGGGGACGGACAGATGACCATAGCAAACCGTAACTCGTTGCGAGCCTTCATTCTGTGTCTCACCACTGGCAGCGCCGCGCTCGGGATGTCCGGCGCGGCGGTCTCGGCGGCCGACCCCAGCGGGGTCTGGACGGTCGCCGACCAGACGGCGCGAATCCGGATCGAGCCTTGCGCCAACGGCTTTTGGGGCAGCATCGACTGGGAGCAAAAGCCCGGGATCGATTCCCACAATCCCGACCCGGCCAAGCGCGGGCAGCCGCTGCTCGGCACGCCGATCCTGATCGGGATGAAACAGGGCCAGCCGAACGAGTGGGAAGGACAGGTCTATAATCCCAAGGATGGCGGCTTCTACAAAGCCAGCATCTCGCTGACGCGGCCGGATACCCTCAAGCTCGAAGGCTGCATGTGGGTTTTCTGCAGCGGCGAGAGCTGGACCCGGGTCGTCGAGCAGACGCGCGCCACGACCGGCGCGATGGCCTCGACGCAACCGCGGCCGCGCAGCGCCTGTCCGCAGCCGGCGCCGGCCCAACGGCGGGGCAATTAGGACGGGGCCCCTCCCCGGCCTTTTCGCGCTCACCGCGTTTTCCAGTCGGGGTCGCCGCGGGCGCGTGGCTGGGCGTCCTGTTCGGTGACGCTCGGTTACGTGACGCTCGGCTCCTTGGCGCTTGGTTCCTTGGCGCCCGGTCCTGAGGCGGTCGCGTCCGTGGGGCTGGCCTCGTCCTTCTCGCGCGGCTTTCCCATCAGGGCGGGCTGGAAC
>DASYJS010000284.1:0-8411 GCA_035996225.1 Mycobacterium sp. | reverse complement strand
GACAACAGCACCGTCTTGCTCGCGTTCTGTGGCCCGGCCAGCCCGGCGGCGGCCGAGCACGGCACGCTCACGTTCAGCTCGGGGGCCACGTATCCGATCAGCGGCGCCTCGACACTGTCGAATGTGCCGTTCTGCGGCCAGTTGAGTTGGGCGGTGGTTTGGGTGACCGGCAGCACGGGCGTGACGATCGCCAGCAGGGCGCCGAGCAGACCGGCGACGACTGCCACGACGCGAGCGATCCGGTAGCTTGCACCCGCGCCCTTCACGGACGTAGATGCTAGTTCTTCGGCCAAGTCACCTGAGGTGTCGGTCGCCATCAGCGGCTTGCCACCGGTTCGGCCACCGGCCTGCGGATGGCCAGCACGAACGGGCCGATGCTTTGCACGGTGAAGCGGGGGTCGTCGAACAGCGCGGCCCGCAGCTCGACGGTGTAGCGACGAACGTTGGGCTGGTTGGGGTAGACGTCCTCGGCCAACCGCAGCGTGTAGTTGTTGTTCGCGCCGCGGCGCATCAGGAACACCGTCGGGGCCGGCCAGGGCGACGTGTCCAGCGCCTGGATGAACTCGCCGGGGGATTTGAGCTGGGACCACTTCTTGATCTGTGCGGCCCGCAAGTCGAACTGCGCCAGCGGGTTGGCGTAGTGCGACGTCAATCCCTGAAAGCCCCAATAGGGGTAGTAGGACAGGAAGCTGTAGTCGGCGGTCATGACCACCGTTTGATCCCGCGGCTTTCCGGTGACCTGCAGGATGGCGGCGTCGATGGTGGGGTAGAACTTCTCGGCACTCGCCGGTCGCCGGTCGCCGCGCTGGCCGTAGCCGTCGGTGTCGGTGTAGGCGATGGTGAGATCCGGCCGCAGCACGTCGGGAATGTCCTGGCTGAACGCGATGGTGGCGACCACCCCGATCGCACCGGCTACCGGAACGACGGCACGGCTGCCACTCCAGTTTCTGCGGGCCAACGCCCGCAGGGCCTCGAGGAAGCCGAACACCCCGGCGGCCACGAGCAGCACTGACAACGTCGGCTGCAGCCGGAACGACAACAGCGTCATGCGCGCCAGCGTGGCCAGCATCGACAGCAAGGACCACAGGTAGATGGCCAGCACGCCGATGGCCAGGGCGCCGGCGCGGACCGACGAACGGGCGCGCACGATCAGCCACAGGGTGCCGATCATGCAGATCGCTCCCAGCAGCGAGAACTGCAGCATCGGGAAGGTCAGCTCGGCGCCGTCGGCCGGCAGGTAGTGCTGGGCGCTGCCGGTGTTGCTGACCGGGTTGCTGGCTGCGCGGACGACGAACGGCAGCCACGTCGTGGCCGCGATCGACAGCGAGATCACGGTGATGACGGCCAGCCTGCGCAGCGGATCGAGCGCGGCTTTGAACCCGGCCTGCCGCCATCGCCATCCCGCGAGCAGCAAGCCCATCAGCACGACCGTGAACGCGGTATAGGCCAGCAGCAATGTGTACCAGGTAGCCGCGAAGCCGAGGAATAGCCCGGTGCCGATCACCGCGGCCCAGCCCCCGTGGCGTGGCGCGTCCTCCTCGCCGAACGTGCGGCCAGCTTCACATTCGGCGTCCAGTGTGCGGCCAGCCGCACACTCGCGAGCGCCGGCCCGCAACCCCGACCACGTCAGCACCAGCATCGGCGGCAGCAGCACGGTGATCATCGCCGCGTAGGGCTCCGGCGAGCTGTAGGCCAGTGTGACGGCCGCGGTCGCGGTCGTGACGATCAGCGCGTACTCGAACCGGATCATCCGCCACCACAGCACCAGCGCGACGGCGACCGCGATCGTGATCGAGGTGATCGCCCACGGCTTGTACATCTCCCACGCGGGCATCCCGGTCAGGGCCGCGGCGCGCCCGCCGATCCAGAACCATCCCGGCGGATAGAAGGACGGCAGTCCGAGGTAAGTCATGTCGTGCAGGGCGGGGCTGTCGGTGAGCCGGGTCAGGTATTCGGTGCGGAACTGCTGGTCGACGGAGATGCCGAACAGATACAGCTTGGTCGCCCCCAGCGGCATGCCCAGCGTCACGACGCTGAACGCCGACACGAACACCAGCCCACCCAGCTGGGCCGGCAACCGCCACCGGCCGGCCCGCCGCCACAGCCACCCGACGCCGAGAAGCCCGACCAGGCAACCGACCTGGCCGACCGTGGTCAGCGCGTGTAGCTGGTTCGACGACGGAAAGGCCGGCCACTGGACCCGCGCGATGGCGATCAGCGATACCACCGAGACGATGACGGCCACCGCTGCTGCCGCGAACATCTGGCCGAGGCTGGCCAGTGCGTTACGCATGATCAGATGGGCAGCTTGCGGAAGATGCTCCGCGGGATGTGTCGCAACACCATCATCACGTACTTGAATGCTGCTGGCGCCCAAACCAATTCCTTACCTTTTGCGGCCGCGGTCACCGCGAGGTTGGCGACGTACTCTTTGTCGACCGTGAGCGGCGCCTCCTTGACGTGCGCGCTCATCCGGGTGCGTACCTGGCCGGGGCGGATCACCAGAACGCGAACACCGTACTCGCGCAACGCCTCTGCCAATCCAAGGTAGAACCCGTCCAGGCCGGCCTTGGTGGAGCCGTAGACGAAGTTGGACCGTCGCACTCGCTCACCGGCGGCCGAACTCATCGCGATGATCTGGCCAAATCCCTGGGCACGCATCTTCTCACCCAGCAGCACACCCACCGAAACCGCTGCGGTGTAATTGATCTCGGCGGCAAGCACGGCCTTTTGCTGGTTCTGCCACAGCTCCTCGGCATCCCCGAGGATGCCGAACGCCACGATGGCCACGTCGACGTCTCCGTCGGCGAAGGCCGCCTCGATCATCTTGGGGTGACTCTCGGGTTCGGTGGCCTCGAAGTCGATCAGCTCGACCGAACGGGCACCGGCGGCATTCATCTGTGCGACCGCATCGTCGCGTCCGGGGTCGCCGGGCATGGCGGCCAAGACGATTCGCGCGTGCGCGTTCTGCAGGTAGCGTTCGCAGATCGCCAGCCCGATCTCGGACGTACCGCCCAGCACCAGGATGGTCTGCGGATTTCCTACGGCGTCGAGCACCATCTAGAGCAGCTCCAAACGTCGGGCCATGTCGGAAGCGAAGACCCGTAGCGGGTCGACCTTGCGGCGCACGGCGATCCACTCGTCGATGCGGGGGTACATGGCGTGAAAGGTTTCGGCGGTGGTACGGGAGTCCTTCGCGGTATAGACCCGACCGCCGAATTCGAGTACCCGGCGATCGAGTTCGTTGAGGAACTCGTTGACCCCCGGCTTGTTGGGGAAGTCCATGGCGACGTTCCAGCCGGCCATCGGGAAGCTCAGCGGTCCACGGTTGCCCGGGCCGAAAAGCTTGAACACGTTCAGGGCCGAATAATGGCCCCGCGTCTGGATCCAGCGGATGATGGCCTTGAATTCGTCCATCGCATCCGGTGGGACCAGGAACTGATGTTGAGCGAAACCTGTTGGCCCGTAAGAGTTATTCCAGCCGCTGACAAGGTCGAGCAGGTGGTAGAACTGCGACAGATTCATGATCTTGCCGGTGTAGGTTCCGCCCAGCCGGTAGTACACCTCACCGATCGCCATGAACGACAGTTTGTTCATCGCGCTGACCGGAAACACGTTCGGCACCGTCAACAGATGCGGCGCATCGAATTTCAGCGGATCCTTGGCGAGCTTTTTCGGCAGTTGATCCAGCTTGGCCAGGCTGCCCCGGCTGACGGCGGCCCGACCGAGCTTTGGTGGCGGACTGATCAGGTCGAACCAGGCGCTGGAGTAGGTGTAGTTACTTTCGCTGCCGTCGAGGTGCACGGCGACTGTTTCGTCGAGGTCCTTGGTGCCGACGCCGTCTGCGATGAAGTAAGCCGTCTCCGTGCGCGTCATAGCGATGGTGGCGCGCAAAACGATGCCGGTCAGGCCGTTGCCCCCGACGGTGGCCCAAAACAGCTCGGCGTCTGCGCTGTCGGGGCCTTCGGGAGTGATCGTGCGGATGGTGCCGTCGGCCATCAGCAGGTCCATCGACCGCACATGGCTGCCGAAGCTGCCCGCGCTGTGATGGTTCTTGCCGTGGATGTCGGAAGCGATCGCGCCGCCGACGGTGACTTGGCGGGTTCCCGGTAGCACCGGAACCCACAACCCGAACGGCAGCGCCGCCCTCATCAGTTGGTCCAGGCTGACGCCGGCGTCGACGTCGACCAGCCGGGTGTCTGCGCTGATCGAGTGGATGCGATTGAGCCCCGTCATATCGATCACCAGGCCGCCGCCGTTTTGCGCGTTGTCCCCGTAGGACCGGCCCAGCCCGCGCGCGATCACACCCCGACCGCCCGCGTCGGCCACCCGGGCCACTGCCTTGGCAATCACCTCGGGATCGCGGGTCGAGAGCACCTGGGCCACCGACGGCGCGGTGCGGCCAAAGCCCGTCAGCCGGGTGGGGGTGGTCGGAAAATCGGCGCTCAACATCGTCAAAGAGGGTACCGCTTGCGGGGTGGGGTCAGCGGATGCGGAAGATAACGGCTCGCTGCACGATGAAGTTGATCACCGTGGCGGCGCCCTGCGCGATCACGAACGCGACGGGCATCGCCCATCCCCGGTAGTGCATCAACACCAGGCACAGATGGTTGAGCCCGACCTGGACCGTGAAGGTGATGCCGTAGAGAACCATGACCGCAACGAACCGCGAGGTGCTCGGCGCGGCCTGAAATGTCCAACGGCGGTTGATCAGGTAGGCGGTGATGGTGCCCGCGACGAAACTGATGGCTTTGGACAGGTCAACCTGTAAGCCCGCCAGTTTGTACAGCGTGGCGTAGAGGCCGAAGTCGACGACCGCCGCCAGCCCGCCGGTCACGACGAAACGCGTGATCTGCGTCGTCAGACTCAGGCGCGGCGGCGCGGTTGCGGACTCTGGGGGAAGCATTGGGGGAGTTTAGCGGGGGCGGGTGCGCCCCAAAGGCAGCTAACGGGGCAGCTTGACCGCGATCAGCTCGACCTGGTTTTCTCCCTGCGGCGTCGAGTAGGTGACGGTGTCGCCCGGTTTATGCCCGGCCAGCGCCTCTCCGAGCGGACTGTGGGCGGTCAACGTCTCGGCCTCGCGGCCGACGGGGGTCTCTTCGACGACGGAGATCACGTGCATCGTGACGACTTCACCGTCGGCAAATCGCAAGGTCACCTCGGTGCCACCGGGTAGCGTTTCGTCATCGTCGGAGTGTGAGGGCCCGGTCCGCAGCCGCCGGTCCAGCTCGTTAATCCGGTCGGCCAGGACCACCAACTCGTCGGCGCGCTGTATCGCCTCGGCCGCGTCGCCGTGATCGCCGATCATGCCGCGGTCGTTTTTGACCTCGGCCTCGAGGAGTTCGCGCCGCTGCCGCAGCCGGTCCAGCTCCGCGGCGAGGTTCTCCCGCGCCGCATCCGCCACTGATTGGAGTTTTCTACTCACGTCCGTCGACCTTCCGTGGCGCCCGATTGGTTTCGCCAATTATTCATTCATACGCCTGCAAAAGAGCGAGCTCGTTTTTTCTGAGGTCGAGTTGCCGGCGCTCTGGCGGCGCGTGAGGCAGCCATGCGCGGCGCGACATCCGCGGTCGCACTACTGAGGACGTGCGGTTCCGGTACCTGATGCACTGTTTATATGAGATTTACGTGAGCGAGGTCATATTCGCGTTAGTATCTGCCCTGGGGAATTCGGGGGACCGAGCTGCTGACCTCGGCAAGAGAGCAGGCCTCATGGACTATGGGTTGCTGCCGCCGGAGGTTAACTCCGGGTTGATGTATGCGGGTCCTGGCGCGGGACCGCTGTTGGCGGCCGCGGCGGCGTGGGACGCGGTGGGGGCCCAGCTGGAATCGGCGGCCGCGGGCTATTCCTCGTCGCTGACGGCGTTGACGGGTCTGTCCTGGTTTGGGCCGTCGTCGATGGCGATGTCCGCTGCGGCGGCCCCGTATGTGGCGTGGCTGCAGGCCGCCGCTGCCCAGGCGGGGGTGACTGCCGCGCAGGCTTACGCGGCGGCGGCGGCGTATGAGGCCGCGTATTTGATGACGGTGCCGCCGCCGGTGATTGCGGCGAATCGGGCGCTGTTGATGGCGTTGATCGCCACGAACTTCTTGGGCCAGAACGGCCCGGCGATCGCGGCGACCGAGGCCCAGTACATGGCGATGTGGGCCCAAGACGCGGTCGCGATGTATGGGTATGCGGTCGATGCGGCGGCGGCCAGTGCCCTGCAGTCGTATGACGAGCCGCCGCAGACCGCCAATCCGGCGGGCCAGAACGCTCAGAGTGGAGCGGTAGCGCAGAGCGCCGCCAATACCGTTGGCGCGCAGACCCAGTCGGTGGTTCAGCAGCAGCTGACCTCGATCGCGACCCAGCAGCTGACCTCCACGGCCGAGACGCAGCAGCTGACGTCGACCGCGGCGTCTCAGCAGCTGACGTCGAGCGCGGCGACCCAGCAGCTGGGCATGCCTGCTGTCACCCAGCAACTCGGCACGCCCGCCGTCACCCCGCCGCAGTCGGTCACGCCTGCCGCTACAACTCCGCAGTCGGCCGCGCCTGCGGCGTCTACGCAGTCGGTCACGCCTACCGCCTCCACGCAGTCGGTCACGCCTGCCGCTACAACTCCGCAGTCGGCCGCGCCTGCGGCGTCTACGCAGTCGGTCACGCCTACCGCCTCCACGCAGTCGGTCACGCCTACCGCCTCCGCGCAGTCGGTCGCGCCGACGGCGACCTCGCCGCAGTCGGTCACGCCTACCGCCTCCACGCAGTCGGCCGCGCCTGCGGCGTCTCCGCAGTCGGCCACGCCTACCGCCTCCACGCAGTCGGTGACGCCTACCGCCTCCACGCAGTCGGTGACGCCGACGGCGACCTCGCCGCAGTCGGCCGCGGTCTCCGAGCCCACCGTCACCGTCAACGGCGTCACCTACATTGACCCCGAACTGCCGTCCACGATCTCCAACGGCCAAACCATCACCATCGGGTCCGGCTTTGACTACACCGTCCCCGTCGGCGGGACCGAGGTCCAAAGCGGTGGCGCCATTGTCGTCCAGCACGGTGGCCTGCTCACCGTCGACAACGCGCTGACCGTTGACGCCGGGGGCTCGGTGATCGACCAGGGCGGCCTTACCGTCAGCAACACCGTGTCGGATAGCGGCAGCCTGACCGTCAGCGCCGGGGGAACGCTGACCGATTCCGGCCTAGTGACGGTCACGCACACCGGCACGCTGACCGTGGGCACGACCGGTACTAACACCGGCGCCCTGACCGTGACCGGTGGTGGCACCTTGTCCGACGGTGGGACGGTCATAGTCAACAGCGGCGGCACGCTGACCGTGAGTACGGGTGGCACCGATACCGGTGCCTTGACCGTGACCGGCGGCGGCTCCCTGTCCGACGGCGGGACGGTCACGGTCAGCAGCGGTGGCACCCTCACCGTCAGCGATGCCAGCATCACCGGTGACACCGGCAGCCTCACGGTGACCGGCCCCGCCACCTTGTCCGACACGGGCACGATCACCGTCAACGCCGGCGGCACCCTCACCGATACGGGCACCTTTTACGTCGACGCCGGCGGCACCCTCAACGTCGGCGGCACCCTCACCGACCCCGGCACCCTCAACATCAATGGTGCCCTGTCGCAGTACGGCGCGGTGAACGTGGACAGCGGCGGGGTTGTCAACGACGCCGGCACATTCCACGAGGTTTTCAGCGGCACCCTGACCATCGACAATGGCGGCACCTTCACCGTCGACAACGGTGGCTCACTTCTCAGTAGCTCCGGCCAGATCACCGACTCCGGCGCGCTGGTTGTCGACCATGGCGGCACCGTGATCTTTAGCGGCAGCTTTAACGTCACCGATGGCGGCGCGCTGACGATTGAGCCCGGCACCGGCACCGTGTTCAACGACTACGGCACCGTGGTGGTGAGCTCTGGCGGCACGGTGACCGACTCCGGCCCGATCACCGTCGAGCACGTCGGCACGCTGACGGTGAGTACGGGTGGCACTGATACCGGCGGCCTGACGGTGACCGGTGGCGGCACTTTGTCCGATGGCGGGACGGTCACGGTTGGCCATGGCGGTGCGCTGACGGTGAGTACGGGGGGCACTGATACCGGCGGCTTGACGGTGACCGGTGGTGGCACTTTGTCCGATGGCGGGACGCTGACGGTTGGCCATGGCGGCACGCTGACGGTGAGTACGGGTGGCACTGACACGGGCAGCCTCACCGTGAGCAACATTTTGTCCGACGCGGGCACGATCACCGTCAACACTGGCGGCACCTTTACCGATAACATTGGCGGCAGC
The DNA here is from genome assembly GCA_035996225.1 of Mycobacterium sp. Lineage (GTDB taxonomy): Bacteria > Actinomycetota > Actinomycetes > Mycobacteriales > Mycobacteriaceae > Mycobacterium. The sequence continues at coordinate 131 of DASYJS010000284.1, read as the reverse complement.
GTTTTCGTCAACGCCGGCGGCACCCTCACCGACTCCGGCACCCTCAACGTCAATGGCGTCCTGCAGGCCTTCGGCGCGGTGAACGTGGACAGCGGCGGGGTTGTCAACGACGCCGGCACATTCGGGGTCGG
>DASYJS010000283.1:0-11289 GCA_035996225.1 Mycobacterium sp. | reverse complement strand
ACCTGATCTCGAGATCGCCATCGAGCGGGCAGTCGGGCGCTACCTGGCGGGTCACGCGGCCGACGCGGGCGTATCCCAGCTGGGCTTTGAAAGCAATGTGGTCACGGTGGACGGCTTCGACGCACTGACGAATGAGGCGAGCGAGCGCAACGGAAAGACCGAGCTGGTGCGGGCCGCCGGAACGGTCGAAGCGCTGCGCGAGATCAAGGACGCCGGCGAGGTGGCGCTGCTGCGGCTGGCCTGCGAGGCCGCCGACGCCGCCCTGAAGGACCTGGTGGCGCGCGGCGGTTTGCGGCCTGGCCGAACCGAACGTGAGGTGAGCCGCGAGCTCGAGGCCTTGATGCTCCGTCACGGCGCGGACGCGATTTCGTTCGAGACGATCGTGGCCGCCGGGCCGAATTCGGCGATCCCACACCACCGGCCGACCGACGCGGTGCTCGCCGACGGCGATTTCGTCAAGATCGACTTCGGCGCGCTGGTCGCCGGCTATCACTCGGACATGACCCGCACGTTCGTGCTGGGCAAGGCCGCGGACTGGCAGCTGGAGATCTACCAGCTGGTCGCCGACGCGCAGCGGGCCGGCCGGGAGGCGCTGCGGCCGGGTGCCGATCTTCGCGAGGTGGACGGCGCGGCGCGCCAGCTGATCGTCGACGCGGGCTACGGGGACCTGTTCAGCCACGGTTTGGGACACGGGGTGGGTCTGCAGATCCACGAAGCACCGGGAATCGGCGCCACCTCGGCCGGGACACTGCTTGCCGGCTCCGTGGTGACGGTGGAGCCCGGCGTCTACTTGCCCGGCCGCGGCGGTGTCCGCATCGAGGACACCTTGGTCGTCGCCGACGATGCGGCGCAAACCACCAAGCAGACCGCGGAGCTGCTGACTCGTTTCCCCAAAGAGCTGGCCATTCTGACCTAGCTGAGCGCGGGTAAGCTGCATCCGGTGTCGGTTCTGTTCGCCGCGGCGTCGGCACCCGTTCTGGCATAACCGGAACCCGCTACCGGGCAAAAGCCCGGTCCTGAAAAACTGGCCATCCTGTAGGAGATAGACCGACCGTGGCAAGCACTGCCGACTTCAAAAACGGGCTCGTCCTGGTGATCGACGGACACCTGTGGACGATCACCGACTTCCAGCACGTCAAACCCGGAAAAGGGCCGGCCTTCGTGCGCACCAAGCTGAAGAATGTGCTCTCGGGCAAGGTCGTCGACAAGACCTACAACGCCGGCGTGAAAGTGGATACCGCCACCGTCGACCGGCGCGACGCCACCTACCTGTACCGCGACGGTTCGGACTTCGTGTTCATGGACAGCCAGGACTACGAACAGCATCCGCTGCCGGAATCGCTGGTCGGCGACGCCGCCCGGTTCCTGCTGGAGGGCCTGCCGGTGCAGGTGGCCTTCCACAATGGAGCCCCCCTGTACCTCGAGCTTCCGGTGTCGGTCGAACTCGTGGTCACCCACACCGAGCCGGGTCTGCAGGGCGACCGGTCCAGTGCCGGCACCAAGCCGGCGACCGTGGAGACCGGTGCGGAGCTTCAGGTGCCGCTGTTCATCAACGCCGGGGACAAGCTGAAGGTGGACTCGCGCGACGGCAGCTACCTGGGCCGGGTCAACTCCTGACCATGCCGGACGGTAAACCGCCGAAGCACGCGAGGCCTGTTAAGGGACGCCATCAGGCCCGCAAGCGCGCCGTGGACTTGCTTTTCGAAGCCGACGCCCGCGGCCTGAGCCCGAGCGAGACGGCCGACGTGCGCACCGCGCTGGCACAAACCAACGCCGACGTCGCGGCGCTGCACTCGTACACGGTCGCGGTGGCGCGCGGCGTCGGCGACCAGATCGCCCATATCGACGACCTGATCAGCACCCATCTGCAGGGCTGGACGCTGGACCGGCTGCCGGCCGTCGACCGCGCCATCCTGCGAGTTGCGGTGTGGGAGCTGCTGTATGCCGACGACGTGCCGGAGCCGGTCGCTGTCGACGAGGCTGTACAGCTGGCCAAGGAGTTGTCCACCGACGAATCACCGGGCTTCGTCAACGGCGTCCTTGGGCAGGTCATGCTGGTGACGCCGCAGATCCGGGCGGCGGCCCAGGCCGTCCGGGAAGCCGCGCGCTGCGCCGCGGCTGAAACACCGGAGAACCCCGAACCGCCGTCATGAGCCGACTGGAGCTTCGCGCCTTCCTCGCCGCCGTCCTGGCTGCGACGGTGGTGCTGGGCGCCGTGATCTGCGCTGCTTACGGGCTGACCATTGTCGCGTCGGCGCTCTCGATCTATGCCCTGGGTGTGGGCGCCTGGCTGTACCACTCGATCGAGCGCCTGATCGTGGCCCGCCGCATCAGCACCGTGCGCTCGGCGGCCAAGCCGCTCCAGCCGCTACTGCCGGTGATGGCCGCCCTCATGGGTCTAACCCAGGCGGTCGTGAGGTCGCTCGGCGACGTCACCGACCTGCCGGCGCGTCGCCGCGAACTCCCGGTGCTGCGGTGGATGGACAACACCCGCTCTGGCCGGCGGGTCATCGACGCTGACGAACCCGAGCCCTGACCGATCCCGTTGATCCTGAGCGAAAAGATCGCGTGTGCAGCCCAGACCGGATAACAATGGGCCAAGCGTTACCTGTGATCGACGGAAGCGGCAGCAGCATGAAAACCACAGCGCAATCGAAAAGTGCGGCTGGCGCTGATTTGTACGAGCCGTTCAGGTCGCCGTCGGTGGATATTTACGGCGGTAGCGCAGTATCGGACACCACGACACCGCCTGTGAAATGCACTGACGGTCGCACCCCGCACCAGAAGAACAGGTGACGACATGAATCCCTACACTGCGTACACGCGACGACTGCGCGTCTCCGCGTTGGCGGCGGTGGCGAACCCGTCGTACACGCGCATCGATACGTGGAACCTGCTGGACGACGCGTGCCGTCACCTGGCTGAGATCGACCTCGCTGGGCTGGACAAATCGCACGAGGTGGCGAAGGTCAGGCGGCTGATGGACCGCCTCGGCGCTTACGAGCGGTACTGGCTGTATCCCGGGGCGGAGAACCTGGCGACCTTCCGCGCTCACCTCGAAAGACTGTCCACGGTGCGGCTCGCGGACGAGGTGTCGCTGGCGGTGCGCCTGCTCTCCGAATATGGGGACCGCACAGCACTTTTCGACACATCTGCCCCGTTGGCCGACCAGGAGTTGGTGGCCCAAGCCAAACAGCAACAGTTCTACACGGTGCTGCTCGCCGACGACTCGCCCATGGGACCCGACTGCCTGGCCGAAAGCTTGCGGGCGTTGCGCAGCTCATCTGATGACGTGCAGTTCGAGCTCTTGGTGGTGCCCAGCGTCGAGGACGCCATCACCGCCGTAGCCCTGAACGGCGAGATTCAAGCCGCGATCATCCGCCACGACGTCCCGTTGCGCTCCCGCGACCGGGTGCCGTTGATGAACACCCTGCTGGGCGTCAGCGACGACCAGATCAGCCGTGACTGCGGCACGGACAGCATCGAATGCGGCGAGTGGATCCGTGAGTTGCGGCCGCATATCGACCTGTACCTGCTCACCGACGAGTCGATCGCGGCGGGCAACGATGAGGAACACGACATTTACGAGCGGACGTTCTATCGGCTCAACGACGTCACCGATCTGTACAGCACGGTGCTGGCCGGCCTGCGGAATCGTTTCGCCACACCATTTTTCGACGCCCTACGTGCTTACGCGGAAGCGCCGGTCGGCCAATTCCACGCATTGCCGATCGCGCGTGGCGCCAGCATTTTCAACTCAAAGTCATTGCAGGACATGGGTGAGTTCTACGGCCGCAACATCTTCATGGCCGAGACCTCGACCACCTCGGGCGGCCTGGACTCGCTACTGGACCCGCACGGCAACATCAAGAAAGCGATGGACAAGGCCGCGCGGACCTGGAATGCCAACCAGACGTACTTCGTGACCAATGGAACGTCGACGGCCAACAAAATTGTCGTGCAGTCCCTGACCCGGCCGGGCGACATCGTGCTGATCGACCGCAACTGCCACAAGTCGCACCACTACGGTCTGGTGCTGGCCGGCGCCTACCCGCTGTATCTGGACGCCTATCCGCTACCGCAGTTCGCGATCTACGGGGCGGTGCCGCTGGAGACGATCAAGAGGACGCTGCTGGACCTCGAGGCGGCCGGGCAGCTGGACAAGGTGCGCATGCTGTTGCTCACCAACTGCATCTTCGACGGCGTCGTGTACAACCCGCAGCGGGTGATGGAGGAAGTGCTGGCGATCAAGCCGGACATCTGCTTCCTGTGGGACGAGGCGTGGTACGCGTTCGCCACCGCTGTGCCGTGGGCCCGGCAACGGACCGCGATGGTGGCGGCGGACCGTCTCGAGCAGATGTTGGCGTCCCCGGAATACGCTGCGGAGCACCGCAAGTGGGCCGCGTCGATGGAGGGGGTCCCGCGCTCGGAGTGGGTAAACCACCGGCTGCTGCCCGACCCGAGTTCGGCGCGAGTGCGCGTCTACGCCACCCACTCCACGCACAAGTCGCTCTCGGCGTTTCGGCAGTCGTCGATGATTCACGTCCGGGACCGCGATTTCAATTCGCGCGCCCGCGATGCGTTCGGTGAGGCGTTCTTGACCCACACCTCGACCTCGCCGAACCAGCAACTGCTCGCCTCGCTGGACCTGGCGCGCCGGCAGGTCGACATCGAGGGATTCCAACTGGTCCGGCAGGTCTACGACATGGCGCTGGTCTTCCGGCACCGCGTCCGTAAGGACCGGCTGATCAGCAAGTGGTTCCGCATCCTCGACGAATCCGACCTGGTGCCCGAGGAGTTTCGGGCATCCGCGGTCAGCTCATACCGCGAGGTCAGGCAGGGCGCGCTGGCGGAATGGAACGAGGCCTGGCGGTCCGATCAGTTCGTGCTGGATCCGACCCGAGTCACGCTGTTTCTCGGCAACACCGGAATGAACGGCTATGACTTCCGCGAGAAGATCTTGATGGAGCGCTTCGGCATTCAGATCAATAAAACGTCGATCAACAGCGTGCTGCTGATCTTCACCATCGGTGTCACCTGGTCGAGCGTGCATCATCTGCTCGACGTGCTGCGCCGGGTGGCCACCGACTTCGATCGGGAGAGGGAATTGGCCAGCGTGGCCGACTTGACACTGCACCAGCGCCGAGTCGAGGAGATCACCCAGGATCTGCCGCACCTTCCCGATTTCAGCGAATTCGATATCGCGTTCCGCCCGGTGGACGCGTGCGTATTCGGTGACATGCGTTCGGCGTTCTACGCGGGGTACGAAGAGTCCGATCGTGAGTACGTGCAGATCGGCAGCGCCGGTCGGCGGATCGCCGAGGGCAAGAAGTTGGTATCCACCACATTCGTGGTGCCCTACCCGCCTGGTTTCCCCGTGCTGGTCCCGGGTCAGGTGGTGTCCAAGGAGATCCTGTATTTCCTGGCCCAACTCGACGTCAAGGAAATCCACGGATACAACCCGGAACTCGGCTTGTCGGTGTTCACGGCGGAGACGCTGGCCCGCCTGGAAGCCCAACGAGCCGCGGCGACCGCCGCGGTGGGTACCGCGTTCCCGGCGTTCGAGTTGCCCGCGGACACGTCCGTATTGAACGGGGCACGTAACGGTGACCGCGTCCAGCCGGCTGTTACCGAGGGCGCCTGACGCCTCGCCGCGCCCGGTTCACGCGGACGGTTCCGCTCACCGCGATCACAAAGGCGCTGTCCGGTCCAAGGTGGCGCAATAGTCGCCCGTGCCCGGTTTTAGCTGGTCGTAGTCGAATATCACCCGGCGCAATACCCGCAGCTATGGGTGGGCCCCGATCGCGAGCCCGGAAAGCGGCCCTGAGCCGCATTAGCGTGACGGCGTGGCTGCAGTCGTACCCGCCAGTGGACCCCGGGCCGACCGTGCCCGCCGGGCCGCCGACGTGTTGCGCCAGCAGATCCATGCCGGCGCCTATCCCGACGGGCTGCCCACCGAAAACGAGTTGGCCGCCGAATTCTTCGTCTCCCGCAACACCATTCGTGAGGCGCTCGGCGTTCTCAAACACGAAGGCCTGATCGACCGCGGACCCAAGGTCGGCACCCACGTCGCGCAACGCAAGTACTCCCACGGGCTCGATGCGCTGCTCGGGCTGAAGGAAACCTTCAAGGATCAGGGCGAGGTCCGCAACGAGGTGCGGGCCGCGATGCTGATCACCGCCCCGCCGTCGGTGGCTCGCCGATTACAGCTGGAACCGGGGGAGCAGGCGGTGTTCATCGAGCGGTTGCGCTATCTCGGTGACTTGCCGCTGTCCCTCGACCTGACCTATCTCACCCCGGATATCGGAACTCAGATCTTGGATCATCCGCTGGAAACTCACGATCTGTTCGCGCTGATCGAGCAGGTCACCGGACAGCGGCTGGGCTCGGCGGCGCTGGCGCTCGAGGCCATCCCCGCCGACGCGCATTCAGCAGCCACCCTGCAGGTACCCGACGGGGCGGCGCTGCTCATGCTCGAGCGCCTCACCAGCCTTGACGACGGCAGACCCGTTGACCTGGAGTACATCCGAATGCGGGGCGATCGAATTACCATGCGCGGCAACTTAATAAGGAGCAAGCCATGACGCTGGTCAACAACAACCGAGTCGACGTGCCGGTCACGATCGACGAATCGCTGTGTATCGACGGCTGTACGCTCTGCGTCGAGATCTGCCCGCTGGACGCGCTGGCCATCAACCCCGACACCGGCAAGGCGTTCATGCACGTCGACGAATGCTGGTACTGCGGACCCTGCGCCGCCCGCTGCCCGACCGGTGCTGTCACGGTCAATATGCCGTATCTACTTCGCTGAAATAACTTACAGCCCAGGATCTTCATGAAACGACACGCCTTTCGGCTGATGTCGGTCGCGATCGCGATCATCGCGGTCGTGTCCGGTTGCTCGCTGGAATCATTGTCGGCGTCCTCCGGTGTGGTCAACGTCGTCATCGGCTACCAGTCCAAGACCATCAACACCGTGACCGCCGGAACGTTGCTGCGCGCCCAGAGCTACCTCGAGCACCGGCTCGCCGACATCACGACCCGCACCGGCACCAAATACGCGGTCCGGTGGCAGGATTACGACACGGGTGCCCCGATCACCGCGCAGATGCTTGCCGAGAAGATCGACATCGGCTCGATGGGCGATTACCCGATGCTGATCAACGGCTCCAAGACACAGGCCAACCCGCTGGCGAAAACGGAAATCGTATCGATCACCGGGTACAACCCCAAGGGCGCGCTCAACATGGTTGTGGTGGCGCCCGGTTCGTCGGCCACGACGTTGCATGACTTGGCCGGCTCAAAGGTTTCGGCGAGCGTGGGCTCGGCAGGCCACGGGACGTTGATGCGGGCGCTGGACAGGGCCGGGGTCAAAGGCGTCGAGGTGCTCAACCAGCAGCCGCAGGTGGGCGCTTCCGCACTGGAATCCGGTCAGGTGCAGGGCCTTTCGCAGTTCGTCGCCTGGCCGGGGCTGCTCGTGTTCCAGGGCAAGGCCAGACTGCTGTACGACGGTGCCGAGCTGAACCTGCCCACCCTGCACGGTGTGGTGGTGCGGCGCTCATACGCGACGTCTCATCCCGAGGTGCTGGCGGCCTTCCTGCAGGCGCAACTGGACGCCACTGATTTCCTCAACCAAAAGCCGCTGGAGGCGGCCCGTATCGTCGCCCAAGCAAGCGGGCTGCCGCCGGAAGTGGTGTACCTCTACAACGGCCCCGGCGGTACGTCATTCGATACCACGCTCAAACCGTCACTGGTTGACGCGCTGAAAAACGATGTGCCGTACCTGAAGTCGATCGGCGACTTCGCCGACCTCGACGTCGGCGGTTTCGTCCAGGACGCGCCGTTGCGCGCCGTGTTCGGCGCTCGCGGACTGAACTATGACGCGGTCCGGGCCGCCACCGCCAACCCGTCCGTGCTCAGCGGGGACCCGGCACTGGCCAGCGAACTGTGGCTGGATGGATCCGATCTGACTCAAACAGTCGCCAATCCGACCAGTCTGCTTCGGGCGGTAAGGGACGCGACCGCCCACGGTGCCAAAGTCCGCGCCGCCTATGTTCCCGATGCCGAGCTGGGCACCCGATGGTTCGCCGACAAGGCGGTCTGGGTTCAAGACGGACAGAACTACCTGCCGTTCGGCACGCCGGCCGGCGCGCATCGTTATCTCGCCGCCCACCCTGGCGGTGCCATCGTGAATTACCAACAGGCACTTGGAGGTTCGGTATGACTGCTTTTCTGACCGGCGACCCGGCAGCCCCGGTCGCCGGCCATGTCATCGACGCGGTGCCGGCGACCGGTGCGCCGCGACGAGCCACCTCGCCGTGGCAGTGGCGACTGCTGCGGCTCGCATCGGTTGCCGGCGCAATCGGACTGTGGCAGCTGCTCACCGCCGGCAAGGTGCGGCTATTGCTGCGATTCGACACGCTGCCAACCGTCACCGAGATCGTCCACGCGTTGCAGCGCCGGCTCGGAACCTACGAGTACTGGCTTGACCTGGCGCAGTCATTGCTCCGTATTCTCACCGGCTTCGGGCTGGCCGCCGTGATCGGCGTCGCGACGGGCGTCCTGCTGGGCCGCTCCCGGTTGTTCGCCAACACCTTCGGTCCGCTGACCGAGCTGGCCAGGCCCATCCCGGCGATCGCGATCGTTCCGGTGGCAATCCTGCTGTTCCCCACCGACGAGTCCGGCATCGTGTTCATCACGTTCCTGGCGGCTTTCTTCCCGATCATGGTCAGTACCCGGCATGCGGTTCGGGCGCTGCCCACGCTGTGGGAAGACTCGGTGCGCACCCTCGGCGGCGGCCGGTGGGACGTGCTGCGTCAGGTGGTTTTGCCGGGCATCCTGCCCGGAGTGTTCGGCGGCCTGTCGGTCGGCATGGGGGTGGCGTGGATCTGCGTGATCTCCGCGGAGATGATCTCCGGGCGGCTCGGGATCGGCTACCGCACCTGGCAGGACTACACCGTGCTGGCCTATCCCCAGGTGTTCGTCGGCATCATCACCATCGGCATGCTCGGCTTTGCGACAGCCGCGGCCGTCGAACTCGTGGGCCGGCGGGTGACCGGCTGGCTGCCGCGCGCACAGGAGGAACAACGATGACCCGGGGAATGAGTCTCGAACTGGATCGAATCCGCTTGTCCTACACCGGAGAGCCGGTGATCGACGGGCTGAGCCTGGCAGTGCGTCCCGGGGAGATCCTGGTGCTCACCGGACCCTCGGGCTGCGGCAAGTCGACCGTGTTGCGCGCCCTGGCGGGACTGCTGCGGCCCGACGACGGCCGGGTCGTGGCCGACGGCACCGACGTGACCACCACCTCGGGCGACCGGGGCATGGTGTTCCAGGACAACGCGCTGCTGCCCTGGCGAACCGTGCGGTCCAACATCGAGTTGGCGCTGCGGTTGCGTGGCGTGTCGCGTGCCGGCCGGCGCACGGAGGCCGACCGCTGGATCGCCGAGCTCGGTCTCACCGGTTTCGGTGAGTACCTGCCCAAGAGCCTGTCCGGCGGTATGCGTCAGCGTGTGCAGTTGGCCCGCGGCCTGGCCGGGGCACCGCGCGCGGTGATGATGGACGAGCCATTCGGTGCGCTGGACACCCAGACCCGTACGGCCATGCAGCGGTTGCTGATCGACACCTGGAGCGCGCACCCGACGACGGTCGTCTTCGTCACTCACGACGTCGACGAGGCGCTGTTGCTGGGCGACCGCATCGCCGTACTGGGCAAGGCCGGCCGGCCGCTGCGCGCTCTGATCGATGTGCCGGAGCCGCGGGGCGATCAGCAGCGCACCGCGATTCGTGCCGAAGTTATTGCAGCACTGGACCATTCGGCGGTAGCGGCATGATGCAAATTCCAGATGTAACGCCGGCGCGGCTGGACTGTGACGTGCTGGTCATCGGCGGTGGCACCGCGGGAACCATGGCGGCGCTGTCCGCCGCCGAACACGGCGCGCAGGTGCTGTTGTTGGAGAAGGCGCACGTGCGGCACTCCGGCGCGCTGGCTATGGGCATGGACGGCGTCAACAACGCCGTCATCCCGGGCAAGGCCGAACCCGAGGACTACGTCGCGGAGATCACCCGCGCCAACGACGGAATCGTCAACCAGCGCACCATTTACCAGACGGCCAGTCGCGGGTTCGCGATGGTGCAGCGGCTGGAGCGCTACGGGGTGAAGTTCGAGAAGGACGAGCACGGGGAGTACGCGGTACGCCGGGTACACCGCTCGGGTTCCTACGTGTTGCCCATGCCGGAGGGCAAGGACGTCAAGAAGGCGCTGTACCGGGTGCTGCGGCAACGGTCGATGCGGGAGAAGATCCAGATCGAGAACCGCCTGATGCCGGTGCGGGTGCTGGTGGACGCCGAAAGGGGAGGCCGGGCGGTCGGCGCCGCCGCATTGAACACGCGCACCGGCGAATTCGTCGCCATCGGCGCCAAGGCGGTGATTCTGGCGACGGGGGCGTGCGGCCGGCTCGGGCTGCCCGCATCGGGTTACCTCTACGGCACCTACGAGAACCCGACCAACGCCGGCGACGGGTACGCGATGGCCTACCACGCCGGCGCCGAGCTGTCGGGCATCGAATGCTTTCAGGTCAATCCGCTGATCAAGGATTACAACGGTCCGGCCTGTGCTTATGTGGCGAATCCGTTCGGCGGCTACCAGGTCAATTCGCACGGCGAGCGGTTCGTCGACTCCGACTACTGGTCGGGGCAGATGATGTCCGAAGTCAAAAGCGAGATCGACTCCGCACGGGGACCGATCTATCTCAAGGTTTCCCACCTGCCCGATGAGACGCTGACCGCGCTGGAAAACATCCTGCACACCACCGAACGGCCCACCCGCGGTACGTTCCACGCCAACCGCGGCCATGATTACCGCACCCACGACATCGAGATGCACATCTCCGAAATCGGGTTGTGCAGTGGACATTCCGCTTCCGGGGTTTGGGTCGACGAGCATGCCCGAACGACGGTGCCCGGATTGTATGCCGCTGGTGATCTGGCATGTGTCCCGCACAATTACATGATCGGGGCATTCGTATTCGGCGACCTCGCCGGCACTCACGCCGCCTCGGTACGTTCGGAAGTGACTGCGCCATCACAACTACCGGACGATCAACTGCGTGCTGCGCACGAGCTGATCTACCGCCCGCTGCAGCACCCGGACGGTCCGCCGCAGCCGCAGGTCGAATACAAGCTGCGACGGTTCGTCAACGACTATGTGGCGCCACCGAAGACGGCGGCCAAACTGTCGATTGCGGTGCGCACCTTCGACCGCATGCAAGCCGAGATCGCCGAGATGGG
>DASYJS010000282.1:0-47004 GCA_035996225.1 Mycobacterium sp. | reverse complement strand
GCCTGATCGAGCGCCGCCAGCACGACGGCCTCGGTGTTGAGGCTCACGTCGGCGACGCCAACAACCTGTGCCACTTGGCTGAGCATGGGTGAGCGGATCAACGTGCGGAGCGGTGCTCGGTCGAGCCCGGCCAGCCGAACGAGGTTCGGCACCCGGGAGTCGCCGAGGCCACAAGCGCCGCCGCGCAGCATCGCCGCGCCGACTCCCGGCGAGCCCAACACCGCCTTGGTGATCCCGGTGACCCGGATGCCTGTTGCGCCAAGCCGGTCAACCAGGATCCGCGTGTTCTGCTCGACCTTGTCGAGATCGGTCTCGATCCGAAGCGTCACACGGGGGTGGTCGTGTCGGCCACCGCCGCGAGCGCGGGGAAGGCCGTCAGCACCATGTCGACCAGATCCGACGCTGGGCGCGTCAGAGGGTCGGTGACCGGGAGGCCGAGCTGCGAATGATGCTCAGAGATCGCGTCGCTCAACTCGTCTTCGGTCATCTCCTCGTGGTTGATCGTGACCCCGATGACGCGGGTGTCGGCGAACGCCTCGATCAGTGCGATCTCGCTGGCGGCGGTCGGCATCGGCATCATCGGGAAGTCGCCGAGCACCTTGCGCTTCGGCGCGTGCTGCACGATCACGCCGGCCGGGCGGCTGCCACGCAGGATGTGAGCCGACGTGATGTACGCGGGGTGGCTGAGCGCGCCCTGGCCCTCGACCACGATCACGTCAGGGTCCTCACCCTCGAACGCGGCGACGACCTGGTGCTCGACCTCGCCTGAGCAGAACTGGGGGACCAGCGCATCCAGCGCGACGCCGTACTTCCCGCCCTGGATCAAGGTGGTCTGACCGGTGCCTACCAAGACCGCCTTGATGCCGTGCGCGTTCAGCGCCTGGACCAGCAAGGTGGCAGTGGTGCGCTTCCCGATCGCCCCGTCCGTACCCAGGATCGCGATCCTGGGACATGTGACGTCGAAGATCCGGCCGGAGAACAAGTGCAGGTCGCGCTTGGCCTTCGGTCGGCGTACATCGGTGATGGTGACGCCGGCGATCACTGCTGCCGCCGCGAACTCGGCGTCGTCGTTGAGGAACTCGTGCAGGCCGTTGATGATGTGCATACCGCGGGCGATGCCGTCGAGCAGCACGACCCGCTGCTCGTTCGACAGTAGGCCGTCGGCAGGCGCCAGCCCACAGATCAGGTAGTCAGGTACGCAGCCGGCGTGAGAGATGGACTCGGCGAGCGACGCCAGCACCGGGATGCCGTTCGCGGTGCCGTCGAGGAACTTCCCGGCATCGACTCCGGCCCGGAGACTGTCGATGACACTGAGGATCTCGTACTTCTCCGAGTGCCGGACCAGGCCGTTGGCGGTCTTGCCGTCCTGCTCGCCGAACTGGCCTTCGCAGTAGACGATCGCGGTGGAACCAGCAGGCAGCGCAAAGGGAGCTGCTGGAAGGATCCACTCGCTCTGTTCGGACGCGCGGACATAAGGGGTACCGCTGGCAAGCGAAGACATAAAATCCTCTGAAAAGTCTCAGAGGAGGCGACGGGAACGGTCTGCCCTGAGGGCCGGCAAGATTACCGACATGTTAACAATACCCGATCGGTTCTGACCGTCCTGTTTCGGCCGACCCCGAGCCGTGTGGTGCATCCCTACTCCTTGACCGGGGCAAGGAGGCCGCATCTCGGTACGTCGCCCGCTACGGCCCCACCGACACCGAGGCCTGGTTCGTCAGCGATTAGTGCTGTAGCGCGAGCTGACGTCCCTTCGGACGCACTTCGCTAAGCGTCAGGCATCGCCGTCGACGGCGTCGGTCTCCGAGGATTTATCCGGCATAGGTCCAACCGTCGCGATCATCGGGACGCGCAGCGTCTTACCGCCGGCGATCGGCACGTGGATCGAGAAGAACACGATCTTCAGCTCAAGGCTCACCTGCCGCATGGGCTGGGCGTACAGGTCGAAGCGCATTTCCCGTAACCGCGCCAGGCCGCGTTCGAGCCGACTCATGGGCTTGACCCTAGTTGCTCGGATTGGCGGACCGCTATGGGCGTGGATCGAACGGCCGGCGCGTCGGCAGGGTCACCGTTTGGGTGACGGTGCTGGTCTCCGTGCTGGGCGACACGGTGACAGTGCTCGGCAGGACGGTCGTCGTGGGGCTGTCGGTGCTCGGCGGTGGGGCCGTTTCGGTCACCGTCTGGGTCGGCTCGCCCCCGCCTCCCGGTGGGTGGTGTCGAGGGGGCGCCGCGGCGGTGGTGGTGACCGCCGTCGTGGGGGAAGGTGTGGGGGTCGTCGTTGTCGTCGGACTCGGGGCTGGCGAACTGCTCACCAGGGTGATCACTGCGTAGATCGCCAAGCCGAGCACGATCACCCCAACCGCGCCGGCCGCAACCAGGGCTAGCGGGCGGCGGTACCACGGTGTCGGGGGCTCCGGCTCGGGCGCGGGGTCGTAACCGCCGTATCGCGCGGCCATCGTGGGCTCGGAGTAGTAGTCGGGTTCCTCTGGGTAAGGAGGCACGTCAGCAGATGCTAATCCGGTTTGCGTCAAGTCGGTCAGGACTCGTCGGCGATGTGGGTGAGCGCACGCTCGAATAGGTGGACCGTCGCCGCGTGGAGTTGATCGCCGACTTCCTTCTCGGCCTTCCCGGCACACGCCCGGGCCAGCGTGCCCTCGATGACGATGCCCAGCTTGAAACAGGCCAGCACGGTGTACCAGGTGATGTGCGACAAGTCGCGGGTGGTGTTGGCGGCGTAGCGCCCGAACAGCTCGTCGGTGGCGGCCAACCCGTCCTGACCGCCCAGCGCATGGCTGAACACACTGGAGCCGTCCGGCTGACGCCACGTGGCCAGCAGCCAGCCCAGGTCCAGCAGCGGGTCACCGATCGTGCACATCTCCCAGTCGACGATCGCGACGACGTCCGGCCCGGTGCGGGAGAACATCACGTTGGCGGCGTGATAGTCGCCGTGCATGATGCCCGGTGTCCAGGTCGTCGGCCGGTGGCGTTCCAGCCAGGCCGCCACTTCCTCGATCCCCGGGATCTGCGGCCCGGGGTAGCCGTCGTACTCGCTGTAGGAGTCCAGCTCCGAAAGCCAGCGCGGCACCTGGCGTTCCAGGAAGCCATCCGGCTTGCCGAAATCGGCAAGACCCACCGCGACGTGGTCGACGGCACCAAGCCTCGCCAGGGCATCGGCCATCGATAGGCCCATGCCGTGCCGCACGCTGGGATCGCCCGCGTGCAGCGGCGGCAGTCCCTCGCCGGCGTTGAATCCGTCGACCGGGTCCATCAGATAGAAGACGGCCTCGCCGAGCACACGCGGGTCCTCGCAGGCGGCGATCAGGTGGGGGTGCGGCACGTCGGAACCGGCCAGCGCAGCAAGGACTTTGGTTTCTCGCAGGATCACGCTGTTGCTGCGCGGACGCAGGTGTCGTGGTCCGCGCCGCAGCACATAGGATCGCCCCGACCTGGTGAACCGCAGCATCACGTTCTGCGTTCCGCCCGTCACGGCGGAGACTTCCTGCAGCGGACCCTCGCCCAGTCCCTGCTCGGACATCCATTCCGCGACGGCGTTCAAGTCCACGGGCTCCACGTGGTCAGAACCTACTCTCGCGTCAGCCCTTGGGTCGCGGGGTGTATCGGAAGGTCTGCGCCGAGATCATGCCGTCGCGGAACACGAAGGTGTCGATACCGTCGTCAACCCGGTTGACCGCCGAATCGGCGGCCCACTCGAGAAACAGCACATCGCCGTCGAAGATCTGGGTTTTCAGCTCCCAGTCCGCGTTCGGCAGATTGTCGAGCAACGTGACGAAGGCCTCGCGTATGGCGTCTTTTCCACGTGAGACGCCGGCCGGGGTGATCACCACGGAGTCGTCGGCATAGTCGGAGACGATCGCGTCGAGGTCGCCTGCGGCCACCGCTTCGACGTGGTGAGCGAAGACTTCCTGTGGCGTACGTGTCATCGCGGCGCTCCTTGCCAACCTGTGGGACCTCTGGGAAAACAGCGTAAGTCACCGTCCGCGAGTGCCAGGAGGTGTCGGCGCCTGGAAGAATAGTGAACGCAACCGACTATCAAGGTGGAGGACTGGCATGCCGCGTACCGATAACGATTCCTGGGACATCACGCAGAGCGTGGGAGCCACCGCGCTCGGCGTGGCGGCGGCCCGCGCTGCGGAGACCGAGAGCGAGAACCCGCTCATCCACGACCCGTTCGCCCGTGTCTTCATCGACGCCGCGGGGGAGGGCATGTGGAGCCTCTACGCCGATCCTGCGCTGTTGGCCAAGGCAGTCGAGATCGAACCCGATGTGCGCACGCGGATACAGCTGATGGTCGATTTCATGGCCACCCGAACGGCGTTTTTCGACGAGTTCTTTCTCGGTGCGGCCGACGCCGGCGTCCGGCAGGTGGTGATCCTGGCATCCGGTCTGGACGCCCGCTCGTGGCGGCTGCCGTGGCCCGACGGCACGGTGGTGTACGAACTCGACCAGCCCAAGGTGCTCGACTTCAAGACGGGCACGCTGAAAAAGCACGGCGCCGATCCCACTGCGGAATTGGTGACCATACCGATCGATCTGCGTCAGGACTGGCCAAAAGCATTGCAAGATGCCGGATTTGACGCGTCTAGACCGAGCGCCTGGTCCGCCGAGGGGTTGGTGCGATACCTACCGGCGCAGGCCCAGGATCTGTTGTTCGAGCGCATGCATTCGCTCAGCGCGCCGGGCAGCTGGCTGGCTTCCAATGTCCCCAGCAAAGGATTTACCGATCCCGAACGGGTGCGGCGGCAGCGTGAAGATATGCAGCGCATGCGCGCTGCGGCCGCCAAGGTGGTCGACACGGAGATCACCGACTTCGACGACCTCTGGTACGCGGAAGAGCGCACACCGGTCGACGAATGGCTGCGTGAACATGGCTGGGAGGTGGCGGCGGTAACCTTCCCGGAGCTGATGGCTCGCTATAGCCGCAGCCTGCCGGCAGACGGCGACGACACCATGCCGCCCACCTTGTACGTGTCCGCGCAGCGACGCCACTAGGGCGTGATGACGATTCGCTGTCCGCTGTCCGCTGTCGGTGTCGTTCCACGCGGCTTCGACGTCGGCGAGCGGCACGGCGCGGGCAACGAGTTCGAAACCTCCACTGCTGATTTCGGTGGCGATGGCGGGCAGTTCGGCCAGGATGTCGCGGGTCGCGACCGAGCCCTGCCCGCTGCCGACGATCTGCAGGCGGACGGCACGCAGTGCTGCGGAGAAGATTTCGGCCGAAGCGCCTGCGACGGAGCCGATTTCGATCCAGGTTAGCGGCTTTGCGCGATCGGACCGTTGGGTGGCGATACCGGCCATCGCCTCGGCGGTGATCGGACCCCAGAGATAGTCGATCACGACGTCGACATCACATGCCGCCTGAGCGAGTTCGCCTATCGCAGTGTCGTTGCCGAGTTGAATGACGGTGTCGGCGCCCAGCTGGGGAAGGGACGCAAGCCGCGCAGCTTCGCGTCCGGCTCCGATGACATGGCCGGCGCCAAGGTGTTTGGCGACCTGCACGGCCATGCGACCCGAGCTTCCGGTTGCGCCGAGGATCAACACCGTTTGGCCGGGTTCGAAGTCGATGCGCCGCCGAAGGGCGATCCACGAGGACATGACGGGGTTCATCGCCGCGGCCACCAGGACGGGGTCGGTGCAGTCGGGAAGCACGACACTGCGACGTTGGTCGATGACGGTCTGCTCGGCCATCGCGCCCATGGTGGTGTCAGGCAGGACGAAGTAGCGGACCGTGCCGTCGGGCGCGCGGCCCACTCCGTCGATGCCGGGGACCAGAGGTAGTGCCCCGGAGCTGGTGTAATGCGATCCGTCGGCCTGAGAGCGCACGCGTGGATGCAGGCCGGAGGCGATGACGTCGACCGCGACCTCATCGTCGGTTTGCGGTGTGGGGCTGGGGAACTCGCCGTAGGCCGGAGGCCTGTCGAAAGTGGTGACGACGGCTGCGTGCATGGCGGTTCTCCTTGGCGAGACTTGCTGCAAATTTAGATGGTAACGCGAACTATATTAGAGGGCATTACGAACTGTTTCAAGGTAGCGTTCATGGCATGGAGATGGTTGACGACCTCAGGGACAACCTGGTCCAGCTGTCATTCGGAGTGATCGCGGTGCTGAGCCGTGTCGCCGCTGCTCATGATTTGTCGCTGACGCAGCTGCGGGTGCTGGGGATACTGCGTGATCGCGAACCCACGATGGCTGAACTTGCGACGTATCTCGGACTGGAACGCTCGACCGTCAGCGGGCTCATCGACCGCGCGGTGCAGCGTGGACTGGTTCGAAAGACCACGGACGCTGTCGACGGCCGTTCGGTGCGGGTCAGTCTCACCGGCCAGGCGCGGCGACTCGAGGTGCGGGTCATCGCCGAGATCGGTGAACTGATGGCGCCGATGACAGGCGGGCTCAACGTCGGTGAACAGAAGCGGCTCAACGCGCTATTGGCCAAAGTGCTTGAGCGCTAGGGTCGCCCTTCTGCACCGCCCGGCCGCCGAAATCACGGCGCCCGCAGCGTTCAGACCCTCGTTTTGGAGCGCCGCGAAACGACGTATGAGTTAGCCACGGCGATGTTTAGACATGGGTCCAATGGGTACCGCTACGCAACGAGAATATCCTTCTCGAACACAATGGAGGTCACCATGCGTGGTCGCGGAATTATCGGCGTCGTCGTCCTGGTGTGGCTGCTTATCGGCGTCTTCGCAGCATGGCAACGCGATTACTTCAAAACTGGGCAAACGGATTGTGTCACAGCGGGAAACATCGCTCTTACTGTGGTTGCCGGACCTTTGAACTACGGGGGCGTCAACCCCAAAGTCAAGGATTGCCGTGTACCGCAACCAAGCTCAATGCCTAGTGGCCTTGAGTCCCTCACGTAAAGGAAATGTCATGATCGTCTTGGGTATCGTTCTGCTCATTCTTGGCTATCTATTCACCATTCCTTTGTTATGGACGATCGGTATCGTCCTCATCGTTATCGGCGCGGTGTTATGGGTCCTTGGCTCGGTGGGCCGCCCGGTCGGCGGCAGGCGTTACTGGTACTAGGAACCGCGCCGCAAGCTCGGTTGTCTGTTTCACAGGACACACAAAGGAATGTCATAGCTGCAGCCCAGTCGGGCGCGGATACTGGAACCTGTGACGCAGCCTCGAACCTCCGTAGAGCGCGTTGTCATGTGCCGCGCGGACGGCAATCCGATCAACGTTCTGGTCGTCGACGACGAATCCGTCTTGGCCGAAATGGTGTCGATGGCTTTGCGGTACGAGGGCTGGAATATCGCCACCGCCGGTGACGGATCATCGGCGATTGCCTCTGCCCGTACCCAGCGGCCCGACGTCGTGGTGCTCGACGTGATGTTGCCCGATATGAGTGGGCTCGATGTATTGCACAAACTGCGCGAAGAGAATCCACAGCTGCCGGTGCTGCTGCTGACAGCCAAGGACGCGGTGGAAGACCGCATCGCGGGGTTGACCGCGGGTGGCGACGACTACGTCACCAAACCGTTCAGCATCGAAGAGGTCGTGCTGCGGTTACGAGCGTTGTTGCGGCGCACCGGGGTGACGACGGTGGACAGTGGCGCGCAGCTGGTGGTCGGCGACTTGGTGTTGGACGAGGACAGCCACGAGGTGACTCGCGCCGGTGAGCCGGTTTCGTTGACCTCCACCGAGTTTGAACTGTTGCGTTTCATGATGCGCAATTCCAAGCGGGTGCTGAGCAAGGCGCAGATTCTCGATCGGGTATGGAGCTATGACTTCGGTGGCCGGTCCAACATCGTCGAGCTGTATATCTCCTACTTACGCAAGAAGATCGACAATGGCCGCGACCCTATGATCCACACGCTGCGCGGTGCGGGTTATGTCCTCAAGCCAGCCCGCTAGGCCACGGCGAGACTGGTCGCTTCGGCTGCGGCTTTTGGTCGGTCAGGTCGTTGTGCTCGCCTTGGTCTGCATCGGGATCACCGCGGCAACCGAACTCTCGCTGAACCACCACTTGGTGCGACAGCTCGACGGACAACTCGGCGGGACCTCGCATCGCTCGGCGCTGATGTACCCCGAACCGAACCGACCGGGGTGGCACCACCAACACTCGTCTTACCCGCGGCCCGGCCCCGGCCCACGATTCCTGGACGCCCCCGGCCAGCCGGCGGGCATGGTCGCCGCCGTTGTCAGCGATGGCAAAACGGTCGACGCCGGCTACCTGACCAGCATTGGTTCCCGGGCCGCGCTGACCGACAAGGCCCAGGCGCAACTGGCGGCGATCGCCAGCAGCCGCGAGCCCGTCACCCTGGATCTCGACGGCCTCGGGCGGTACCGGGTCGTGGCCGCCCCGAGCCGGCGCGGCGGCGACGTGATCGTCACCGGACTGTCGATGTCCGACGTCGACGGCACGCTGCTTCAGATGCTGGTCATCTTCGGGATCGTTACCGTGATCGCGCTGGCGGCAGCCACGATCGCCGGGATGATCATCACCAGGCGAGCACTGGCGCCGCTGCGCCGCGTCGCGCAAACCGCGCGCAGGGTTTCCGACCTGCAATTGGACCGCGGTGAGGTCGAAATGCCGGTGCGGGTTCCCGAATCCGACGCCAACCCCTCCACGGAGGTGGGCCAACTCGGGTCGGCGCTGAACCGGATGCTCGACCACATCGTGGCCGCACTGTCGGCGCGGCAGGCCAGCGAGACCCGGGTGCGCCAGTTCGTCGCCGACGCGAGTCACGAACTTCGCACGCCGCTAGCCGCGATCCGCGGCTATACCGAACTCACCCAACGCATGGGCGACGATCGCGAGGCGGTGGCACACGCGATGAGCCGCGTCGCGTCCGAGACCGAGCGGATCACTCGCCTCGTCGAGGACTTACTGCTGCTGGCCCGTCTGGACTCGGGCCGGCCACTGGAACGCGAGCCGGTTGACCTGTCCCGGGTTGCGGTAGACGCGGTCAGCGACGCACACGTCGCGGGACCGGATCACCAGTGGGAGCTCGACCTGCCCGAGGAACCGGTGGTCGTCACCGGCGACGCGGCACGGCTACACCAGGTGTTGACCAATCTGCTTGCCAACGCGCGCACCCACACCAGCGCGGGGACCGTCGTCACGACGCGGTTGAGCACCGAGCCGACGCAAAGCGTGCTGCAGGTGATCGACAACGGCCCAGGCATTCCGGCAGCACTGCAGTCAGAGGTGTTCGAACGGTTCGCCCGTGGCGATACCTCGCGCTCCCGCAAGGGCGGCAGCACCGGACTGGGACTGGCGATCGTCTCCGCCGTCGTCAAAGCGCACAACGGGACGATCACCGTCGACAGCGCGCCCGGTCGCACCGAGTTCACGGTGCGGTTGCCACTCAACGGGTGGCAACCGCCCGCAGCCTCGCCTAGCTAGAGCAGGTTACGTCGATCTCGAAGGGCTTGTTCACCGGTTGCGTCGGGTTTGCCATGTCAACGCCAGTGGCATTCCCGGTGATCTTGTAGCTGTTGCCATTCTTGGTCGCCGAGGCGTTGCCCCCGCCGCCAGCTGAGGCGTACGCGAGCGTCACGCCGTTGACGTTGCCAAGCCCGACGGACGTCACCCCCGGGGGGTTGGCGTCGGTGAGCACGGCGGCGATGCCGGTCGCGGCGCCACCGATCGCGATGTTGACGTTGCCGCCTGCCGTTGTGCACACGACCGAGCCGGTTACGTTCTGGTCTTTCCCGTCGATGATCACCTTCGTCGCGCCACCTCCGCTGGAGCTGGCCGAAGTGTTTGCGCCCGAGGAGGACCCATTCGTACTTTTCTTGTCGCTCGAACAGCCGGACATAGCCGCAGCCAGGATCGCCGCCCCAGCTACAGCAATCGTCAGTTCACGCTTCACCTGTGCTCCTTTGCCGATGTAGCGGCCCTCCGAGGATGGAGGGCCCTCGGCAGTATGCGGGTTTGCCGGGTCGTAGAGAAGCGGTTACGGGAAATTGTTTCGTTTCGGTTAACCGGCCTGCTCCCGCCATGTGCTTCCGGGCAAGGGGGCGTTAATGGCAAGGTATTGCCGGTGAGCCACAAACCCCCCACCGCGGTCATCGAGTCGGCGCATCGCGAACATGCCCTGCCATTCGATGACACAACGGATTTCGACAACGCCGATCGCGGCTTCATCGCGGCCTTGTCTCCCTGCGTCATCAAGGCGGCCGACGGTCGGGTGGTCTGGGACAACGACTCCTACGCTTTCCTCGACGGTCCCGCGCCGGCGTCGGTGCACCCCAGCCTCTGGCGGCAATCGACCCTAACCGCCAAACAGGGTTTGTACGAGGTGGTGCCGGGCGTGTATCAGGTACGCGGATTCGACCTCTCCAACATCAGCTTCATCGAGGGCGACACGGGAATCATTGTCATCGACCCGCTGGTCTCCACCGAGGTAGCCGCCGCGGCGCTCGATCTGTACCGCACCCACCGCGGTGGCGATCGTCCCGTTGTCGCGGTCATCTACACCCACAGCCACGTCGACCATTTCGGCGGCGTGCTGGGTGTGACCTCGCAGGCCGACGTCGATGCCGGCAAGGTCGCGGTACTGGCGCCGGAGGGATTCACCGCGCACGCCGTGCAGGAGAACGTCTACGCCGGTCCGGCAATGACCCGCCGCGCCACCTACATGTACGGCAGCCTGCTGGAACGCGGTCCCCAGGGGCAGGTCGGCTGCGGGCTTGGCCAGGCCGCATCCAACGGTGAGGTGGCCATCATCGTCCCGACCATCGACATTCGGGAGACCGGTGAGAAGCACACCATCGACGGGGTGGAGATCGAGTTCCAGATGGCGCCCGGCACCGAGGCTCCCGCCGAAATGCACTTTTATTTCCCGCGCTTCCGCGCGTTATGCATGGCCGAGAATGCGACCCACAACCTGCACAACCTGCTCACCCTGCGCGGTGCGCTGGTGCGGGACCCGCACGCCTGGTCTGGCTACCTCACCGAAGCCATTGACGCCTTCGCCGGCCGCGCCGATGTCGTGTTCGCGTCCCACCACTGGCCCACCTGGGAACAAGACAGCATCGTCGACTTCTTGTCGCTGCAGCGCGACCTGTACGCCTACCTGCACGACCAGACATTGCGGCTGCTCAACCAGGGCTACACCGGAGTGGAAATCGCCGAAATGTTCCAGATGCCACCCGCTTTGGAACGTGCCTGGCATACCCACGGGTATTACGGATCCGTCAGCCATAATGTCAAGGCCGTTTACCAACGCTACATGGGTTGGTTCGACGGCAATCCGGGTCGGCTGTGGCCGCACCCGCCGGAGGCCCTCGCCCCCCGTTACGTCGACGCGATGGGCGGAATCGACCGGGTTGTCGAACTCGCTCAAGCGGCGTTCGACTCCGGTGACTTTCGCTGGGCTGCAACACTTTTAGACCACGCAATCTTCACCGCGAGCGACCACGCCGTGGCCTGCGCGTTGTACGCCGACGTGTTGGAACAGCTCGCCTACGGCGCAGAGAACGCAACCTGGCGTAACTTCTTCATGAGCGGGGCAACCGAATTGCGTGACGGCAACTTCGGCACCGCTGCTCAGACCACATCTCCGTCAATGCTGACTCAGCTGACACCGGACCAGATCTTCGACAGCCTTGCCATTGCGGTCAACGGGCCTCGCAGTTGGGATCTCGATCTCGCGTTCGACTTCTTCTTCGCCGATTCGGGAGCGAATTACCGGCTCACCCTGCGCAACGGTGTGCTGGTCTACCGTGAGGTTCCGCCGGACCACGCGTCGGCGAGCGTTACGGTCACGCTGGCCAACAAGGTTCGGCTACTGCAAGCGGCGTTCGGGGACTTAAGCGCGCCCGGGCTGGAGTTGTCCGGCGACAAGTCCGCGCTGCAGTCGCTGCTCGGTGCGCTCGACAAACCGGACCCGAAGTTCAACATCGTCACGCCGTAGCCGCCTCATCCGCTGGCAGCAGTCACAGACGCCCCTCGCGCATCGGCATGGAGTGGGACCACGTTTTGCCCGCCTCCGAGCGACAACACTTAAGCGCGGGAGACCGCCGCAACTTGTCGCTCAGAGGCGGGCAAAGCGAACAATTGCCCTGTGAGGCAACCAGTGTCGCAGCTGTGACGAGCCAGGTCACGCGACGTCGATGACCACCTTGCCCAAGACCTTGCGGTCGGCCACGTGTCGCAACGCCGCCGCGGTTTCCGACAACGGGAATCGTGCGCCGATGTAGGGCCGAACAGTGCCGGCGGCAAACATCTGTGCCAACTCCTGTAGGTCGCGCACCGCGTCGTCGGGCCGGTCGGTCATGAAGGTGCGGATCTCCATGCCACGCACGCAGATATCCTTGAGCAGAATGAGATTGAGCGGAATGGCCGGAATCGTGCCCGCCGCATAGCCCAGGGTGACGAAGGTGCCGCCGCGGGCGAGACCGCGCAGCGCGGGCTCCGAATAGGATCCGCCGACCGGGTCCAGCACCACCCGTGCGGCATCGCCGGTGAGTTCACGGATGCGAGTTTTCAGGTCCTCCCGGTCGTAGTCCACGATGGCCTCGGCACCGCGCTGCCGGCACAGCTCGAGCTTTTCCGGACTCGACGCCGCAGCCAGCACGCGAGCCCCCATCGCGACTCCCAGATCGACGGCGGCCAGCCCCACGCCGCCTGCGGCACCCAGCACCACCACCCAATCTCCCTCGGTGACAGCGGCAGTCGAGCGCAATGCGTGATACGCGGTGCGGTACGTCACGCCGAAGGCCGCGGCCGATGCGAAGTCGGCGTCGTCGGGCATGAGCTCCGCCTGACTCGCGTCGAGCAGCGCCTGTTCGGCGAACGCTCCGAAGGTGGTTCCGGATACTCGCTGTCCCGGGCGAAGCCGCGCGCCGTCACCGGCGGCGATCACCTCCCCGGCGATCTCGTTGCCCGGTATGAACGGCGGCGGAATCTTCACCTGGTACTTGCCGGCGATGAACAGCACGTCGGGGAAATTGACCGCCGCGGCGTGCACCCGCACCAGCAGCTGACCGGGGCCCGGCACCGGATCCGGCACGTCATCGATAACCAGATCCTCGGGCGCGCCGTAGGAGCGACAGACCACAGCGCGCATCAATTGACTCCCAGCCCGTTGAGACAGAACCGCACCACATGTGCGATGTCGTCGGGGCCGGGCCGAACGGCCGAGCCCACGTATCGCCGCATCGTCGCCGCCGTGCAGCAGAACACCGCTTCGACGTCTCGTTCGATATCGTTACTTCCCAGCGCCGCAACCGGTTCGGCCAGTAGATCGCGCAGCGGCCGCATCATTTCCTGGTCGACCGCGCGCCAGTCGGCCGACATCTGACCGGCCGCCGCGCGGCTCTTGCTGATCAGGTGTGGTTCGGCGACTTGTGCCAGCGTGCCCTCGATCCAGCGGACAATCTTGTCGCGTGGCTGCGGCTCCTTGGCCATCTGGTGCTGGAGATAGGAGACGACGATCCCGACCCCGCGTTCCATCACCGCCAGGATGAGTTCGTCCTTGCCGGCGAAGTACCGGTAGAACGCTTTGTTCGAGGAGCCGGCCTCGGCGACGATGTCACTGACGCGAGGCGGCTCGGGGGCGACCCGTTCCATTACCCGCACGGCGGCGGCCAGGATGCGTTCGACCTCCTCGGTGGCCTCCCGCTGGCGGTCGTCAAGGGCGCGCTCGACGGCCGCGGCGACTCTGTTGGTCATGGCGAATGTGGGTGCGCCGGAACGCTACCGACGAGGGCGCCGTACTTTTCCCGGGCCGCCGCGCGGCGGAGGTCGAGCAATTCGCTGGGCCAGTCACCTTCTTCGGCGTCGTAGCCCTTGAGTAGCATCCGGGCCAGGTTGACCTTGTGTGCCTCGGTCGGCCCGTCGGCCAGACCGAGCGCGATGCCGCCCAGTAGCACGTTGACGAGCGGCAGCTGGTCGGTCAACCCGAGCGCGCCGTGTATCTGGATCGCCCGCAGCGCAATCGACTTCAACACCTGGGAGGCCAGGATCTTGCAGGCGCCGATCTCGGCGCGCGCGGCCTGCTCGTCGCCGCTGTCGATCAGCCACGCGGCGTGCAGCACGGTCAGCCGAAACGGGATCAGCTCGGTATAGGAGTCAGCGACGAATTCTTGCACCAACTGCTTATCGGCCAGCGAGCTCCCTTGGGTGAATCGGCTTTTCGCGCGCCGCGACATCATCTCGACAGCACGTTGCGCCATCCCGATGGCGCGCATCGCGTGATGCAGCCGCCCACCGGCCAATCGGGTCTGCAGGATCAGGAAGCCCTGACCGGCTTCGCCGAGCAACGCATCCGATCCCACCCGCACTCCGTCGTAGTGCACCAGGGAATGCCCCGGTTCGTGCGGGTCCGCCCCCACCAGGTGGTGGTTGGCCTCCAGGGTCAGCCCTTCGGCGCCGGCGGGAATCAGGAACGTCGAGGCTCCGCGATGGACGGGCACGTCCGGATCGGTGATTGCGACGACGATGAAGAAAGACGCGACAGATGCGTTTGAGGAGAAGTACTTTCGTCCGGTGATCACCCAGTCTGCGTCTTTTTCCGAGCCGTCGCGGACCGCGCGGGTGGTGAAGACCCGCGGATCGGCACCGCCCTGCGGTTCGGTCATCGAGAAGCAGGAAAAGATCTCTCCGGACAGCAGTCCGGCCAGATAGCGGTCCTTCTGATCCTGGGTACCGAAGCGCGCGATGATTTCCGCGTTGCCGGTATCGGGCGCTTGGGTTCCGAAAATGATCGGCGCCCAGGGGCTGCGGCCCAGGATCTCGTTGATCAACGTCAGCTTGACCGCGCCGAAACCCTGCCCGCCCAGTTCCGGGCCCAGATGTGGTGCCCACAAGCCATTGTCGCGGACCTGCTGCTTGAGCGGATCGACGATCCGCCGGCGCTCGTCGTTGAGTGGCAAGAACTCGCAGCCGGGGAACAACACCTCCAGTGGCTCGACCTCTTCGCGCACGAACTCGCGGACCCAGGCGAGTTTCTTCTCGAACTCTGGTTCGGTGGAGAAGTCCCAAGGCATTTGATTACTCCTACTCGTTCATTGTGGCGACCCGCTTCGCCCGGCTCCGCCGCGCTTGCGATCGCCACGTCAGGGGATCCCGCCGTCGGTCCGCAGGATCGATCCGGTGGTGAAACTGGACGCGTCGGATGCCAAGAACAGCGCGGCGCCGACGATTTCGCGCGGGTCGCCAGCGCGCTTTAAGGAATGGTGACTGAAGTTATTGCCCTCGCCGAGATCCCACGCCTTGCTGACGTCGGTCAAGTATGGCCCGGCCATCAGCGTGTTGACCCGTACCGTCGGTCCGAAAGCCTGTGCCAGCCCTTCGGTCATGGCGTTGAGTCCGGCCTTGGCGGCGGCATAGGGAATGATGCCGCCGTTCGGGCGCAGCGACCCGGTGGAGCTCACGTTGATGATCGACCCGCTGCCGGCGGCCACCATCCGCTCACCCACCAACGCCGATAAGCGAAACGGCCCCTTGAGATTCAGATTGACCACCGCGTCGAACAGCTTCTCGGTGACGTTGCTCAGCTTGTCGTAAAGCGGGGACATGCCCGCGTTGTTGATCAGGGTATCGACCTTGCCGAACCGCTCGTAGGTGGCGTCGACCAATCCGTCGAGTTGGTCCCAGCGTCCGACGTGCACCCCGTACGGCATGGCGGAGCGTCCGGTCTCGGCCTCGATCTCCTTGGCCGCGGCCACGCAGTTGTCGAAGTTGCGGCTGGCGATCACCACGTCGGCGCCGCAGTGGGCGGCGGCGAACGCCATTTCCCGTCCCAGCCCACGGCTGCCGCCGGTGACCAACACCACGCGATCAGTGAGGTCGAAAAGCGTATCGGCGTAACCCATTTCAGCAGGCTCCAGTCGTCCTAAAAGTCAAAGCGCGCGCCAGCTCGGCTGCCTTCGCGATGAGCTCTAGGATCATCGGCCCGAAGGCGCCGGTGATCTTGGGGTCGACTTTTCCGGTGCGCACCCCGGCGGCGTAGGTCTTCTCCAACACGATGCCGAGTTTCCAGTTGGCCAACACCAAGTAGTAATCGATGTTCTCGGTGGAAAGCCCGCTGACCTTCTCGTAGTGCTGCAGCAATTCGCTGCGCGTCGGCATGCCGCTCATATCCAGATAAAACCCGTCGTCCCGCGGGTTTTCGCCGTCGTAGCCCAACAATGCCCAGGCAAGATCCAGCAGCGGATCCCCAACCGTCGTCATCTCCCAGTCCACGATCGCGGCGAGTCGAGCCTGGCTCCCGTGCGCGAACATCACGTTGGCGAACTGGTAGTCGCCGTGCATGATGCCCGGCTTGTACTCCGTGGGCCGGTTGCGGCGCAGCCAATCGGCGGCTTCGTTCAGGCCGGGCAGCTCGCGCACCTTGTAGGCCTCGAGAAACGCCAGCCAACGATCCACCTGCCGATCGTGGAACCCGTCCGGGCGGCCGAAGCCGTCGAGCCCTTGGCCGCGCCAGTCGACCCGGCCCAGCTTGGCAGCGCCTTCGACGAGTTCGAACGCGAGCCCGCGTCGCGCGTCGAGATCGGTGTCGAACGGTGGCTGCCACCCGCCGTCCATCGGGCTCCAGCCGTCAATCGCCCGCATCACGTAAAACGGCATGCCGAGCACGGTGCCGGTGTCGTCGGCGGCAATCAGCTCGGCGTGCGGTACATCGGTGCCGGACAGCGCCCGCACCAGCCGGATCTCCCGCAGCAAGCCGTCGATGCGGGCCGCATCCGCGCGGGCGCCGGGCATGCGCAACACCATGCGCTCGGTGCTGCGCACAATCAGGTACAAGGTGTTCTGCGAACCGCCCTTGAGCTGCTCCAGGAGCGGTTCTTCGCCGCTTCCCGGAGCACCGTTGGCGTCCAGCCATCGACCGAGAACACCCGGGTCCAGTTGGGTCTCACCAGCAGTCGTCATTGTCCGCACACCCCACTCTCTGCATGGAGAATAGCATTCTCCATGAATGCCGCTACTCAGCCTTGTGCGCGCTGAGCAGGAACCCCGGCACCATGAAATGTCCTTCGTTGTCATCTTCGGCGTTCGGCAGCGCCGCATCGAGCGCAGCGGCGTTGCCGTAGACCTTCGCGGGCCGGACCTCATCGACTTGCCACAGAGTCGAGACGGCGTCGCGCAACTCGATTTCGGTGAAGCCACGAGGACCGGGCCGGCCGTCCTGTTCGCCTAGCGCCCCGGCGGCGAACGCCAGGATGTACAGCGCTGCCCCGGGTGCGGCGGCCCGAAAGATCGACTGCAGATAGTTCTGGCGCCCCTCGGGCAGTAGGGCGTGGAACAGGCCGCTGTCCACGATGGTGGAGAAGCGGCCGTCATAGCCGCGGAAGGTCGTGGCGTCGGCCTGTGCGAAAGTCGGTGTTGTCAGTCCCTGTTCGGTGGCGGCCGCGGCCGCGGCGTCGACCGCAGTCGCGCTGGCGTCCAGCCCGACAACTGTGTAGCCGCGCGCGGCGAGGGCCAGTGCCAGGGCGGCGTGGCCACAGCCGGCGTCCAGCACCTCGCCGCGGACCTTGCCTTGATCGATCAGCACCGCCAGCTCGGGCTGCGGGCGGCCGATGCTCCATGGCGGTGGTGCTTCTTGTCGGTAGGCGGCGTCCCAATCCGTGCTCGGCTGGGTCATCTGTCCTCCTCGAGATGAGACCTCTATTGCAGATTAGGAGACGGCCGCGCCCCGCGGCAGGGTGCGATGAGAAACTGGCGAACCGGCCACTGAGACGACAGGGAGAAACATGCAAGTGCTTCTGGTCCGGCATGCGTTGCCACTGCGCAGCGAACACGGCCAGGGTTCCGACCCGGACTTGTCGGACGAGGGGGTGGCCCAGATCGCGCGCCTGCCCGAGGCGCTTGCCAGGTTCCCGATCTCCCGGGTGGTCAGCAGCCCGCAGCGACGCGCCATCCAGACCGCCGAACCGGTCGCGGCGGTCCGCGACCTGTCCGTCGAAATTGACCAGCGATTCGCCGAATACGACCGCGACCTTCCCGTGTACATCCCTGTCGAGCAGATCCGTGCGGAAAACCCAAAGGAGTGGGAGCGACTGGCGCAGGGCCATCTGCCCAGTGCGGTCGACGAAGACGCGTTCCGGGCGCGGGTGCTCGCGGCAGTGGACGATCTGGTTGCCACCGCCGATCCCGAAGACACCGTCGCGGTATTCAGTCACGGTGGCGTGATCAACCTGTTACTGCACCAGATCCTCGGGACGGCCCGGCTGTTGTCGTTTCCCGTCGACTACGCATCGGTCACCCGCCTGCTGTACTCGCGGTCCGGTCAGGCGACCGTGGCGGGAGTCAATGGGGTCGAACACGTGTGGGACCTGTTACCGCGCAACCAGCGATGGTAAGAAAGTCCGGTGACTTCGGCTGATCGACTTGACGGGCTGGACCTGCCCGCGCTGGACCGCTATCTGCGCTCGCTTGGTATCGAGCGCGACGGCCAATTACGCGGAGACTTCATCTCCGGCGGCCGCTCGAATCTGACGTTCCGGGTCTACGACGACAAAACGAACTGGTTGGTGCGGCGTCCACCGCTACACGGGCTGACTCCGTCGGCGCACGATATGGCCCGCGAGTACAAGGTCGTGGCGGGGCTGCAGGACACGCCCGTTCCGGTGGCTCGCGCGATCGCGCTATGCGAGGACGACTCGGTGCTGGGCGCGCCGTTCCAGATCGTCGAGTTCGTCGCCGGGCAAGTGGTGCGTCGCCGCGCTCAACTCGAAGCCTTCAGCCACACCGTGATCGACAAATGCGTTGACGCGTTGATCCGCGTACTCGTCGACTTACACAACGTCGACCCGGATGCCGTGGGGCTGGCCGATTTCGGCAGGCCCAGCGGTTACCTGGAACGCCAAGTGCGTCGCTGGGGTTCCCAATGGGAGCTGGTGCGATTGCCTGACGACCATCGTGACGCCGACGTCGAACGGCTGCATTCCGGTCTGCACCAAGCTATTCCGCAGCAGAGCCGCACCTCGATCGTGCATGGTGACTACCGGATCGACAACACCATCCTGGACGCCGACGACCCGACGCGGGTCCGCGCCGTGGTGGATTGGGAGCTGTCGACGCTGGGGGACCCGCTGTCCGACGCGGCCCTGATGTGTGTGTACCGCGACCCGGCGCTGGATCTGATCGTCAATGCCCAAGCCGCCTGGACGTCGCCGCTGCTGCCAACAGCCGACGAGCTAGCCGACCGGTACTCGCTAGCCGCCGGTTTGCCGCTGGCGCATTGGGAGTTCTACATGGCGCTGGCGTACTTCAAGCTCGCCATCATCGCCGCCGGCATCGACTTCCGCCGGCGGATGTCGGATCAGGCGAGCGGCAAGGCCGACTCCGAGCACACGCCCGAAGTCGTCGCGCCGTTGATCTCGCGTGGCCTGGCCGAGCTGGCCAAGCTGCCCGGCTAGTCGCGCACTGCCGCGGCGTGCTGCTTCTTGGCGACGCGACGCAGCTGCAGGATTCGCGCGGTCCCGACGGCCACGGTAATCAGCCCGCCGACCACTGCCGCCAGCAAGATGGCCACCCCCAGCGGCAGGCTCCAATGCCAGAACAGGAACTGGAACGGCGTCGACGTCGTGTTCTGGGTAATGAAGATCAGCAACAGGATCAGGATCAAGAATCCCGCGAATAATGCCGTCCACAGGGCGCCGGCCCGGGTGAAGCCGATGGCCGGGTCTTTGGGTTTGACGACGGTGTGGGGCGCGGGGGCGGGCGGAGGGGGAGGCACCGGAGTGGGCTCAGGCGGCGGCTGGCTCGGCGAGCCAGGGAGGTTGCTGCTCATAGATCCATCTTTGTCCCATCCTGCGCGGAATGAAACCAAACGACGCAAACCACGTGCGCGACCTGCTCAATGGGCACAGCACCTGGCTGGCTCTGCCGTTACTGTCAGCGGTATGAGGATGCTGCGGCGCGGATACCGCGTGATCATCCCCGCGGCAGCGTGGTTGGCGGCCGTGTGCCTGATCGCGTCCTGCAGCAATGTCGATCCGCTGGCACCGGAGATCCGCAGCATGAAATCCATCGTGGTCGGATCCGCTGACTTCCCGGAATCGCAGATCATCGCCGAGATCTACGCACAAACCTTGCAGGCCAACGGTTTCGACGTTGGACGGCGGATGGGGATCGGTAGCCGCGAGACGTACATCCCGGCGCTCAAAGACCATTCGATCGATTTGGTGCCGGAGTATGTCGGCAATTTGCTGCGGTACTTCGCCCCCAATTCGACCGCGACCATGCTCAACACCGTCGAATTGGAGCTGTACCAGAAATTGCCGGGTGACCTGTCGATTCTGACGCCGTCACCGGCCTCCGACACCGATACGGTCAGTGTCACCAGTGGAACCGCCGCCGCGTGGAACCTCAAAACGATCGCCGACTTGGCCGCCCGCTCACCGGAGGTGAAATTCGGGGCGCCGTCGTCTTTCGAGCACCGCCCCTCCGGCCTACCCGGGCTGCGGCAGAAGTACTCGCTGAACATCAGTCCCGGCAATTTCGTCGCCATCGACGACGGTGGCGGTGCGGTGACGGTACGCGCATTGGTGGAGGGGAAGGTGACCGCGGCCAACATCTTCACCACCTCACCGGCCATCCCGCAAAACCATTTGGTGGTGCTTGAGGACCCCGAACACAACTTCGTGGCCGGCAACATTGTGCCGCTGGTGAATTCGCAGAAGAAGTCCGATCGCCTCAAGGATGTCCTGGACGCGGTCTCGGCGAAGCTCACCACGTCCGTCCTGGCCGGGCTCAACGCGGCCGTAGCCGGCAACGCCGGCACCGATCCTGACCAGGCGGCGCGAAACTGGGTGCGGGACAACGGCTTCAACCACCCGATTGCACAATGATGTCTGGCTGGGGTGTGGCGCGTTGATCATCTTCGACAATGTCAGCAAGGCGTTCGCCGACGGGACCACCGCCGTCGATCGGCTGAGCCTGGTGGTACCCAACGGCAAGCTCACAGTCTTCGTCGGTTCCTCCGGCAGCGGAAAAACGACGGCGCTGCGGATGATCAACCGGATGATCGAGCCGACCTCTGGCACCGTAACCGTCGACAGCGCAGACGTTTCCACCGTCGACCCGGTGAAACTGCGGCTCGGAATCGGCTACGTGATACAGCACGCCGGACTGATGCCGCATCAGCGGGTCATCGACAACGTTGCGACGGTGCCGGTGTTGCGCGGGCAGTCACGCCGGGCGGCCCGCAAAGCGGCCTACGAGGTGCTCGAACGCGTCGGGCTGGACGCCAAGCTCGCCAACCGTTATCCGGCGCAGCTCTCCGGCGGTGAACAGCAACGCATCGGTGTGGCACGCGCACTCGCCGCCGATCCGCCAATCCTGTTGATGGACGAGCCATTCTCGGCTGTCGATCCCGTGGTCCGTCTCGAGCTGCAGAACGAAATACTGCGTCTGCAAGGCGAATTGCACAAAACCATCGTGTTCGTCACGCACGACATCGATGAGGCGCTCAAACTCGCCGACCAAGTCGCGATCTTCGGTCGAGGCGGCGTGCTGCAGCAGTACGACGAACCCACCCAACTGCTTTCGCGGCCGGCCAACGACTTCGTGTCGAGATTCATCGGGCTCGGCCGGGGCTATCGGTGGCTGCAGCTGATCGACTCGGCCGGCCTGCCACTGCGCACCGTCGACACAATCCCGGCCAGCGACCTCACCAATGGCGACGGCCCGCTCGTCGGCTGGGCGGTAGTGCTCGACGAGGACGGCCTACCGCTGGGCTGGATCGACGACGACGGCGTGCGGCGGCACTGCGGTGGCGCGTCGCTGACCGACGCCATGAGCGGCGTCGGCTCGTTGTTTCGCCCCGGCGGCAACCTCAGCCACGCGCTGGATGCGGCGCTGTCGTCACCGTCGACAGTGGGCATCGCCGTCGACGAGCAAGGCAAGGTCATCGGCGGGGTGCTGGCGGCCGATGTGCTGGCCGCCGTCGAATCCCAGCGGCGGACCTGAACATGCACTATCTGCTCACCCACCTGGGCGACGCCTGGACGCTGACCGTGATCCACCTGCGGCTGTCGTTGGTGCCGGTCCTGATGGGACTGCTGATCGCGGTGCCGCTGGGCGTGCTGGTGCAACACGCACCGATTGCACGACGGCTGACGACGGCGACCGCCAGCGTCGTATTCACCGTCCCGTCGCTGGCGCTGTTCGTGGCCCTGCCGGTGATCATCGGAACCCGGATTCTCGACGAGGCCAACGTCCTGGTCGCGCTGACGGCCTACACCACCGCGCTGATGGTGCGCGCTGTGCTGGAGGCGCTGGACGCGGTGCCGGCTCAGGTTAGTGACGCTGCCACCGCGGTCGGCTACTCGCCCATCAAACGAATCCTCAAAGTTGAACTGCCGCTGTCAATCCCGGTCATGATCGCGGGGTTACGCGTGGTCGTGGTGACCAATATCGCGATGGTCTCGGTGGGTTCGGTCATCGGCATCGGCGGCCTGGGAAGCTGGTTCACCGAGGGGTATGCGACCGACAAGAGCGATCAGATCCTGGCCGGCATCATCGCGCTGTTCGTGCTGGCGGTCGTCATCGACGTGTCGATCGTGTTGGCCGGCCGGCTCGCCACGCCCTGGTCTCGCACGGGGGAAACCACGCGCCGGCGGTCGGTGGTGGCTCCGGTGGTGGGTGGTGCGCGATGAACTTCATCCAGCAGGCGGTTTTCTATCTGCTCACCGCCGACAACTGGACCGGTCCGGTCGGGCTCGCGGCACGCACCTTGGAGCACGTGGAGTACACCGCCACCGCGGTGGGCGCGTCGGCGCTGATCGCTATCCCGATCGGAATGATCATCGGCCACACCGGCCGCGGCACGCTGCTGGTCGTAGGCGCAGTCAACGGGCTGCGCTCACTGCCGACACTCGGAGTGCTTCTGCTCGGGGTGCTGATGTTCGGGCTGGGGCCCGGCCCACCGCTGGTTGCCCTGATGCTGCTCGGTGTCCCGTCGCTGCTGGCCGGCACCTACGCGGGCATCGCGAATGTCGACCCGGTGGTGGTCGATGCGGCCCGGGCGATGGGCATGACGGAGGCCCAGGTGCTGCTGCGGGTCGAGGTGCCCAATGCGATGCCGTTGATCCTCGGCGGGCTGCGTAACGCGACGCTGCAGGTGGTCGCCACCGCAACCGTGGCCGCGTATGCCAGCCTCGGCGGGCTGGGTCGCTACCTGATCGACGGGATCAAAGAGCGTGAATTCCAGCTCGCTCTGGTCGGTGCGTTGATGGTGGCGGCGTTGGCGTTGATCCTCGACGGCGTGCTGGCGTTGGCGGTCTGGGTTTCGGTGCCGGGCACCGGACGGTTGCGTAGGCCTCATCGGCTCGATGATGTGACGGTGACCGCACTTGCCGACCAGCCAACCGCGACAAGTGGGCACGTCTTACGGTAGGGAGTGTGAACAGCCCCTCTGAGCCGACTGAGCGCGTCTGGTCCGCGATGTTGACCTGGCGCGCGCCCGATATCTCCCGCATGGAATCGGTGCGAGTGCAGGTGTCCGGCAAGCGAATTAAGGCCACTGGACGCATCGTGGCCGCGGCAACCGCGGCCAACCCGGCGTTTGGCGCCTTCTACGAAGTCCAGACCGACGAGAGCGGAGCCACCAAGAGGTTCGGCCTGACGATCACCCTCGCCGAGCGGGAGCGCCAGCTTGCCATCGCCCGCGACGAAGAGAACATGTGGATGATCACCGACCACCAGGGTGAGCGACGCGAGGGATATAACGGCGCACTCGACGTCGACGTGGTGTTCAGCCCGTTCTTCAACGCGCTGCCCATTCGCCGGCTGGGGCTACACGAGCGGGCGGACGCGATCACGTTGCCGATGGTCTACGTCACCGTGCCGGATATGACGGTCACCCCGGCGACGGTGAGCTACTCCGGCTCGGGAGGTCTCGACGGGATCAAGTTGCATTCGCCGGTCGCTGACACCACCGTGAGTGTCGACGCCGACGGGTTCATCGTGGACTATCCCGGATTGGCAGAGCGGATCTGATCACCCCGCCCGCCCGGCCCGCGGCGGCCAGCTCCTCGCGCCAGTTCTCCGCGCCGATCACGACGGTGAAGATGTCGGAGCGCGGGAAGCGATCGTAGCGCGTGCGCGCGGCGTGACCCGCCTCGACGAGTTCGGCAACCGAGTTGTCCCAGTCCAGCGAGTCTCGGGCGCGGCCGAGCAGGTCGATCACCTTGTCGACCGCCGTCAGCAGGTGGCTCGTGTTGGCTTCGCACATCGCGCGAACCAGGTCAGGGGGGCTGCCGGCTACCCGGGTGCCGTCCCGGAAAGACCCGGCGGCCAGCGCGAAGGCCAGCGGCACCTCGGCGGCGGTCACCGCCAGGGCCTCGGCGAGCAGGTGCGGCAGATGCGAGATGGCAGCCGCCGCGGCGTCGTGCTCGTCGGATTTGGCCGGCACCACCACCGAGCCGCAATCCAACGCCAGCGTCATCACCATCGACCACACCACCGGGTCCACGTGTTCGTCGACGCTGACCACCCACGGGGCCGCCGTGAACAAGCTGGCGTGCCCGGCCGACCACCCCGAGCTTTCGGTGCCCGTCATCGGGTGACCGCCGACGAAGCGTTCCCGCAGACCGGCCGCGGCGACCTCGTCGAGCACCGCCGTTTTGACGCTGGTGACGTCGGTGAGCGGGCAGTTGGGGGCCAATTCGCTGACGTGGGCGAGCATCGCCGGCAGGGCCGGCATCGGCACGGCCAGCACAATCAATGCGCCCGTGCCGGCGGCGCGGGTCAGCGTGTCGGCGAGTTCGGTCGTGGCGTCAAAGCCGTCGGCGAGCGCTCCGTGCGCGCCCTCCACCGAGCGGTTGTAGCCGAACACCTCACGGCCGGCAGCGGCGGCGGCCCGCATTATCGAACCGCCGATAAGTCCCAACCCGAGCACGCACACTGGGGTCTTGCTACCAGTGCCAGTCGCAGTCCGGGCCACAGTCCAAGGTTGGCACAGTCGGATGGATGGCCGCGGCTCGAGGTCTCCTCGCTGGTCTGCGCTGTCTGGTCAAGCGGCCTGGTCAACGACTAGCGTAGGCGCCCATGGGACGAGAGCGGGCCGCAACGCAAGGCCCGTCCGTGGACACACCGGACGGCTTTGGCGTCGCTGTCGTTCGCGAAGAGGGCCAATGGCGTTGTTCTGTGATGGCTCCCAAATCGCTGACGAGTCTGGCTGCCGCCGAAACAGAACTGCGTGAACTGCGTAGTGCGGGAGCGGTCTTTGGGCTTCTCGATGTCGACGACGAGTTCTTCGTGATCGTGCGCCCCGCGCCCTCGGGAACCAAGTTGTTCCTGTCGGACGCCACCGCCGCACTGGACTACGACATCGCCGCCGAAGTCCTCGACAATCTGGACGCCGACATCGATCCCGAGGACCTCGAGGACGCCGAGCCGTTCGAGGAAGGCGACCTGGGGGTGCTGTCCGACGTCGGGCTTCCCGAGGCGGTACTGGGGGTCATCCTCGATGAGAGCGACCTCTACGCCGACGAGCAACTGGGCCGCATTGCCCGCGAGATGGGCTTCGCCGACCAGCTATCGGCAGCGATCGACCGTCTCGGTCGGTGACCACTGACGAAGATCTGATCCGTACCGCACTGTCGGTCGCCGCGACGGCGGGTTCTCGCGACGTGCCCATCGGGGCAGTGGTCATCGGCGCCGACGGAACCGAACTGGCCCGGGCAGTGAATGCTCGTGAGGCCCTTGGTGATCCGACTGCGCACGCGGAAGTCTTGGCGATGCGCGCGGCGGCCACGGTGCTTGGTGACGGGTGGCGCCTGGAGGGGGCCACGCTCGCGGTCACCGTCGAACCATGCACCATGTGCGCCGGCGCCTTGGTCCTGGCGCGCGTCGCGCGGCTGGTGTTCGGCGCGTGGGAACCCAAGACCGGAGCAGTCGGATCGCTGTGGGACGTCGTGCGCGACCGTCGGCTCAATCACCGCCCGGAGGTACGTGGCGGGGTGCTGGAGCGGGAGTGCGCCGCGCCGCTGGAGGCCTTCTTCGCCCGCCAGCGATTGGGGTGAGTGGCGCCTGGTTGGGTAAGCTGCTCGGCGGTGGCGTGTCCGAGCGGCCTAAGGAGCACGCCTCGAAAGCGTGTGACGGCTAAAACCGTCCGAGGGTTCAAATCCCTCCGCCACCGCCAAGACTACCGGCGAGAAATCGCAGGTAGCGCCTACTTTTGCCTTTGCTGCGAACCTTTGCAAGTGCTCCGTGCCCACAATTTGGCCATACTTCCCGGGCGAGTACCGGCCGTCTAGTGTTACCGCGACCGCGTCCAGATCGTCGTCGAACAAGCTCGAATACGTGTCAG
Source organism: Mycobacterium sp. (assembly GCA_035996225.1). Classification (GTDB taxonomy): domain Bacteria; phylum Actinomycetota; class Actinomycetes; order Mycobacteriales; family Mycobacteriaceae; genus Mycobacterium. The sequence continues at coordinate 20,767 of DASYJS010000282.1, read as the reverse complement.
GGTCTACTTCCTTAATTCCTGCACCGGCTTGTACGTCGTCCTGTGGCTGCGCTTCAGGATGTGCATGCACCCACGGCTATCGTCTCGCGCCAAGTGCTGAGCGCCGTCCGTGTGTCAATGTGACGATCAACGCATGGTGTCTCCGACAGATCTTCCACACGCCGACCATGATCCACAGATTGTGCTGGGCCTCGTGGGGGCGCCGGGCGTGGCTTTTTCTCTGGCCCGTGATCTTGCCGATGCGGGTTTGGGTGAGGAGCTCGAGCGGCGGTTGCCGGGAGCCCAGTGGCGGGTTGAGGTGGTGGAGAGCCGCCTGGTGCAGCCGCCGGCCACCGATGCTGCGATCGTGGACGCCGCACGGCAATTGCTGCTGGACAGTGGCTGGGATGTGGTGGTTTGTCTGACGGATCTTCCGTTGCACATTCACCGGCGCCCTGTCGTGGCCCACGCTAATCCGGTCCACAACGTGGCGATCGTGTCGGTGCCCGCTTTTGGTGCGATGAGTGCACGGCATCGGATTCGCGAGGGGATTGTGCGGCTGGTTGAGCGGCTGATCGGCTCCCGTGAACGCGGCCCTGACCCCCAGGGAGGGCTCGCTCCGCCGCGACGGTTGTCGGTGCAGCGGGTGCGGGAACTGGGCACCGACACTGCCAACGGAGCTTTCGCATTCACCGCCCGCGTGCTGACCGGCAATCTGGTGCTTTTGGGCGGGATGGTGGCGGCCAACCAGCCGTGGCTGCTGTCACTACGATTGTCCCGGGCGCTGACCGGCGCGGTGGCCGTCGGGGTTTTCGGGCTGGTGTACTCCGATGTCTGGCGGCTAGCCGACGCGTTTGGATGGCAGCGGCTCGTCGGTACGGCGCTGCTATCGGTCGGTGCCACTGCAACGACCTTGATCATCGGCGCTGAGCTATGGGAGCGCACTGCCGCGCCCGGAGTGCGCAAGCAGGTGCTGTTGTTCAACATCGCGACCGTAGTGACAGTCGTCATCGGCGTGACCGTGCTGTATGCCGCGTTGTATTTGCTGGCGCTGGTGGCGGCATTCTGGTTTGTAGTGCCGCAAGTCTTCCGCAGCACCGTCGGCCATCCGGTCTCTCTCAGGGATTACTTCGAATTGGCCTGGTTGACTTGCTCTTTGGCGATGATTGGCGGCGCCTTGGGTGCGGCCCTTGAAACTGAGGATGCGGTGCGCCAAGCGGCCTACGTTCAACGCTCCGACAGGCAGACGGAGAGGGACGAAACCCCCTGATTCGGCGAGGCAACTCCTGAGCGAATCTTTGAACCCGCAATGCCGATTGCCTTCGGTCTGCTGCGCAACAGCTCCACGCGCTGGAACGCTGTGACGCGATGCAGGCGGCCACCGTCGGCGTGGGGCCTCAAAAATCTTGTTCCAGTCTCTTGCCTCAGCACAACACGGGTGATATATAAAACCTATGCCTACCGGCATAGATTAACCATGACATCTGACACCAGATTGGAGAGAGTTGAGGTGGCGACCATGTTGATGCGAACCGATCCCTTCCGTGACTTTGAGCGCTTCGCCCAGCACGTGTCGGGGACCGCGGCCCGTCCGGCCGTGATGCCGATGGATGCGTGGCGCCAGGGTGAGGAGTTCGTCGTCGAGTTCGATCTGCCTGGTATTGATCAGGATTCATTGGACCTGGATATCGAACGTAACGTGGTGACCGTGCGCGCCGAGCGTCCCGATGTTGATCCTGGACGGGAGATGCTGGCCACCGAACGCCCCCGGGGGGTGTTTAGTCGGCAGTTGGTGCTGGGCGAGAACCTGGACACCGACAAGATCGACGCGTCCTATGACGGGGGAGTGCTGCGGCTGCGAATCCCGGTGGCCGAGAGGGCAAAACCCCGCAAGATCGAGATCGGGGGCCGCAACGGTAACAAGGTCATTAACGCCTGATCGGCCGGTGAGTGCGGGCAAGGGGTGGCCAATGACGACGCACCTGGACATCGCCGCGATGCCAGCGACTAGCGACACTATCGGTAGTCCGGAACTAGAGATTCTGGACCTGGATCCCGACACAGCGGCGCTAATCGCCGAGGTCGACGCCATCTTGTGCGCGGCGCTAACTCCGACTCGTCGGCCACCGGCGCCACCAGCCACCGGACGTGCCTTCGTGAGGCCCAGTCCACTGGTCGGTCCTGCGGTGTGCTGGTCCGCTCTCGGGCGCGGACCAATTCAACCCGTGCACGCCGTGCAACGTAGCCCTCCGAATCAGGCCAAGCCCGCGACCACGCCCAGCAATCCCAAGTGAAAGGCAGGTGATGGCATCACAACAGACCTAGCCGAGCGGCCCGCCCCCGCCACAAGACGGCGCGCCTCACCGAGTGGAGGACACGCCAACGCCCAATCCAGGCGATTGCCCGGGGGCGGGCAGCCCGCCACAAAACAGCGATTTCCACATCGACTCCCGTTAGCGAATTTCGTTGTTCCCGAGTTGTTTTCGCCTGATCGGCTTAGGACGCGAGGAAACCAGTCAGTTGGAAACGTGAACCTGTCACGACCCATGACCAGAAGAATCAACAAGCGGACTCGTGATCTCGGATTCCTGACGGACGCGCGAGCCTGCAGGCTCCGGGGATGGTGTTATCAGACCTCGTCGAGACGGGGATAGAGAATTTCTCGGGTGAGTAAGAGCAGCGCGGCGGCATCGAGTTGCGACCAACGCCCCGACAATCCGGGGCAGTGCACCGCCGATGAGGATCGCGATAACGGTGATCAGAGCGGGCACCTTCACCGCGTGACCGATGATTCTCGGCACCAGTCCTCGAGGAGGCGAACGACGACAAAGAAAGCAATCGGCCGCTACACATCGGAAGTGAGTCGGTCAGTGTGACAACGGCGACAACGACACCGCCCGATCACGGCGCATGACGGACGTGGTTCGTGTTCAAGGTTTTTGGGCGAGGATCGCGACGAGTTGCTCGTCGCGGCGGCCTGGTTTCAGCTTGCCGGTGCGCTCCAGCCACGTCGCCCGGGCCGATAACACCGGGCCGAATGGAATCAGTTGCCAGGCAAAGACATCAGCGGACAGCCCGGCAGCGCGCAGACCTTCCAATGAGCGGTCGATCCCGGCGAATTCCGAGTGCACCAGGAGCAGGTTCCCGCCGGAGGTCAGCAAGTCGGTTGCGCTGGCACAGAGCGGGTCCAGCAGCAGACGTCCGTCTTCACCAGCGTCCCATGCACGGGCGGGGCCGACCTCGACGGGCAATGCCACATAGTCATCGCCGTGCGGCGTGGGGACATAGGGCGGGTTGGAGACGACGACGTCGTACGGCCCGTGGTGAAGCGCCTGCAGCAGTGATCCTTTCCGCACGTCAACCTCGACTCCCGATCGCGCCACGTTGGTCCGGGCGCAACGTACGGCGCGCGGACAGATGTCCCACGCGGTAACGCTGGACGCGCCCAGCTCGGCCGCGGCGATCGCGGCGATGCCACTGCCGGTGCACAGGTCCATCACGCGACGGCCCGCCACCACAGCGGTCCGCTGCAGAGTGTCGATGAGTAGCTGGGAGTCTTTCTGCGGGGCGTAGACCCCCGCAGCGGCGACGATCGGGGGATGGATGCGGGGCAGGCTGCTCGTCACGACGGCTCTTTCTCTCCAGTGCCGAACGGCATGGGCGGCGGGCACAAGGGCTAATTCCCTGAAACCATCCGGTTAAACTCGAACCGCATCCGTCCGGAAAGATCGCTCCAGCCAGTCCCATTCGGGTCACCGAGAGCACCGAGGCGGTTCGGTAGCGGGCCGTCCGGGGTGAGGCTAGGCCGGGTTCAGCGCGATGCGACGTGTTCTCTTTTCTGCGTTGCGGGTACTCCCAGCACATTCGGCGACGCCGATGTGGATTTACCCGCTCCGAACGTGAGGACGCACCCATGACCGTGACCCGAGACATCGCTGCCACCCGGCATCGCGTGTGGGACGTGCTGGCCAACGGCTGGACCTACTCAGGCTGGGTCGTCGGCAATAGCCGGATCCGCGCAGTGGATTCGGACTGGCCGGCACCCGGCACCCGCATTCTGCACTCCATCGGCATGTGGCCGGCGGTGATCGACGACGAGACCTCGGTCCTAAGCTGCGTGTCCGGTGAGGAGCTCGTCTTGCTGGCGAAGGTCACGCCGGCCGCGACGGCGCGAATCACGCTGCGGCTGAACGATCTTCCCGAAGGAAAGTGCCGAGTTGAAATGAGCGAGGTCGCCGCGAGCCGCCCACTGCGCTGGGTGCCGGACGCTGTGCAGTTGCTGGGGGTGGCGCCCCGGAACCGGGAGTGCACCTGGCGGTTGGCGATGATTGCTGAACAACAGGTCCCCGATGCCGTCGAGTAGCCCCGTCGATGCCACCGTGGATGCGGTCGTCATCGGCGCCGGCCACAACGGATTGGTCGCTGCAGCCAATCTGGCCGATGCCGGCTGGGATGTGGTCGTCCTGGAAGCTCAGCCCGATCCCGGCGGCGCGGTACGCAGCGCCGAACTCATACCCGGCTACATCAGCGATCTCTACAGCGCGTTCTACCCGATGTCGGTAGCGTCCCCCGCCATCCGCGCGCTGCATCTGGAAGACCACGGCTTGCGGTGGACGCATGCGCCGGCCGTGGTGGGGCACGCCCGAAGCGGGGTCGATGACGACGCACCCGTGATCTACCGGGATCCGGCACGCACGGCCGCTGAACTCGCACGCCGGGAGACGAGCGACGGCGACAACTGGTGGCGGTTGGTCGAGCTGTGGCAGACCATCAAAGAGCCACTGCTCGGGGCGCTCTTCGCTCCGTTCCCCCCCTTGCGCGGCCCGGTGCAACTGGTCCGGAAACTGGGCACAGCCGAGGCGTTGCGGCTCGCCCGCCTATTAATGCTGCCCGCCAGTGTGATGGCTGACGAATTGTTCGACGGCGATGCGGCACGCCTGCTGTTACTCGGCAACGCCCTGCATGCCGATGTGCCCATCGACGCACCCGGCAGCGGCGTGATGGGGTTCCTGATGTCGATGCTGGCCCAGGACACCGGATTCCCGGTGCCCGTCGGAGGCGCCGGGCAACTGACCGCTGCATTAGTGAAACGGGCCACCTCGGCCGGGGCGAAACTGCTGTGCGGCGTCGCGGTCGACGCCATCGATGTCCGCGGTCATCGCGCCGTCGCCGTACACACTGCCGACGGCTGCACAATAGGTGTTCGCCGTGCGGTGATCGCCGACGTTTCCGCACCTCAGTTGTATCATCAGTTGCTAACTCGAGACGCCCTGCCCGCCAGGCTCTTTGACGATCTGAAGAATTTCAACTGGGACATGCCCGTGGTGAAAGTGAACTACGCGCTCGACCACCCGATCCCGTGGCGCTCAGAGTCCCTGCAGGAGGCAGGCACCGTGCATCTGGGAGCCGACAGTCACGGCCTGACCCGTTGGCTGGCGGACCTGAAAACCGCGACCGTTCCGGACAAACCGTTCCTGCTGTTCGGACAAATGACAACGGCCGATCCCACCCGATCTCCCGCCGGCACCGAAAGCGCTTGGGCATACACACATTTGCCGCGGGAACGCAACGACGACGCGTCCGCTGACAGGCTGGCGGACTCGATTGACCGCGTCGTCGAAGAACATGCGCCCGGTTTCGTCTCCCACATTGTCGGGCGGGTCGTGCAGCACCCGTCGGATCTGCAGTCCAATGACGCGAACCTTGCCGGGGGAGCGATCAACGGTGGGACGGCACAGCTACAGCAGATGCTCATCTTCCGACCGTCGCCCGGCTTCGGACGCGCACAGACCCCGATCGCGAATGTCTTCCTTGCAAGCGCCTCTGCACATCCCGGCGGCAGTGTGCACGGAGTGTGCGGCCGCAACGCCGCCCATGCGGCGTTGAAATCCGACGGCGTCCGAGGTTGGCCACGCCGCCGTCTCAACAAGACAGTGATCTCGCTGCTCGTCAGGTAATTCCTGCCGGCACGACGCGCCGACATCTTCTCCGCCACAGCGTCCATGCCGTCCGTTGGGTGCCGCGACGTGAGCCTGAGGTTGATCCGGTTCAGCTACCTGGGCACACCGTCTAGGTCCTCGCGTCAGTGGATCTGTGGGTCGGGTGGGTTGTCGGCCTCGCGACCGGTGAACGCATCGCGAACGTGGTCGACAATCGCAGCTGCCATACCCGTCGTCCTGAGCACCGTGGGGTTCGGCGGAGTGTCAGGGTGCGGACGGGTGGGTGCGATCTTCTTTGCCCGTTCAAGTTTTTCCCCGAGTTTTTCCCGGTGCTCCCGACCCACCGCGGCTTCAAACCGCGGAAAGACGACATCCTGTTCGTAGGCGATGTGCTCGCGACCGGCCCTGACGAAATGCTGTAGAGCGTCCTGGTATTCGGCTTCACCGGGCTTGCCGTCCACCAGGCGCTGCAGCAGCTTTTTGCCGTCCTGTTCCTGCTTAATCGCTTCGTCAGCGAGCGCGTCTCCGTCTTCGAGGGCGTCGCGGACGGCAGGCCAGAAGAACTGCTCCTCGATAGCCTCATGTTGTGACTCGGCGATAACCAGGTTGGTCACCATCGTTTCCAAGCCGCTGATTTCGGCGCCGGATCCCGACGGAGCTTCATCGAGCACCTCTAGCAAGCCCAGTACACTCTTGTGGTCCTGACGAAGAAACGTCAATACGTCCATAGTTTTTGCCTTTCCCGCCGGTGGTTGGTGGTCGGCGCGACAAGTCAGCGCCGACCGGCAACTTGTTGTCAATTATGTTGTGGGCAAATGCTGTTCGTGAGTGAACGGTTTCTCGCCCTCGACGTCAGGTGAACCCGTCGGATTCTGCTCGGCGCCTTTGTTCTGGCGAATGGCAGTACCCAACCACTGCTCTTCGGGCTTCTCGATGTACTCCCACTCCATCCCCTCCGGCCACGGGCCCTGGCCTTCATTCCAGGGTCCACGCACTGACTCTCCGCCGTTGGACATGTTGAACGCGACGTTTTGGAATCGGGGATCGCCCGGAAGTTTCCCGGGCGGGAAATTCACCGGAAGCTCGTTGAGCGCGGCGGTGAACTGCTGGTAGTGGGCCACCTCGCGAGTCATCAAGAATGTCAACGCATCTTGCACACCAGGATCGTCGGTGAATTGCTTGAGATACTCGTAGACGACCTTCGCCCTGGACTCCGCCGCGAGGTTGCTGCGCAGGTCCACCGCTGGATCGCCATTGGCATCAAGGAAGGCGCTTGTCCAGGGATTCCCTGCGGAGTCCTTGACATCCGGGCCGCCGCCACTGAGCGTCAAGAACAGCGGACTGACTGCGACCTGGTGAATGGCCTGTTCGCGACCGTCGGATGTCGCGACCGCCGGCATCCAATCGCACCGCTGGTTGGCCACTTTGAGATCGTCGTTCAGCCCATCAAGCAACATGGTGATCATCGAGCCCACCATCTCGAGGTGGCTGAGCTCCTCGGTGGCGATGTCCATGAAGAGGTCATACATCTTGGGGTTCTTCTCGCGCAGCACAAAGGCCTGGGTGAAGTACTGCAACGCGGCGGTGAGCTCGCCGTTAGCCCCGCCGAACTGCTCCAACATGAGCGAGGCGAAGCGTGGATCCGGCTGGGCGACTCGAACCTCGAACTGAAGACTTTTGTTATGAACGAACACTGCGCCTCCTAGGCGACGTCAAAGATAAGGAAGGTGGCTACGAGGAAACCGGAGATCGCATCGAACCAGGGGCTGTAGTTCGTCCGGTGAAGGCGATGCGGAGACGGTGGCCTGCGCGTCGCAAGGGAGATGTACCCGTGGGTGTGCGGACCAAACCCCATGGGCGCGGAGAACCCGGCACTTCAACGGTTGCGGGCTCAGCCGGAGCAGGTCAACGTGTTCGTCGAGGAAGCGCTGAGGCTAGAGTCGCCGCTTCGGCAGATGCTGCGCAGCGTCCCACGCGACACCACGCTGGGCGGCGTCGACGTTCCGGCGGATTCCACGGTCCCGCTGTTCTTTACCGCCGGGAACCGCGATCCCGCACAGTTCGACAACCCGACAGCGTGGACCTGACCCGCCGATCCCCTAAGCGCCACTTGGCCTTGGCCATGGCACCCATTTCTGCGTCGGTGCCGCTCTCGCGCGGCTCGAGGCCCGCGCGGTGCTCAACGCCTGCTGGTTCGCCGGCACCATCAACTGCCCATCACCGCGACCGCGCGGTGAGGCCCGTCACGACCGGCGGGCCGCGACAACGCCCGATATGTGAGCGTCAACCAAGGTTGTTGATCACACGTCAAGCGTTATCGTCGCCGCCCATCGCCGTGATTGCCGCGCGGCGAAGCCGTGGTTACGGCGACCATCCGCGGCAACACCAACGCACCAGTAGTCATGATCGCCGAGAAAGCCGCAGACGTGATTCTGACGTATCAAACAGCCAAAGTTCGAGTGATTGTCGGGTGATGCTCCAATTCGAGCAGGCTTTCGGCTGTCGCGGCGATCGTGTCGGCGGCCGGACGTGGTTGCCAGCCAAGCAGTTTGGTCGCGGTGTCGGTCGACATCAACTTTGGCGGGCCCAGCAGATCGGTGAAGGTGCCGAGCGCAGGCATGAACCGGGCCGCGGCACGCACCAGCCAGTCGGGCGCGTCGCGCCTCGGTATCCGGTTGCCGGCATCGCCAATCCGCGAGCGCAGGATCGCTGCTATTTCGGGCAGTGACAATGGCTGACCAGCCGACGCGAGGAACCGCCGGCCTGCGGCCTGCGGCCGCACCATTGCCCGAAGATGCAGGTCCGCCACGTCGCGCACGTCGACGACGCCGAACGAGGCCCGCGGCAGGACCGGCGGCTTGCCGTCCAGCAGTGCGGCGATGAGTCCGACCGAACTCGCCAGGTCTGAGTCGAGCGTCGGCCCGAAGATTCCGACCGGGTTGACAACCGCCAGTTCCAGCCTGTCCGTGTGGTCGGCGAACTCCCACGCGGCACGCTCGGCGATCGTCTTCGACTTGACGTACGGGCTCTGATTGCCGGTGGGGTCGGTCCAGTCGGTCTCGTCGTAGGGCAGCCCAGACGGTTTGGGGCTGTATCCGATCGCGGCGAACGAGGAAGTCATGACCACGCGCCGCACCCCAGCATGTTCGGCCGCCCGCAGGACTCGCAAGGCGCCTTCCCTGGCGGGGACGATCAGGTCGTTTTCGTCCTTCGGCTGCTGCGGCGGAAAAGGCGAGGCCACGTGCAACACGTATTGGCAACCAGAAACGGCCTCACTCCATCCGGCGTCAGAGGTGAGATCGGCTGCCACGAAGGCCAATTGCCCGGTGCCGGCACCCCCCCGCGCGAGGGTGGCACGGACTGCCGGCTCGCGGTCAAGCGAGCGGACCGTGGTCCGGACATGTTGACCTTCCGCAATAAGCCGCAGAATGATATGCGCGGCAAGGAATCCCGATCCGCCGGTAACGAGGACGGGTGCGCTGGTGTCAGTCATGCTGTAGACCAGCTTCTTCGGCGAGGAGTTGAGTGGAGAGTTGTCGCACCTTCGGGATAATTCGTTCCTCGGCGGCTGCGTCGCCGCGTTCCTTTGCGGCCCAGAGCTCGGCTTTGGTCGCCACATATTGCTCACGCAGCTGCAGCCGGGCGATCTCGCCCCCCAACCGTTCGGCATGCCTGGCGAAGAGGTCCCTCTGCTCGGCTTCGCCGGCATGCCCGCGCTGCATGTTCGCGACGTAGGCGCGCATGTCGGCTACCGACATCCCGGTTCCACGCAGACAGCTCAGCGCCTCGATTGCGGCGACGAGGTCCGACGGATACCGGCGGTGACCGCTGCTCTGGTCACGCGGAACGGGCTCGATCAGCCCGATGCGCTCGTAGTAGCGCAGCGCCGACTCTGCCAGCCCGGTACGCCTGGATACCTGCTGAATGGTCAGGTCGGCGAGTTCGTCAGTCAGTTTGGTACTCATGTCACCACTCTGCCGAACTTGAAGCGCTTTAAGTCAAGCCTTCGTCAGCCGCGGGTAGCGATCAACTCCTGCTTGATCGACTGCCCAACCTTCGGATGGATCCCGACGGCGACGACTCGTACATTCGTGGGCAGGTGTTTCGCTCGCCGACGTCGCTGCCGGTGCTGTTCGACGCAACGTAAGAGTTCGGCTAGCCGTCGGAATCCCCCTCGAGCTTCGCGAGGTAGTGCTCAACCAGCGCAAGCGTGTTCTTATGGCCGGTCGAAACGCCGAGGGACTTCTCCATCACGATCACACGCGAGACACTGGCGATCACCACCATCAACGCGTCGGGTCGGATCACATCATTCGTGACCCCCAGTCGTTCAAGGAGTTCCGATAGAGCATCTACCTGCATGTGGCGCAATCGCTTCGCACCTTCTGCGAGTTCGTTCTGGATGGCTTTTCGGTGGTTGGCCAGCGCCATCATCTCGGCCGTGAGGGCCGTGACGTCGGGATCACTGCTCACCTCCCAGAGGGCGCGTAATGGTTTCGGCGAAGCCAGCGCTCGCGCGAATGCGTCTCGGCTACGTGCGGTTGCCCGCCGGACGAGCGCCAACAGCAGCTCGTCCATCGACTGAAAGTAGTAGTGCACGAGCTGCGGCTTGAGGCCCGCCCGGGCGGCAACGCGTCGCGTCGTGACCGCCGCATAGCCCTCTTCGACCATCAGCCCCTGCGCCGCATTCAGCAGCGTCTTGCGGTTCTCGGAGTCGTCGGCGCCGAGCCTGCGTGGCGCGGTCATTCTTGGGTCATCCCCCTTCTATTCACCGCGTACGACTCCCTTTCCGGGTGCGTGCCCGCCGCGAGCCTTGCCGCGGCTGTACAGTCGCCCAGCCCTGCTGTACAGTCGTCCAGCATAGCCGATACGATCGTATAGATACTTGTCGGGAGGCGCGTGAACACCGAATCCGTTGCGGAGTTCCGCGCCAGGGCCGGGTCCTGGCTGCCCGAAAATATGCCGAAGCTCCATCCCACGAATCCCGTAGTGCTCGAGCGTGATTCGGAAGAAACCTGGAAGCGGGCGGGTGAACTGCAGCGCCGTTTGGATGACGGTGGCTTCGCGGGATTTTGCTTCCCCCGCGAGCCGGCCGCGGTGTGCCATTCAACCAGGTGCGACGCAACCGTCAGGGAGGGCAATTGACCGATCAATTGCGCGACATCAGAGAGTTCAGTGACGACCCGGAGGCGTATCGGGACGAGCTGTTCCGGCGATGGACGGGCCTGCTCAGCTACCGCTACATCGGCCGGCGGCATTCGTCGATGAATGTGGGCGACGTCGACGACACCGTCACCATCCGTCGGGATATGCGGAACGAGGCGGGTGGCATCATGGTGGCCCCGTTGGCCATTTCGTCGCCAGAGGGATGCGTCGCCGACCTCGTGGCCGTGCCGAACCCCGTGATCGCTTCAGTTCAGATCATCGATCCGGGTTACGACGTGAAGCGGATCGAAGTCGTCGAGTCGGGCAATGTGCACCAGGGCCGGATGATGGGCTACGGGCGTTGCAAGATCGTCGATGCCGACAATCCCGATCGCGTGATCGCTTTCAACGAGGGCCAGGGTGCCATCATCGGGACTCCACCGGAAGCCCTTGACAAGATGGATGTTTCGGGCACCGACCTGATCATCGAGGACTCCCCGGATCTGCCTCCGCTGTGGGATGCCTTCGGCGCCTCCAAGCGGTCAGACGGCCATTGGGTGCTGCCCGAGCTGAGCGTCGAGCTGGCATCGCCCGATGCGGCTCTGCACATCGGTCCGCAACACGTTGTGCTCGAAACCGCAGCGATCGACCTCGCCGCAGAGGCGACGGGAACCAGGAAGCTCCAGGTCGTGAGCTGGCACGTGATGTTCATGTCGCGGGGCAAGGTTGGGCCATTCCGAGTGGACGGCACTGCGCACACCGGCGGACCGGGCAAGGTCGGGGTCCGCATGCTCCTGCGTGACGAGGGCAACAACGACAAGGCCGTGACATCCGCCGCCGCGATTTTCGAGATCATCGACTGACCGAAGGACCAATGATGGCTAACGCCAAGGAAGCTCGTCAATGGGCGCGCAATGCCCTGCACGGTATCGGCGACTCGCTTTACACGCCGTTCAGCGGCGACGACGGTGACGACATCGATTGGGAGGCGTACCGAACCCTGGTGCGGCACTGCGTCGGAGCACTCGGTCACCCGATGCTCTGGGTGACCAGCGGCGTCGCGGAATTCTGGTCGTTGACAATCGCCGAACGCAAGAAGTTGCTGGAGGTCGCGGTCGAGGAGGCTCGTGGCATCAACCCGGATGTGATCATCCAGTCGTGCACCGCAGCGCTGTCGGCAAAGGAATGCGTGGAGCTGACCCGGCATGCGCAGGAGACCGGCGCCGACATCGTGTACATCCAGACGCCGATGATGGAATTGCACGGCGGCGAAGGCGTTTTGAATTACTTCCGCTACGTCGCTGACCGCACCGACATCGCGCTGGGGATGTTCAACTCACCCAGCTCGGGGTATGTGCTCAACCCGATGGAGGGCGCACGCATCGTCCAGGAGATCCCCGCCGTGTGTGCGACGAAGGAGGGTTCGTTCCGGCCGCATCAGAGCCGGATGCTGCACGAACTCGCGCCGGATCTGGTGATCTGGGAATGCGATACGACCGTATACCGGGCGGGCTGGCTGAAGAGCGGAATCGTCGGTCCCGGCCAGCTGGGCACCACCGGCTATCTGTTTGAGACGCCGGCAAAGCGCGTCATCTCCGGGTACTGGGATCTGGTCTGGAACGACAAACTGGTCGAGGCGATGGACTACGCGCAAGAATCAGGGATGGACCAATTCGAGCTCGACATCCGCGGCTGGTTCACTCGCTATCCCGGCCGGCCGGACTACTTCACGCACTGGGGTGCCGCGTTCAAATACGCTGCTTCAGTCCTCGGCCTTCCGATCGGTTCGTATCCGGAATCGCGTCCCCCGCAGGCGAAATTGCCCGAGGAGGCGCGCGTGGACATCCACGCGGCGTATCGGCGCTACGGCCTTGTCGACAAGTGACCTTACGTCGTCAACTCAACCAGCCCAGCTCGACAGGAGTCCGCGGCCTACGCACATTTCCTGAATCGTTAACCTTGCGGCACCGCCAATGCCTTCGCGCTGTTTAGCGCAGTCCAGAGGGCATTTGGCTGGTCAGTTCTCCGGAGAGGGCTGAAAATCCCAACCCGGGTCGGCATTCCAGCCCGGATCCGGTTGGGATTGCTGCGGTTCCGGTGGGGGGTTCCAGCCCGGATTCGATGGGTCGTCTGCGGCGAATCCACCGTAAGTGGCCTGGTCTACCAGGTGCACCGATCCCGATGCGGCAACGCTCTCGGCGCCATCGGGCTGCACAACATTGAATAGCGCGAGCGTCGCGATGGTTGCGGCCCCGGCGAATATCAGCTGCGCTATCCGGATCTGTCGACGCCGACCGTCGGCTGATTTTGTTTCATGCTCGTGGTGGTCGGTGGCTGTTTTCATGCTCTATCTTTGCGCTTCGCTGCTAGCCGCAGGCTGGGCGACTGTTATCGATCAGATGTGAGGTCCCAGTGGTGCGACTCGCAGGATATTCGCCATCAATCCTGGCTTTCTCGTCGGTTCTAGGCATTTCGGACCGACGATCCTATTTAATGTGATCCAACTCACTCAGCACTGAGGTTCGTGGGGCAGGTGAGTGTGGGAGGGCAAAATAAATGAAGTGGCTGGCCGCGTGGTGGGTGCAGGCTGACCATTTCGATTGGCTGACAGGCTATTTGCAAGCCCACGGACTGAGTTCAAACACTCGCCGGATTATGGCTGGGGTGGCTGCCTCGTTGGTGCTGGTGCCAGCCAACGTGTGGCTGGGCCCTGCCCCGGTGTACCCGACTGTGGCGCTGGCGTTTTCCGTGCTGGCCGCGGTGACGGGCTTGGGCATGGCGATGCTCTGGTTGCGCGGGTGGCCCACCCGGCACCAGTCCATTTTCTTCATTCTGACCGGCAGCGTAACCATCGCCGCCGGCTGCTTGTGGCAAACCCAGCCGCTTGTCGGGTTGATGGCGTGCTCGGCCCTAGCGGTTCCCGGGGGCTACATCGCGTTCTTCCACACCGCCAAGTACATGGCGCTGAACTTTTGGCTGGCCTGCCTAATTGCGGCCTGGCAAGCCGCGCGTCTTGCTGCCGCAGGGCAACCGATGCTGGCCTTTACTGGCTTTTTTTTGGTTCTCGAACTCAACATGATTGTCCCGCTTGCCATCCAAATCGTCGTGCGTGCGCTCTGGCTTGATCTATCGCGCGCCAACTGCGACCCGCTGACCGGCCTGCTGAATCGGCGAGCCTGCGATCGGGCCATCGTGGGGCGGATGCTCGTCGGCGCCAACCACATGTTTCTGGCGGTGGCCATGATTGATCTGGACCGATTCAAGAACCTCAACGACACACACGGACATGCCGCCGGCGATGAAGCGCTCGCCGCGGTAGCCGCCGCCTTGAACACCGCCTGCAGCGACACCGCCGTCGTCGGTCGCGTCGGCGGCGAGGAATTTTTGATCGCCGACATCGTGACAGCAGAACAGAAGCCCGGGTGGGGCCGACAACTCTGTGATGCCGTGGCCGCGATCAACGTCCCGGTGACCGCTAGCGTCGGAATCGCCACCATGGCGTTGCGCACTGTCGTTGCGGATCATGCCGACCAAGCGTTTCGCCGGTTGGTTGCCCACGCCGACAACGCCATGTATGAAGCAAAACGGTGCGGGGGCAACCAAACTCGCCACCACCAGATCGTGGTCTGAGCCGCCATCATGCACCGGCTGGTGTAGCGAACCAGCGAAGTGTATCGGCCACACCTGCTTCGGTGGGTATGGTTCGACGATGACGCCAGCCGCACAGCGCGAGAGCGGCGGGACTGCTGAAGACGCCACGCGTGGGCGCCCGCGCGACATGGCGCGCCGCGCAGCTGTCATCGCCGCCACGCGCGAACTCCTGATCGCCAACGGCTACGACGAGATAACTCTGGCTGGCGTCGCGCGTCATGCCGGGGTCTCGCGGCCCTTTGTCTACGAACACTGGGGCAGCAAGTTCGCACTGGTTGAGGACGCCATCTTTTCCGCACCCGGCGAACTTCCGGCGATCGACGATCTCCCTTTTGCCGAGGCACTGACCAGCCTGATCACCGGAATGGTCCGCGTCCAGTCGGATCCTGCGTATTTGGCCGGCATGCCGGGCGTTGCGACGGTGCTCTATAGCCGGCCCGACCTGGTCGAACAGGTTGAGGCGCGCTACATCGCACCGATCCGGGCACGGTGGGTCCGGCTCATCGAACGCGGAAAGGCCGAGGGTCTGGTGAGGTCCGAGGTCGATGGGAGTGCGCTGATGGATACTGTGCGCGGTGCCGTCACGCTGCACACTTCGGTGAACAAGGCTCTCGGAGAGTCCGAACTGATCGTCCATCTGCGGTCATTGATCACCTACGGGATCACCGCCGACGAATGACAATCGTTTAGTTTCCTTACATTGTGTAAGGTAATGGCGCTGCGGAGGAGGGCTGCTCAATCTTGACCAAGAATTCGCTGCACGCGCTCTTCGACCTCACTGGCCGCAGCGCCATAGTTACCGGCGGCACGCGCGGCATCGGGCTGGCCATCGCCGAGGGGTTGGTCGAGTGCGGGGCCAACGTGGTCGTCGCCAGCCGCAAGGCCGATGGGTGCGCCACGGCGGCGGAGAAGCTGCAGGCGCTGGGGGGCGGGCAAGCCGTCGGCGTCCCCACGCATCTGGGGAACCTGGACGCCATCGATCGTCTGGTCGACGCCACCGTCGCGCAGTTCGGCGGGATCGACATGGTGGTCAACAACGCCGCGAATGCCCTCTCACTGTCGCTGGGTGAGTTCACTCCCGAAGCGTGGTCGAAGTCCTTCTCAGTCAACCTGCAGGGTCCGGTGTTCCTGATCCAGGCGGCGCTTCCGCACCTGCGCAAGAGTGAGCACGCGTCGATCCTCAACGTGGTGTCTGCCGGTGCATTCATCTATTCGCCTGCGGTGTCGATGTATTCGGCGGCCAAGGCCGCGATGGTGTCGTTCACGCGGTCGATGGCCGCGGAGTTCGCGTCGCAGGGGATCCGGGTCAATGCCTTGGCGCCCGGATCGGTCGATACCGACATGACGCGGGCCAATCCACCGGAGTTTCTCGAGGTGATGAAGGCCGCCGCGCTGCTGAAGCGGATCGCCGACCCAGTCGAGATGGTGCCACCGGCACTGCTATTGCTTTCCGACGCAGGAAGTTTCATCACCGGGCAGACCATCATCGCCGACGGCGGAATGGTGGCCCGGTAGGAAGGGTGATCATGACCGACATTGACAGCGAAACGCGCGAAGCCAATAAGCAAACACTTCGGCGGGCGATGGACGGCATCAGCGCGCTCGATCTCGACGCGGTCATCGGTGAACTCCACGACGATGTCCGCTTCGAATTGCCTTACGAGGACGCGGTTCCGGATTCCGGCCGGGACGGCATCCGTGACCTGCTCGCGTCGATGTTCGCCATGTTCGGCAAGTTCGACATGTCTGTTACCGACATCTACGACCTTCTCGACCCGAACATGTTGGTGGCGCGGTATCGGGGCGACGCGCTGGGGCGGGACAAGCCCGTCGTCTACCAGAACGACTACCTGGGTGTGTTCGAGTTCCGCGACGGCCGGATCTCGTTGTGGCGCGAGTACGACAACCCCATGGTGTCCGCCGCGGCGATCGCGAAATTCGCCGAGGACACACCCGGGGCCAGCGCATGAACGATCCGGCGATCGAGATCCAGCGCCTCGACGACGGAGCGATCGCCGTGATGACGATCAATCGTGCCCACCGCAGGAACGCGCTGGACTCACAGACCCTTGTCCACATGCATCGCGTGCTTGACGCACTGAACGGCGATCCCACGCTGCGAGCGATCGTGGTGACGGGCACGGGTGTCTCGTTTTGCGCTGGTGCCGACTTGAAGTCGCAACCCGACGATCTCTCCGATAGCGCGGGTGTCCCGTACGCCGAACTGCGATCGGCGGCCACCTCGACCGTCGCCATCACGATGGCCGCGCAGGAACTCATGGCCTCGGCCTTCGAGAAGATCCACCGGCTCCGGGTGCCGGTCATCGCCGCGGTCAACGGATTTGCACTGGGCGGTGGCTTCGCGCTGGCTTTGGCCTGCGACATCCGCTACGCCGCTGAATCGGCCACGTTCGGCGCGGTTTTCATTCGGCACGGGGTGTCGGCATGCGACATGGGCACCAGCTACTACCTGCCCCGCCTGGTCGGAGCGTCGCGGGCCGCCGAACTGATGCTCACCGGACGGGTCTTCGACGCGGCCGAAGCGGTCGCCATCGGATTGGTCCTCGAGGTGGTCGACGCGGCGAACCTGCTCGACACCGCCATCGCCAAAGCCCGTGAGATAGCTCAGAACTCGCCCTTGGCGGTCTGGATGACCAAGGAAACCATGTGGCAGACCATCGACGCGCCGAGCCTGCGTCACGCACTCGACATCGAGAACCGGACACAGGTGATGTGCACGGGCACCGGGGATCTGGCCAACTCGTTTGCCGCTTTCCGCGAGGACGGGGCTGCTTGTTGGAACCCGCTGTGAGCAACGAATCAGAACGTCAAGGAGAGTGGTAAATGGCGAATTCTCTGGTGGAGCGGCTCGGTATCGAGTTCCCGTTATTCGCGTTCTCGCACTGCCGCGACGTCGTCGCGGAGGTCAGCAAGGCCGGTGGGTACGGGGTGCTGGGCGCCCTGGCCTACGACGCCGACCGTCTTGAGGTGGAGCTGTCTTGGATCGACGAGCATGTCGGTGGTCGACCGTACGGCGTGGACTTCGCGATGCCGGAGAAGTTCGTCGGCAAGGGCGAGCCCTACAGCCTCGATGCGCTGCGCGAACTGATCCCGCCCAGCCACACCGAACACATGGAACAAGTGCTGAGTAGCCACGGCGTGCCGCCGCTACCGGAGGACAGCGAGCGGCGGGTGATAGCGGCCGGCCTCGGGGTCGAGGCGGAAGGGCCGGGCCAGGTAGAGGTCGCGCTTCGCCATCCGGTGTCGATGATCGTCAACGCGCTGGGTCCGCCACCGGCATACGCGATCGAGGCCGCGCACGAAAAGGGGGTCCTGGTAGGCGCATTGAGCGGCGCGCCGCGCCACGCCCGGCGCAATGTCGATGCGGGAGTGGATGTGATCATCGCCCAGGGTGGCGAGGCAGGCGGGCACACCGGCGAGATCGCCACCATGGTTCTGGTACCGGCGGTCGTGGATGAGGTCGGACCGGACATACCCGTGCTGGCTGCCGGAGGAATCGGTAACGGTCGGCAAATGGCGGCGGCGATGGCCCTTGGCGCACAAGGGGCCTGGACCGGATCGTTGTGGCTGACGGTCGCCGAGGCGGCCACGGAACCGTGGGTCGTCGAAAACCTGTTGAAGGCCGGGTACAGCGACACAGTGCGGTCGCGCGCGATGACCGGCAAGCCGGCCCGTCAGATCCGCACCGACTGGACCGAGGCCTGGGACGGCCCCGACAATCCAGATCCACTGCCAATGCCGTTGCAAGGCATCGTGTATGCCGATGCCTCCGCCCGGTTCATGCGCGCGCGGTCGAGCGCGCTGTCGGGTTCCCCGGCGGGGCAGATCATCGGGTCGATCAATAAGGTGAGACGTTCGCGGGAGGTGGTCCTCGATATGGTCGAGGAGTGGCTGGCCACCGTGCGGCGACTAGCGGAAGACGGCTGAGGAGGAATCGCTGTGGTCACAACCAACAACGACGTGCGGGACATCGATACCGGCGCGCCCATGACGCGCTTCGCCCGCGGCTGGCACTGCATAGGCCTGGCCGAAAACTTCCGCGACGGACATCCCCACGCGATCAACGCATTCGGCTCTCGCCTCGTGGTATTCGCCGACTCGCAGGGCGCGCTGCACGTCCTCGACGCGTATTGCCGCCACATGGGTGGCGACCTGTCCCATGGGACCGTCAAAGGCGATTCGTTGGCGTGCCCGTTCCACGACTGGCGCTGGCAGGGCTCGACCGGTCGCTGCTCGCTGGTGCCGTATGCCAAGCGCACGCCCCGATTGGCGCGGACGAGGCGTTGGCCGACCGGGGAGGTCAACGGCCAACTGCTCGTCTGGCACGATCCCGAGGGGTCGACGCCCCCCGCCGATATCTTCCCGCCGACGATCGATGGGTACGCCGAAGGACAGTGGTCGGCATGGTCGTGGAACTCGATCCTCATCGAAGGGTCACACTGCCGGGAGATCGTCGACAACAACGTCGACATGGCCCACTTCTTTTATATCCACCACGCGTACCCAACGTTCTTCAAGAACATCATCGAAGGTCACACGGCGACCCAGATCATGGAGTCGAAGGCCCGCCCCGACACCACGGCGAACTACGAGAATCTCTGGGAGGGTACGAAACTTCGTTCCGAGGCAACGTATTTCGGCCCCGCCTACATGATCAACTGGCTGCACAACGACGTGGCGCCGGACTTCACGATCGAAGTGGCCCTGATCAACTGCCATTACCCGGTCACCCACGACTCATTCGTGCTGCAGTGGGGCGTGGCGGTCCAGGAGGTCCCCGGCCTACCGGCGGACAAGGCAGCCAAGCTCGCCGGCGCCATGAGCCGATCTTTCGGAGAGGGCTTCCTCGACGACGTCGAAATCTGGAAGCACAAGACGCGCATCGAGAATCCGCTGCTCACCGAGGAGGACGGCGCCGTGTATCAGCACCGGCGCTGGTACGAGCAGTTCTACGTCGACGTCGCCGAGGTCACCGCGGAGATGACCGACCGCTTCGAGATCGAGGTCGACACCAACCACGCCAACAAGTTTTGGCAACACGAGGTTGCGCAGAACCTGGCCGCGGTGACCTCAGGAGCGTCGACCAGTCGTCGTGAAACGGGCTAGCCGAGCGCGCCGATCAGCCCCCGAACCGCTTGCATTTCGGTGTTCCGATACGGCCGTCCATCGGGTAGTAGCAAGTCGTGAAACCAGACCTTCGGCGGCGCCGTGTACGGGTGATTCCACGAATCCCACGGAAAGTAGGTCTGGGTCTTCCCGGCCATCAGGCCCCAGTTGATTGCACCAACGTTGTGCCGCTTGGCAATTGGCAGGATCGCTTCGATGGTGCTGCCCTGGGACCGGGCCATGTACTCGGTGCAGAGGATCGGCCGCCCCATCGGCGTCAGTTCGTTGATCCGGCCCTCGAACTCGGCCGGTTTGGCGTAGCTGTGGAAGGTGATCACGTCGGCATTGTCGAGTTGGATGGCGCTGATCGCGCTACGGCTGCCCGGGTCTCCCCAGGATCCTTGCCACACACCGCTTGTCAACGGCTGAGCCGGATCAACCGAGCGCGCCCACCGGAACACCTGGGGAAGCAGGTCGGCGACACGTTGCAGCTTGTCTGCGCGCTCGACCTTGCGATACTCCTTCGCGGGATTGTCGGGCTCGTTCCACAGATCCCAACCCAAAACCCGGTCGTCGTTGCGGAATTGGCTCAACACTCCGGTGACGTAATCCTGCATGACGGGGACATAGCGAGGGTCGCCGAGGCGTTCGGCACCCGGGCTTTGCACCCAGCCGGAGTTGTGCACTCCGGGTATCGGCGCGTGCTGCGGGCCGGACTTGGGGAGCGGGTCCCAACAGGAGTCGAACAAGACGAAGAGCGGCTTGATGCCATGGCGCGACGCGGTTCCGACAAACTGGGCGAGACGGCTTTGGAAGCCCTGGCGGTCCTGGGCCCACAACTGATCGTGCAGGAAGACCCGCATGGTGTTGAACCCTTGCGTCCGGGCCACGCCCAGCTCGCTGTCGATGCGCTGCGGGTCATAAGT
>DASYJS010000281.1:0-10038 GCA_035996225.1 Mycobacterium sp. | reverse complement strand
AACCACAACCCCAAGTACCCCTCGGCCATAGCGTCGAGACGCGCAACCCCACGCTGGACCAGCTCGGCGGTGTCCGGAACGTCCACGCTGATGGGTTACAAAGCGACGGTGACGAGTTTGGAGGCTATGCGAACATGATGTGGTTCAACGGAATCGGCTGGAATTGGTCTGGCTGCACCCCGGGGCTTCTGGCAATGGCATTGTTCTGGGGCACTGTCATCACCGCCATCATCCTTGCAGTCCGTTTTCTCACCAAGCAACGAAGCGATCCGCCGGCGCCGCCGGCGGCGGGTTCAATCCGGATCGAGTACGTGTTGGCGGAAGGCTCTGCTCAAGGCGAGATGGACAGCCACCCATGGCACCGCCGATTGATGTAGCCGCACGGACAGCGTTGAGCGCCAAGCTCTTGCACCGCATGTACATGATCAAGCTGCCCGAGGGGTCATCACATGGCTAGATTCAGTCGGCGGGCAGGGCTCACTGCGCTCGGTGCTAGCGCGGTCATGGGTATCGGGTATGCACTTCGCGGAATCATTGGCTCACCAGTCCTACGCATCCGGTTGACCGACGGCGGCATGATGGGTGCCAGCCCGGCAGACATGAGCCTCTACATGGAGATGTTCAACCGACACAGCGAAATAACTCGCGCTGTCGAGGAAATCCCTGGGGGCATACGCACCACCACTCAATCGAATTCGCCCGATCTTGTCGCCCAGCTTCAATCGCACGTATCCAGCATGTACTCCCACGTCGACCACGGCGCAGAGATCATGTGCATGAGTGGAAGCCTGCCGACCCTCTTCAGCCGTGCCAACGGTTATCGCCGCCAGCTGACGATCATCCCCACTGGAGTCATAGCCGAAGAAACCGCTGACGATCCGGCGCTTACGCAAGCGATCCGCGCGCATGCCCAGGAGGTCACCGGCTTTGTGCGCGATGGGATGCCGCCCATGATGCGCGGCATGATGGGCTCCGGAATGATGGGGCCTGGGATGATGGGCCCGCATTGAGGTAGCTAATCCGGGTGACCCCCTACGGTTTCGCAGGAGTCCGGTGAAAAGAGCACTTCTTAGTGACCTTCAAGCGTCAGATAGATCAGCACTAGGGCGGCGCGTGCGCTGTGCGTAACCTGCCAGAACGTGGTCGACCGCTTACGCTGTGCCCGCAACTGTCTTGAAGTTGGCAAACCGTCTGGCAGCGCGATGATTCGATCCCCAACACGGGGAACGGGAGGATGCGACGCATAGGATGCGCAAGGTGACTGGACCAGATCTCCGGCGCGGCGTCACCGAAGTGGATCCGCAGACCGATCACCCGGCCGATTCGGTGAGGGCGTGAGCTACCGGTTTGGGCCGCGGTTGCGGTCTCCACGGGATACGCCGGCAGGTTCGTAATCGAAACGCGCACGAGATTGCATCATTTCGGCAACGGCGCGGCGAATCTTTGTTCGACCGGGCGGCGGTTACCGTGTCGCGGTGCGAGATCGCTGCAGCTGCGGGCCGCCGCCACCGGCTTCCCGGCGTGATGTGCTGAAATACGCTGCGGCCGCGCCGGTTGCCCTCGGTTTGGGGATGGCCGCGGAAGTGCTCGTTGCCCCAGCGCGCGCACCCGCGGACCCCAACTTATCGGTAGCCGCTGTGGCGCCGGGCCAGCCGGTCAACATCATCAGCCGCGCCGGGTGGGGCGCCGATGAATCAATTCGGCGCGGAAGACCGCGCTGTGACAACGGAATTAGGGCTGGGATCGTGCATCA
The DNA here is from genome assembly GCA_035996225.1 of Mycobacterium sp. Lineage (GTDB taxonomy): Bacteria > Actinomycetota > Actinomycetes > Mycobacteriales > Mycobacteriaceae > Mycobacterium. Next base: position 8,285 of record DASYJS010000281.1, on the reverse strand, counting down.
CTCTGCGACCGGCAACGGCTACGCGCCGACAGACTCGGTGGCCATCGTGCGTTCGATCTACGAGTTCCACACGTTGACACAAGGCTGGGGCGACATTGGCTACAACGCGCTGGTTGACAAGTACGGCCAGGTTTTCGAGGGCAGGTTCGGCGGCATCACCAAACCGGTCGAGGGCATCCACACCGGCGGATTCAACACCAACACCTGGGCGGTGTGCATGATCGGCGATTTCAGCCAGGCGCCCCCTACGCCCGAGCAGTTGCGGGCGGTCGGCCAGCTGCTGGGATGGCGGCTCGCGATGGACGCGGTGAGCCCCAACGGCACCGTCGTGCTGACTTCCGCGGGCGGCCCCAACACGCGTTTCCCGCAAGGTGCCACCCCAACCTTGCCGAGCATCTTCGCCCATCGTGACGTCGGCGACACGGCTTGTCCGGGCAACGCCGGGTACGCCTTTATGGAGCGGATCCGCGACATCGCCGCCCGGTTCAAGCAACCGCCCAGCCCACAGGATTTGGCGGAGTCGCTGCGGGGCGGAGCGATCTACGACCGCTGGCAGGCGACGGGCGGTATGACAGGCGGGCTTGGCGCACCCACGTCACCCGAAGCGGCCTGTGGTGATTCGATCCGCTACGTTGTGTTCGCCAATGGTGCGATCTATTGGTCACCGGCCATCGGCGCTCAGGCGCTCAGCGGCAGGATCTACGAGGCCTGGGCCACGCTGGGCTACGAGCGCGGCCCGCTGGGCCTGCCGACCAGCGCTGAGATTCAGGAGCCGGAGTGGATCGTGCAGAACTTCCAGCACGGCACGCTGAACTTCGGGCGGCAAACCTCAACCGTCATGACTGTGATGGACGGGATAGCCAGTGTGGTACCACCGCCGCCCGCGGGCGGGCCGCCTGTCCAGCTTGAACGGTTCTCAGCAGCACGCAATCCCGTCGTCTAGTGAAGACCCCATTCATATTCAGGTACAGAGGGTTTGAAGCGGAACGGGCCACGATTCGGGGCGCCGGTTACTCAACGGGGTTCAACGTTCAACGAGTCTGGCCAAACCTTCTTGATGCTCCGGGCCAGCTAGGGCTGCGCGATACGCGACATGCCGCACGCCTTGATGAGCCAGCCTGAACGATCACTGATCGCGTCTTTCGTCAGCCGTGAATCATGGGCCCGCACAACAGATAGAGCCGCGCGGACAGTTCGGGCAGATCCAGCAAACTGTCCGTACGCAAGTATCTCGACATTCAGCGCTATACGTGAAACGGAAGATTGATTAGCAACCAGCTAGTGCAGGTAAGGACGTTTACTAATGCCCCTTAACGGTCAGATAGATCAGCACCACGTTCAGCACGCTCACCAGTATTGCGACCGCCCAGCCAATGACCGTCGTGACGGGGTGGTTGGTGTCGATGCCCATCAGCTTGCGGTTGCTGGTCAGTCTGACCAGCGGCAGCACGGCGAACGGAATTCCGAAGGACAGCACGACTTGGGAGAGCACCAGTGAGCGGGTCGGGTCGAAACCGATCGCCAGGATCGCGATCGCCGGGCACAGCGTGATCAAGCGGCGCGCCATCATCGGTATCGATCGGTGCAGCAGACCCTGCATGATCATGGCGCCGGCGTAGGCGCCCACCGACGACGACGCCAAGCCGGACGCGAGCAATCCGATCGCGAACAGCACCGCGATCGCCGGTCCCAGCGTGTTGTGGATCGCGGCGTAGGCGCCGTCGATGGACCCGATGTCATTGTGGCCCTGCAGGTTGATCGCGGCGACGAGCAGCATCGCCGCGTTCACCGTTCCGGCGACGGCCATCGCCAGCACCACGTCGACCCGGGTGACGCGCAGCAGCCAGCGTCGCTCCGGGCCGGGTTCGGGATGTCCGTGCCGATCCAGGACCAGGCCCGAGTGCAGGTACACCGCATGCGGCATCACGGTGGCGCCCAGGATTGCGGCGGCCAGCAGCACGCTTTCGGTGCCGTGGAAGCGCGGCACCAATCCGCCAACCACGGACTCGGGCGGTGGGGTGGCGACGAAGAAACTGGCCGCGAAACCGACCGCAATGACAAGCAACAAGCCTGTGATGACACGCTCGAAAAGAAGCTGTCCCCGACGGTCTTTGATCGACAGCAGCAGCATCGAGATCACCCCGGTGATGACGCCGCCGAGCGGCAACGGCAGACCGAACAGGATCCGCAAGGCGATCGCCCCACCGATGACTTCGGCCACATCGGTTGCTATCGCGACGATTTCAGCTTGCGCCCAGAAGGTCAGCCGCAGCGGGCGGCTCATCTCCTTGCCGATCGCCGCGGGCAGCGAGCGTCCGGTCACCAGGCCGAGTTTGGCCGAGAGGTACTGCACCAGGCCGGCCATCACATTGGCTGCGACGATTACCCACAGCAGCAAATAGCCGAATTGCGTGCCGGAGCTGACGTTGGCCGCGACGTTTCCGGGATCGACATAGGCGATCGCGGCGACGAATGCCGGCCCCAGCAGATACCAGCTTGACTTGAGCGAGGTCCGGGTGCCCTGCGCCAACTGACCGACCTTCGATTTGTATAACCGAATAAAAAAGTGAGGTTAGTCGACACACGCCAGTTGGCGAACTTCGGGGCTGCCGCGCTAGGTGGCGCCGATGCTGCCGCCGCCGTCGACCCGAACGATCTGACCCGTCATGTAGCCGGCGTCCTCGTGCAGCAACATGCAGATCACGTGGGCAATCTCGGTGGAGGTGCCGACACGCTGTAGTGGGATGCGCTCAAGGACGCGTGCTTCGCGCTCCGATCCGACGGGGCTGCGTTCCCGGTACATTCCGGTCTCTATCGGCCCCGGGGCCACGGCATTCACGGTGATGCCCGACGGCGCGAGCTCGCCGGCCCAGATACGAGTGGCCGTCTCCAGCGCGCCCTTCGCGGCGGCCTCCGGCGACGATCTTGTCCAGCGCTGCTGCGGTCGCCGCCCGATCTCCCAGGTCCACCTCGTGAAATTGACCGGGAAAGTCCGACGGCGCACTGCGCGCGAGCCCAATCGGCTCGTGCCCGTCGGCAGCCAGGCGGTCCACGACCGCTCGTCCAAGTCCCTTTGACGCCCCGGTGACCAGGATTCGCCGCTTCGACATCGCTTTCCCCTTCCGCTCCCGCACATGCGATCGACTACGGCAACGGCGAAAGGGTGAGATTTCATGCCGTGCGCTCGATCACCCGGGCAGATAGAGCCCTTTGCCAGTGATCAGCGGCAGGTCGAGGGTCGTCACGATGCCCGGCGCGGCAGCCACCACCGCTGGGATCGCGTTGACCACCCGCATCGCGGTGGCGACCAATCCGGCGTGGTTGTGATCGCCCTTGCGGCTGCCCAGACAGACGTCCATGGCATAGGACGGTTCGCCGCTGATCTCGATGCGATACGAACCACCCTCCTGGGCAGGCTGCGGCCAATCGGGGCACAGATCCTCGCGCAACCGGGTGACATGTTCCAGGACGACGACGGGGTCGCCGTTGACCATGCCGAACACCTCGAACCGCAGCGCCGCGGCGGTGCCCTTGGCGATATGCCCCGACGCGATCTCGAAGTCCTCAGGCGCCGGCACGCGGATGTACGTCTGGGTGACCTCATCCAACGAAATGCCCAGGCCCGCCGCGATTTGCCGGATCACCGATCCCCACGCCAAGCTCAGCACACCGGGCTGCAGCAGCATCGGGATGTCGTCCATCGGCTTACCGAAGCCCATCACGTCGAACATGACCGCGGCGCTGTCGTAGGTCGCGTAGTCGACGATCTCCATGCACCGAATCTGCTGGATGTTCTGACAAGTGCCGGCTAGGGCCAGCGGCAGCAGGTCGTTGGCGAAGCCAGGGTCGATACCGTTGACGTACAGGCTCGAATTTCCTTCGCGCGCTGCATCTTCCAGCGGTTTGATGAGCTCCTCCGGGATCACCTCCCACGGATACTGCAAAAAGACCGGACCGCTGCCGACGACGTTGACCCCGGCCGCCAGGACGCGCCGGTAGTCCTCGAGTGCCTCGGGCAGCCGGTTGTCGGCCAGTGCGTTGTACACCGCGCACTGCGGCCCGGTGGCAAGCACGGCGTCCAGATCGGTGCTGGCCAGTACGCCGGTCGAATCCGTAAGTCCGGCAAGCTCTGCCGCGTCCTTGCCGGCTTTGGAATCCGATGACACCCAGACGCCGGTGAGCTCGAATTCGGGGTTAGTGATAAGCGCTCGCAGCGCGTGGATACCGACATTGCCGGTGCCCAATTGGACGACGGGGATGGGCATGACTGGCTCCTCAGAGGTCGGTGGTCACAGGTCCGGGACGGGGATGTCGAGATTGGGGAAGGTGAGACCACCGTCGACCTCCAGCGTCTTGCCGGTTAGGAAGCTACCAGCGGGTGACGCCAAATAGACTGCCGCAGCGGCAATGTCGACGGGATCGCCGAGCCGGCGCATGGGCGTCACCTTCTCCATCGGCTCGCGTAGCTCGTCGTTGGAGGCCACCACGTCCAGTGCGGAGGTGAGGATCGAGCCGGGTGCGATGGCGTTGACCCGGATGCGTGGGCACAGGTCCAGCGCCGCCAGCCGCGTGTAATGCGACAGCGCGGCTTTGGCGGTTCCGTAGGCCGCGAAGCCGCGCCCGGCCAGCCGGCCCATCGTCGACGTGATGTTGATGATGCTGCCTTCACCGGAGTGCTCAAGCATCAACGGCGCCGCGGCGAGGGTCAGCGCATGGGCGGTCACGACGTTGAAGGTGAACGCGTCCTTGAGGTCTTTCGTCGAGGTGGTCAGCAGTGTGTTGGGCATGGTCCCACCGACGTTGTTGACGACGATGTCTAGTTTCCCAAAGGCCTCGACGGCCTGATCGGCCAACTTCGCGGTGGCCTCGGGATGGGCCAAGTCGGCAGTGACGATGTGGGCCCGGCGGCCCGCCGCGCGGACCTGCTCGGCAACGGCCTCTAGTTGGGATTCCGTGCGCGAGGCGATGAGGACATCGGCGCCGGCTTCGGCAAACGCCACCGCGATGGCCGCCCCGAGGCCGCGGCCGCCACCAGTGATGACGGCGACTTTGTCATCGAGACGGAACCTGTCAAGGATCATTACGGCCTCTCTTCGTTGAGTTGTCGGCCGCAACGGAAACAAGACCGGCCGTCTCGGATCGCGGCATTTCTGGAACAGGTTCTAGTTTGGCATACGGCCATGGCGGTGCGGCGCCCACATACCGCGACTGAGTCACCGCTCGGGAATTGCGGTCTGCTTTAAGGCGGGCAGAAGACGGCAGATGGGTGCACCGCAAATACGCGGCGGCGATCATCTTCTTGTTCGTACCGAAGGATTGAATTGGGAACGGACCAATTTGGTGCCGGCCTGTGCGTTCTCGCTAGTGGTACCGGCCCTCAAGGTCAGCGGATCCACAGCCCGCCATCGGTGCAGGCCAGAATGGCTTGGCGGACAACGGATATATTCCTGTGCCGGACGCAGTGCAATCTCGCAATCCTAGGCCGTGCGCACATCCCGCGGTTGTGCGGGGGTCGCGCGATCTCGGCGAGGGCGACGGCCACGACAAATCTTTGCCGAACGTTAACCTGTTCTTACTGTAGCTTCACGTTCGCGAGGAAGACGGTTGGTTTTGTAAGCTGCGGCTAGGACCGCGGCATTCAATCGTATAGGTGAGGAACGGAATTGAAACTCAATCGGTTTGGCGGCTTAGTCGGAGTGCTAGCTGCTGGAACGTTCGTCATTACGGGATGTGGCAGTGACAACAACGCGACCGGGGGGAGTGCGACGACGGGCACCCCATCGGGGAAGGTGACCTGCGGTGGCTCCAAGACGCTGAAGGCGAGCGGTTCGACGGCCCAGGCCAACGCGATGACGCGCTTTGTCAAGGCGTTCGAACAGGCCTGCCCTGGCCAGACGTTGAACTACACACCCAACGGGTCGGGCGCCGGTATCCACGAATTCACAGGCAACCAAACCGATTTCGGTGGATCGGACTCACCGCTGAGCCACGATGAGTACGCGGCTGCCCAAAAGCGCTGCGGCGACTCGCCGGCGTGGAACCTGCCCACCGTGTTCGGCCCGATCGCGGTCACCTTCAACATCAACGGGGTGAATTCGCTGAATCTCGACGGTCCCACCCTGGCGAAGATCTTCAACGGCGGCATCACCACCTGGAACGATCCCGCGATCCAAGCACTCAATTCCGGCGCGACCTTGCCAGGGGAGCCGATTCATGTCGTCTTCCGCAGCGATGAGTCCGGCACTACCGATAACTTTCAGAAGTATCTCGACGCCGCTTCCAACGGCGGGTGGGGTAAGGGCGCCGGCAAGAAATTCAACGGCGGCATCGGCGAGGGCGGCAAGGGCAACGACGGCACCAGCGCGGCCGTCAAAAGCACCGAGGGGTCCATCACCTACAACGAATGGTCGTTCGCCCAGGGGCAACACCTGAACATGGCCAAGATCGTCACGTCGGCGAGTCCGGACCCGGTAGCGATCAGCACCGACTCGGTGGGGAAGACGATTGCCGGAGCCTCGATCGTCGGGCAGGGCAATGACCTGGTCCTTGACACGATCTCGTTCTACCGGCCGAGCCAGGCCGGCGCCTATCCCATCGTGTTGGCGACGTATGAGATTGTGTGCTCGAAATATCCCGACTCCCAGGTCGGTTCGGCCGTGAAGGCATTCCTGCAGAGCACCATCGGTGCCGGCCAGAATGGCTTGGGGGACAACGGATACATTCCCATTCCCGCCGCGTTCGGCTCGAGGTTGTCGGCTGCGGTCAATGCCATCTCGTGACCTGAGTTAGTGGTGGCCGAAGGACTGCGTGTCAATCCGCCCGGGACAAAGCCTGCCCTGACTGCGGTTAACCCACGCGCGGTGCAGCGGGGCGATCGAATATTCAAGTCGGTCGCCGCCGCCGCCGGATGGACGATCGTGATCGCGATCGTGCTGATTGCGACATTCCTGCTGATTCGCGCTATCCCGTCGCTGCGGGTGAACCACGCGAACTTCTTCACCAGCACTGAATTCGATACCACCGATGCCGAGAAGTTGGCTTTCGGTATCCACGACTTGCTGATGGTCACGGTGCTGAGTTCGATCAGCGCGCTGGTGTTGGCCGTTCCGGTCGCGGTCGGGATCGCGGTGTTCCTCACCCAATATGCGCCGGCGCGACTGGCCCGCCCGTTCGCTGCGATGGTTGATCTCCTGGCCGCGGTGCCGTCGATCATCTTCGGACTATGGGGGATCTTCGTGCTGGCGCCGAAACTCGAGCCGTTGGCCGAGTTTCTTAATCGCAACCTGGGCTGGATCTTTCTGTTCAAACACGGCAACGTTTCCTTGGCGGGCGGCGGCACCATCTTCACTGCCGGGATAGTGCTGTCGGTGATGATCCTGCCGATCATCACCTCGGTAGCGCGGGAAGCGTTCCGCCAGACCCCGCGTATCCAGATGGAAGCGGCTCAGGCGCTCGGCGCCACGCGCTGGGAGGTGGTGCGAATGACCGTGCTGCCCTATGGCCGTAGCGGTGTCGTCGCCGCATCGATGTTGGGCTTGGGCCGCGCGCTTGGCGAAACCGTTGCGGTGCTGATCATCTTGCGCGCGGCCGCCCGCCCGGGCAACTGGTCGCTGTTCGACGGCGGCTATACGTTCGCCTCGAAGATCGCCTCCGCGGCATCCGAATTCAGCGAACCGCTGCCGACCGGGGCCTACATTTCGGCGGGATTCGCGCTGTTCGTGGTGACGTTCGTGGTCAACGCGGCCGCCCGCGCGATCGCCGGTGGGAAGGTCAACGCATGAGCATCGAGACACTCCGCCAGCCACTTAAAGTCACGGTATCGCAGCCGCTCAGCATGCGGCGGAGGATCAAAAACCACGTCGCGACAATCCTTTTCATTTCCTCGTTCGGTGTCGCGCTGATGCCGCTGGTCTGGCTGCTCTGGGTGGTGATCGCGCGGGGCGGGTATGCCGTCACCCGGTTGGGTTGGTGGACGCACTCGTTGCGCGGGGTGCTGCCTGAGGAGTTCGCCGGCGGCGTCTACCACGCGCTGTACGGGACGATGGTGCAGGCCGGGGTGGCCACCGTGCTGGCCGTGCCGCTGGGCTTGATGACGGCGGTGTTCCTGGTGGAATACGGTTCCGGACGCCTGGCGCGGGTGACCACTTTCATGGTCGACGTGCTCGCCGGGGTTCCATCGATCGTGGCGGCGCTGTTCATCTTCAGTCTGTGGATCGCCACCTTGGGATTCCAGCAGAGCGCCTTGGCCGTATCGCTGGCGCTGGTGCTGCTCATGTTGCCGGTTG
>DASYJS010000280.1:0-13950 GCA_035996225.1 Mycobacterium sp. | reverse complement strand
GACAGGAACCGCTGCGCGGCGCTGATGATGCTCTCGTTGTCGTTGCCGACCTTGAAAGCGATCACCGACCGGACATTGAGGGTGATGCCCTGCTGGGTGACGCACTTTTCGGCGACCTCAGCCTCACACATGGCCAGCGTCAGGAATCGCGCCTTGCGGAAGACCGGCAGGATGAAGGCGCCGTGGCCGGTCACCACGCGGAACGGAGCGTTGGTCTTGACCCTGCCGCCGGAGATCAGCATCGCCTCGTCCGGGGCGGGCACCCTATAACCGAGCATTCTTGGACTCCTTACGGTTTCTGTTGTCTAGCAGGGGATTTCGTTCGTCATCTGGTCAGGTCAGGTCTTGCTCGGTCGCGTTCCAAGGCTCGACCACCACGGTCCGCCGGCCTCGGTCCTCCACCACCAGGACCTTGCTGCCCTTCGGTAGTGGTTCGTCGGACCACGCCAGGAGGGTCTCCTTGGACCCCCGTACGGTCACCAACACCTCGCCGGGGCCGTGGCCGCCGCGGGTGGCCACGACCAGCTTCCCAACACAACCGATTGCTGAGGCGTCGCTCACGATCGCATATTCCTCCACGACGGGTTCCCGCGTCGAGTTTCGGCACGTTTGCCCGCCAGGATAGACGCCGGCACCGCGATCCGTTCGCTGTCGGACGGGATGCATGCGGAACCTTTCGCTGCGCGCCGGCGCCTGCCAAATCGCCTGTTATCCAGGGTGTTTCCGGTCAGCACAGCGTCTGGCCGGCGCCTTGGCGGATTCTCAAAGGATCCTTGGCGGCGCACTCGAACGCGCTAGACCCAGTAGGGCACCCGGGCGCGGTATTGCCGCATCGCGAGCGCGGCCAGCACCCAGCCGACGACGGTCAGAACCAGCACCACCGCCCAGTGCCGCAGCTCTTGGTGGGCGCCCAGCAACGGCGCGCGCACGATATCGAGATAGTGCAGCAGTGGGTTGAGTTCGACGATGCTCGACCAGCGCCCGGCGCCCTGCTGCCGCAACGTGTCGTCGTTCCAGATGATCGGCGTCATGAAGAACAGCAGCTGCACGATCGAAAACAGCAGCGGGCCGATGTCGCGGTAGCGGGTCGCCAAGATGCCGAAGCACAGTGACACCCAGACGCAATTGAGCACGATCAGCCCCAGCGCCGGAATGACCGACAGATCGGCCCACGACCACGGTTTGGGAAAGATGATCGCGACGACGAGATAGATGACGATGTTGTGCCCGAACAGGATCATCTGTCGCCACACCAGCCGGTAGACGTGCACGCTCAACGGCGTCGGCAATTGTTTGATCAGTCCCTCGTTGGCGACGAACACGTCGGCGCCCTCCAGGATGGCGGCGTTGATCAGGTTCCAGATGATCAGCCCGAGCGTGACATAGGGCAGGTGCACGGACAGATCGAGGTGAAACAGCTTCGAATACAGGCCGCCCATCGCGACGGCGGTGGTTCCGGTCGCGATGGTGATCCAGAACGGGCCCAGCACCGAGCGGCGGTAACGCTGCTTGATGTCCTGCCAGCCCAGGTGTAGCCACAGCTCGCGGCGGCGAAATCCGGCGACCAGGTCTCCCCGGGCCCGGGTAAAAGTTCGCGACTGTGCGGCGGCGTCGACGAATGTCACGTGGCTCCTCCAGGCTTGCCGAATTGCTCACGACGTCCCAAGCGGCGCAACCGGATCCACTCCAGCAGGCCCTTGGGGTCGCGTCGGGATATCAGGAAGAACCAACCGAACCGGAGCCACTCCTGGGCCTGCAGCTTGCGCAGACCCGGTTGTGACAACAGATAGCCGCGATTGCGATAGGTGTAGAACCGCTTGGTGGGGTTGTCGGGATACTGGGTATGCATGCGCCCACCCAGAATCGGCCGGAACTCGTCGGATCCACAGGGATGCAGGTAGATCGTGTCCAGACAGGTTCCGAACGGCAGGCCGGAGCGGACCAGCCGGCGGTGCAATTCCACCTCGTCGCCGCGGATGAACAGCCGCAGGTCCGGGACACCGATCGAGTCCAGGGTGGACGCCCGGAACAACGCGCCGTTGAACAGCGACGCGATCCCGCCCAACAGGTCCTGCCCCGCTTCGGTGCGCAATTCGCTTGCGCGCCTGCGCCATACTAGGCCCCGCCGCAACGGGAACGCCAGTAGTTCCGGGTCGTCCATGTTGCACACCATCGGCGACACCTCGGCCAGGCCGTACTTCTCGGCGCAGGCCAGCAGCGTGGCCAGCACCCCGGAGTCCTGTGGGCGACCGTCGTCGTCGGCCAGCCACACCCAATCGGCGCCCTGCGCCAGTGCGTGCAGCATGCCTAGCGCGAAACCGCCTGCGCCGCCAAGGTTTCGGCGCGACGCCAAGTAGGTGGTCGAGATCGGCTGGGCGGCAACCAGGTCGCGGATCCGGCTATCGGAATTACCGTCGTTGTCGACGACGATCAGGTGATCGGGCAACCGCGTCTGCGCGCTGAGCATGTCCAGCGACTTGGCGAGTTCGTCGGGGCGCCGGTGGGTGACCACGACGGCGACGATGGATTCACTCATCCCCGGAAGCGCTTTGCGCCAGCGGTTTCTCGGCGTCGATCTGGCCGGTTTCTTCAAGCACCTCGCGGACATGCCGCGCCGCGTCGTCGCCCTCGTAGGCGCGCACCACGTCTTCGATGCCGCCGGTCTGGCGGATGACTCCGTGGTCGATCCACATCGCGGTCTTGCACAGCCGGGCCAGGAATTCGTTGGAATGGCTGGCGAAAACCAGGATTCCAGAACGCTCCACCAGGCCCTGCAACCGCGACTGGGCCTTCTTGAGGAAGTCGGCGTCGACGGCGCCGATGCCCTCGTCGAGCAGCAGGATCTCGGGGTCGATGCTGGTGACCACGCCCATCGCCAGCCGGACCCGCATCCCGGTGGAATACGTGCGCAGCGGCATCGACAGGTAATCCCCGAGTTCGGTGAACTCGGCGATCTCGTCGACCTTGGCCAGCATCTGTTTTCGGGTCTGCCCTAGGAACAGGCCGCGGATGATGATGTTCTCGTAGCCGGAGATTTCGGGGTCCATGCCGACGCCGAGGTCGAACACCGGCGCGACCCGTCCGGTGACGGTCGCCGAGCCCCGGGTGGGTTCGTAGATGCCCGAAAGTAGGCGCAGCAGAGTCGATTTCCCGGCCCCATTATGGCCGACGAGGCCGACTCGGTCGCCCATGTCGAGCGACATGGTGATGTCGCGCAACGCCTCGACGACGACGACGTTGGAGTTGTTGCGCCCGATCGTGCCGCCCGCCTTGCCCAAAAAGGCCTTCTTCAGCGAGCGCGACTTGGCGTCGAAGATGGGAAATTCCACCCACGCATTGCTGGTCTCGATATGCGGACCGCGAGGACCGGACACTGACACCTTCTCTTACAGGTACTGCCCGGTGCCCGAGCCCGGTCCGTGGCCCGGCCGCCCGATGCCGGGGGGCAGGGCTCCTTGGCGCATCTGTTCGAGCTGCGCGCGGGCGGCCATCTGCTGGGCGAACAGTGCGGTCTGGATGCCGTGGAACAGCCCCTCGAGCCAGCCGACGAGCTGAGCCTGTGCGATGCGCAGCTCGGCGTCCGACGGCTCGGCGTCCTCGTCGAACGGCAGGGTGAGGCGATCGAGTTCCTCGCGTAATTCCGGGGCCAGACCCTCCTCGAGCTCGCGGATGCTGGTGGCGTGGATCTCGCGCAGTCGCTTGCGGCTGGCGTCGTCCAGCGGTGCGGCCCGCACCTCTTCGAGCAATTGCTTGATCATGGTGCCGATGCGCATCACCTTGGCGGGTTGCTCGACTAGATCGGTCAGCGAGCGTTCGTCGGAGTCCTCGTCATCGCCCGCCTCGCGAATCGCCATGATTCGCGGATCGATGCCGCCGATGATCTCGACGCCGTCGTCGTCTGGGCCGTTACTCAATGCGGTCACCGTCCTCTAATGCATCTAAGGGCGTGGCGCTGCGGCGTTTCCGCGCCATTCGTAGATCTTGGCACCGCCGTTGTCGTAGATCAGCGCCCACGACTTCGATTTCTCCAGCGAGACTAGTCCGTCGGGCACGGCGAACCCCCGAACCGTGGGCGTGCTGGTGTAGATGTAGCGAATATTGAGCGCTTTGATCGCCTCAACCACCTTGGGATCGGAATCGCCGCGGCGAGCGTAGGCCCAGATGATGTAGCGCTCCGGCCCCGGCCCGGTTTGCTGGGGATAGTCGTAGTGGGTCCACAGCGGATGTAAGTCGGCCACCGCGTACATCCAGGCGGTGCCGTCGGTGTTGGCGTTGCCGATCAGGGTGTTGTGCGCGCCCGGCAGTTTCGACAAATAGGCCATGGCCATCAGGTCGCGCTGATCGATCATTACCGAGTCGTATTTGTCGCCGAACAGCACCAGGTGCCGATAGAAGTAATGCCGCGCACTGAACACGGTTGTCAGCACCAGCAGGACCGCGGTCGCCGATACCCAGATCGGTGCGGGTAGCTCTTTGAACCGCCCGGTGATTCGTTTGGCGATAGCGACCACGAGCACGACCGCCGCGAACAGCGCGATGGCTGCCATCGGTGTCACCAGCATCGTCACCCCGGACGCGAGCCGCCGCGGGTCGTTGTAGAAGAACTGGCTGAACTTCTCGATGGCCGCGCCGGCCAGGTTGTGAAACGGCGCTCCCGAGTAGACGGTCGCCACGGTCAGCACCAGCCAGACCGCTGGCGGCCACCAAATTCGCTTGTACAGCATTATCGCCATGCCGACATAGAACAGCACGAGCAGGCCGTATTGGGTGGGGAAATCGTTGAGGTGGCGGGTGTGCAGCAGCAGCGCGTCGATTACGCCCTGCTTGGCGCTCTTGAAGCTGGGGAAGGCGTGCCCGGCGATGATGTCGGCCTGCTTGAGCACCCCGATGAACTGGGGCGCAAGGATCAGCGCCGTTGGCACCGCCACGGCAGCGAGGGTCCCGACGTCGGCGAGCCGCCCCCGCACCGGGTGCCACCACACGCCGAACAGCCACCAGCCCAACAGGAACAAGATGACGATGAATCCGCCGGTCAGATGCACCGACAGCACACCCACCAGCGCCAGCACGGCCACCGGGATGCGGTCGCGATGCCGCAACGTCGAGGTGATCAAGACGAACGTCGGGATCGCGACCCCATAGGCGGCCAGGTTGGGCATCGCGGCCACACCGAACTCGATGTAGGGCACCGAGGTGAACGACGCTGACAGCGCGGCTGCGGTGGCCGCAATCGCGGCCGTCCGCCGCACCGTCGTCACCGGGCGCAGCAGATGCCAGGTCAGGATGGCCGCGCTGGTCGGAAAGAGCCAGACCGAGGCCGCCACCGAGCTCAGGGTGTAGCCGGTGGTCGGCGCCGCTCCGGTGAGTTGGCAGAACACCGCGATCAGGGCGTGGAACACCGACGGGTAATACAGCGTTTGATGCGTCTCGACGTTGCGTAGGTCGCCCATGTGGGTGGAGGACGCCTGGCCGGTGTCGAGCATGAAGCGCACCTCGTTGGCATGCCACACCGCATCCCAGGTGCTCGGGACGGACTGCCAGTGGGTGATGCCGCGATAGGCCGCCCACATGATCAGCAGCGTGCCCAGCAGCACACCGGACGCGACCGCCAGCGCGGGCCAGCCACCGATGCCGCGCGCCTCGGCGCCGAGGTCTCGATAGCGGGCGAGTAATACCTGCAAACCCGTCATCACCACACACACGACGGCCAGCGCGGCGAGCGCAGTCCAACCGTTCCAAGGGATTCCGAGCGCACCGAAGGGAATGATCGCCAGCGCGACCACGCCGTAGGTCAGCGCCGGCCCAACTGCGACCGCGATGGGCCACGTCAGCTGGGCGATACGCGCGACGATTGTCCCCGGGGCGATCAGCAAAAACAGTGCGATCAGCGTTCCGAACCAGAGCCCCACTCGACTAGTATGGCTGGCCGGGTGACCTGGCTCGGGAAGCTACCGTCTGGGTGGAGCGGCTTGGACCTTTCTAGGCACCCGCTACCGTCACAATTTCGCGGAGTAGCGGAAGCTCTAAGGTGGCTGGCATGGCTTATGACGTCGCCCGGGTGCGCGGACTGCATCCGTCTCTGGGTGACGGATGGGTGCACTTCGACGCGCCGACCGGGATGCTGATTCCCGATTCTGTGGCGACCACGGTCTCCACGGCGTTCCGCAGATCCGGTGCGACCACCGTGGGTTCGCACCCGTCGGCACAGCGCAGCGCCGCCGTGCTGGATGCGGCACGGGCGGCGGTGGCTGACCTTTTCAACGCCGACCCGGCGGGCATCGTGCTGGGCGCCGATCGCGCGATCCTGCTGTCCTCGCTGGCCGAAGCGTCATCCTCGCGGGCCGGCCTGGGGTACGAGGTGATCGTCAGCCGGTTGGACGACGAGGCGAACATCGCCCCATGGCTGCGGGCGGCACACCGCTACGGCGCCAAGGTGAAGTGGGCCGAGGTCGACATCGAGAATGGGGAGCTGCCGACGTGGCAGTGGGAGAGCCTGATCGGGAAATCGACGCGGCTGGTGGCGCTCACCTCGGCGTCGGGAACGCTAGGCACGGTCACCGATCTGCGGGCGATGACCAAGCTGGTGCACGACGTCGGCGGTGTGGTGATCGTCGACCACTCCGCGGCCGCGCCCTACCGGCTGCTCGACGTCAAAGAAACCGAGGTCGACGTGGTGGCGGTGAACGCGACTGGGTGGGGCGGCCCGCCGATCGGTGCGATCGTGTTTCGCGATCCGGCACTGATCAACACGTTCAGCTCGGTCGCAACCGATCCCAACGCCACCGGGCCGGCGCGCCTCGAGCTGGGCGGGCATCAGTTCGGTCTGCTGGCCGGCGCCGTTGCCAGCATCGAATACCTTGCGGCATTGGATGAGTCGGCTCGCGGCAGCCGGCGCGAACGGCTTTCGGTGTCGATGCAATCGGCTGCCTCGTATCTGAACCGGATCTTCGACTACCTGATGGTCTCGTTGCGGTCGTTGCCGCTGACGATGCTGATCGGTCGCCCCGAGGTGCGGATACCGGTCGTGAGCTTCGCGTTGCAGGGCGTGCCCGCCGAGCGGGTTGTGCAGCGCTTGGCGGACAACGGAATCCTCGCGATCTCCAACGAGAATTCACGCGTGCTCGACGTGCTGGGCGCCAACGAGGTTGGCGGCGCGGTGACCGTCGGGCTGGCGCATTACTCGACGATGGCCGAAGTCGATCAGCTGGTGCGTGCACTGGCGTCGTTGGGCTGATCGCGTCGCGCGCCAGCGCCACGCTGTCCGTGCTGGCATCGAGTGTGTGGTCACGGTCTGCGCTGTGCGCTCACGGCGGGAATCCGTCGAGAATCTCGCCCACCTTGCACGCTGAGAGCCCTGGGTACACACTCGATGGTCGGTAATCGGCTAGACGACCAGCACGATCTTCCCGTGTACTTCCCCCGACACCAGCTTCTGGTGGGCTTGCGCCGCCTGCTGAATTGGCATGTGCGCGCCGATGATCGGCCGGACCCGCCCGTCGGCGATCATCGGCCACACCGACGCCGTCACCGCTGCCACGATCTCGCCCTTGCTGTTCGGGCCGGTCACCGGCCGGCCGCGCAGCGTGGTGCCGATGACGTGTGCTCGCTTGGCCAGCAGCTTGCCGATGTTGAGCTCTCCCTTGAGACCGCCCTGCATACCGATGATGACCAGCTGGCCGTCGGTGGCGAGGGCGTCGAGATTGCGGTCCAGATAGGAGGCGCCCATGATGTCGAAGATCACGTCGGCCCCGCCGGTCTCCCGCAGCCGCGCGACGAAATCCTCGTCGCGATAGTTGATGGTGATCTCGGCGCCCAGATCGCGGCAGGTGTCCAGCTTGGCCGCCGAACCGGCGGTGACCGCCACCCGGGCGCCCAACACGCGCGCGACCTGAATCGCGTGGGTTCCGATGCCGCTAGCCCCGCCGTGCATCAGCAGCAGCTGGCCGGCGCTCAGGTGGGCGGTCAGCACCAGATTCGACCACACGGTGCAGGCCACCTCGGGCAGCCCGGCGGCGTCCTGCAGGCCGACTCCGTCGGGAATGGGCAGGACCTGAGCGGCGGGAACCGCGACGTATTCGGCGTATCCGCCGCCGGCAAGCAACGCGCAAACGTCTTGTCCGACAGTCCATTCCGTGACGCCGGAGCCCACTTCAGCGACGTGGCCGGACACCTCCATACCGATGATGTCGCTGGTTCCCGGCGGTGGCGGATACTTACCGGCGGCCTGCAGCACATCGGCACGGTTGACCCCGGCCGCGGCGACTTTGATCAGCACCTCGCCGGGCCCGGCGGAGACATCGGGGACCTCTTGCCAGACGAGTTGGTCGGAAGATTCGGCGACGATTGCGCGCATGCTGGCCACGCTACTACCGGGAATGCGGGCCCCCGGCGACAAGGCGGTCACCGCTACCCTTATCAGCGGTGGCGTGGCAGAGCGGCCTAATGCACTCGCCTTGAAAGCGAGAGACGGCGAAAACCGTCCGGGGGTTCAAATCCCTCCGCCACCGCGCTGTCAGCGGCGTGTTTGCGGCGGTTCCGAGCGAAGTACCGCGGCGATACCGTCGGCCGGGGCAATCCGCTCATCGGTGCGGACCAGCGATGCTCCACCGGATATCGCCAACATCGGCAATACCTCATCGGCGCGCAGCGTCTTGGCGGAAGCGGCGTCCTGCTCCGATAGCGCGCGGCAATTCGGAGCAACAGTGGTCAGGCCTTCGTCGGCGACCACGGTGGCGTCATCGATCTCGCCGATGATCATGGTGTCGACTGTTCCCTGACGCAGCGCCGAGCACACGGCGTCGAGCCCTTCGGCGGCCAGCCCGGATCGCCGGCCGATTTCCGCAGTGAAGCGCTCCGTTGCGCTGTCCATCACACTGAGCCGTTGCCGTACCAGCAGAGTGTCAATGGCCCGTTGAATCTCCACGAAGTCGTATCCGCCGCGCCGGACGCCGAGCGGGAGTGCTACCGCCCGCCCACGGAGCCTGTCGGGCAGCGCCGCCAGCAAATCCGCTCTCAAACTCGCGTCGCCCACCACGAACATCGCGTCGTGCGAGTCATGGTCAGCGAGTTCGCCGACACGGTCGGCAACGGCGCGCATCGTCAGGTCGCCGAATTCGTAGGCTTCGACTCCGGGCGTCTCACTCGCGCCGCCGTGGCCGGCTTTGACCGTCTCCGAACTCCGTGTGTGATCGGCGTGGCTGGTGATCAGGGCACCACTCGTGTCGACCACCACCAGGAGATAGTGCGGGCGCTCGAAGCCGTATTCGAGGATCGGAACGATATAGGGCAACTCGGACACCCGGATGACCGGCTCGGCGGCCGGCCAGAGCAGGTGCTCGTTGAGTAGGACACCGGTGGCACTTGCGACTACCGCGCGCCCACCGCGGCCGATCGGCAGACGCACGTGATTGACGGCGTGCTGGATTTGGGCGATAACCGAATCATCGGCTCCCAGCTGTTCGAGTTGATCGTGCAACGCCGGCCAGTTGAGGTCGACCTGAGCATCCATCTCGTCTGCGTCGTCCGAGTCTGCGAAATACACCGAGGCGAAGGGGCCCGCCGTATCCAGCAGTCGCCGGAACCGGCCAGTATTCATAGCGCTTAGGTTTCCCGTCGCGAAGAGAGGCAAAACGCGTTTAGGCGCGGTCGCCCTCGGTGTCGTCGAAGAACGACCAATCGCCGTCGTGCTGGACTTCCATTCGCCAGCCAAGTTCGGTGTTGTCGGCTTTGTTGTCGACGAACCACGCGTGCGCGTCCTCTGCACTGGCGATGTCCTTGGTTGCGACGACCTCTCCCTGCGGGTTCAGCACTCTGTAGTTAGCCATTCCCGAAGTGTTCCCGTTGCCCGGGTCGTTAACCGGTCGGGATCTGCGCGGCGATGGTGTCCATCAGCGCGGTGTAGCGGCGCAGTTCCGGGTCGCGGCCGGGTTTGCCGCTGCTGATCAGACCGGCGGTGAGGCTGCGCTCGGGGTCGGCCCACATCGCAATGTTGCTCAGCCCGAGATTGCCGAATGCGGCCGGTGTGTTGCGCCCGAACGGCCCCCATCGGTTCGTGCCGAGGATGAAGCCCGTGCCCCAGCGGGCCGGCATCAGACCCACCGCGAAATCCGGCCGTAAGCGCCGGGATTCGGCGACTGCGCCACGCAACGTTTCCGCCTGAAGTACCCGCACGCCATCGAGTTCGCCATAGCGGCGCCAGATTTCGGCGAAGCGGGACATCTCGTTGGCCGTTGAAATGGTGTTCGAGGACGGGATCACGGTGGTCAGATACCCCCGGGTGTTGGTATAGGGGATCATCTCGTGCACGGTTCCGCCGATCGCCTTGCGGAAGAGCTGCGCGATCACGGGCGGCAATGGCCTGCCGGTGGCATGACTCGGCGCGACGAGTGGGACGTCTTCGTGGTCGACGCCGAAGTTGGTCCACCGGAACGCGAGTGGGTCGAGGATCTCAGTGGCCAGAATCTCGCGAATGTCCTTACCGGCGGCTGCGTAGACGATCTCGCGCATCAGCGGGCCCCAGGTCAGCGCGTGGTAGATGTGCACCAGCCCTGGTCGGTACAGCGGTCGCAACTTGGCGAGCTGCTCCTGCGCGTACTCGTGATCGTCGGCGCGTTTCAGGTCCGGCTTGGGACCCGTCGCAAACGGGACACCCGCGCTGTGGGTCAGCACGTGCCGGATCGTGGTGCGGTCCTTGCCGTGACTGGTGTAGCTGGGGAGGTAGTCGCAGACGCGGTCGTCGAGGGAGAAGATCCCGCGTTCGGCGAGCATGTGCACCACGGTCGCGGTGATGCCCTTGGCCGCCGAGTACACACAGAACGGCGTATCCGTGGTGACGGGGACCTTCTCGGCGCCGGGTGCGTCGGTGGGCGCATTGCCCCAGCCGTGGCCGATGGCACGGTTGAGTACGACGCGGCCGCGGTGCCGGATGCACAACTGGATCGCCGGGTGCATGCCCGCCTGGTACCAGTGGCGCGCGGCCTGCCAGATTCGTTCGACGGCAGCGCTGTCGATTTCGGCGCGGTCCTCTTCGCCGACCGTGGTGACTGAGTCCACGTCGGCCGGGACACGGATCTTGCCGTCCGGGGTCATGTTCGCGGTCAGGTTCGCCACCTCCGCGAGGGTACGTGGCGATCGGTGGCGGGTGTTTTACTCGCCCGTGAACTGCGGCGGACGCTTGGCGAACGTCGCCGATATGCCCTCGGTCAAGTCCTTGGACGGCAGGAACGCCGCGTTCCAGGCAGCGACGTAGCGCAGGCTCTCGGAAACCGCCGAAATGCGCTGCTGGTCCAGGACGTCCTTGATGCCGTAGACCGTCAGCGGCGGGTTGGCGGCGATCTCCGAGGCGGTCGCGTGGGCGGCGGCCAGCGTCGTGTCGGCGTCGTCGTAGACGTCGTTGACCAGGCCGATTTTCTCGGCGCGCGCCGCGTCGATGTCCCTACCCGTCAGCGCCAGCTCGCGCAGATGGCCGTCGTTCAGGATCAGCGGCAGCCGGGCCAAGCTGCCGACGTCCGCGACGATGGCGAGTTTGACTTCCCGGATCGAGAACTTGGCGTCGGCGCTGGCATAGCGGATGTCGACCGCGGAGATCAGGTCGACGCCGCCGCCGATGCACCAGCCGTGCACCGACGCGATGGTCGGGGTGCGGCAGTCGGCGACCGCGGTGATCGCGCCCTGCATGCGCTTGATTTCGGCATGGAAATCCGTACGCGGGCCGGCCAGGGCGCCTTCGGCCAGCACCCCGCTGAACGTCCCGCCCATCGCGGGCACATCCAGGCCGTAACTGAAGTTCTTGCCCGACCCGGTGATGACAATGGCCCGCACGTCGCGGTCGGCGTCGAGCGCGGCGAACACGTCCGGCAGCTCCGACCAGAAGGCGGGCCCCATCGCGTTGCCCTTACCCGGTCCGATCAGCGTCACCTGCGCAACCTGGTCTTTGATCTCGACGGTGACGGATTCGTATGTATCGCCCATATCGAGACCGTAGCGTGGCGAATATGCCTCGTGATTTGCGACCCGGACCAGATTCTCCGCCGGCCGACGAGCTGCAGGCCGCCGAAGACACCCTCGGGGTGCTGCAGCACGTCCTGCACACCATCGCCGGCGACGACATGTCCCGGCAAACCCCATGTACCGACTACGACGTGACCCGGTTGACCGAGCATCTGCTGAAATCGATCACCGGTATCGGCGGCATGGCGGGTGCGCAGATCCCAGACCGCAACCCAGGCGATTCAGTGGAACGGCAGATCATCGCCGCGGCCCGGCCGGCGTTGGATGCGTGGCACCATCGCGGTCTGGACGGCAACGTGCCATTCGGCAAGAGCGAGATGCCCGCCAAGGCGGCGTGCGGCATCTTCTCGATCGAATTCCTGGTCCACGCTTGGGATTACGCGGTAGCCGTGGGCCGCGACGTCGACCCCCCGGAACCGCTGGCCGAGTATGTGCTGGACTTGGCGCACAACATCATCCGGCCGGAGCTCCGCGGCGCCGCCGGGTTCGACGACCCGGTCGACGTGCCCGCGGATGCGAGCGCCTTGGAGCAGCTCGTTGCATTCACCGGCCGCAATCCAGCGGGCTAGGGCCCCGCTCGACCGACTGGCCATCCCCGCTGGCCGCTTCGAGTGTGCACTCGCGGTTTGGTTGTGCGCTCAAGACTTTCAGTGTGCGTCCATGGCGGGATTTCCGCGGTTTTCCCGCCCTCAGCGCACACTCGAAACCGCCAGCGCACGCTCGAGGCCCGAGAGCTACACCCGTTCCAGGTAGAAGTAGTAGTAGCGGCCGCCGTCCAGGACGCGCTTGCCGTTCATGATGCCCATCACGGCGTCGTCATCGACCGTCTTGAAGTGATCGTGCACGGGCTGGCCGTCGTAGACCATCGTGGCGGTGACTTCGCCGCGGAAGTCCTCCAGCCACAGACTGGCCTCGCCCTTGCCCATCTCCTTGTTGGAGAACTTGTTTCCGTCGGCATCGAGGCACACCAGCGGCTGGACGTCGCGGGCGGATGTGAAGGTCTTGCCGAACCAGCCGGCCTTCTCCAGCTGCCCATTCATCTTGTGTCCGGTGACGAACTCGCCGCCCTTCCACTCGCCGATCATGCCGTCGATCGTCGCCGGCTCAAGGCCGGCCCAGAAATCATCGAGCTCGGCGTCGTCGATCTGGCCGCTGCGTTCCTTGAGCTCATCGAACTTCTTGCGGGCAAGGCTCATTCGTCAGACCTCCGGGTAATCCAGTCGCGGGCAAATGTCAGCAGGGCATCGTTTTCTTTCGGTGCGCCGATGGAGACGCGCACCCCGTCGGCGCCGTACGGCCGAACCACGATCCCCGCGGCGGCCGCCTGCGTGACGAAATCCTGGGTGCGGGGCCCTAACGGCAACCAGACGAAGTTGGCCTGCGACGGCGGCAAGGTGAACCCGGCATCTCGCAACTCGGCGCTCACTCGAGCGCGCGCGGCGACCAGGGCGTCGGTGCGTGTCAACAACTCGTCGGCGGCGTCCACCGACGCGATGGCGGCGGCCTGCGAGATGTTCGTCACGGAGAACGGCACGAAGACCTGGTCCAAAGCGCTGATCAACTTCGGGGGACCAACCGCATAGCCGACGCGCAGGCCCGCCAGCCCGTACGCCTTCGAAAAGGTCCGCAGCACAACAACATTGCTGCGAGTGCGGACCAGTCCCAAACTGTCGGGCAACATGTCGTCGCGGATGTATTCGACGTAGGCCTCGTCGATGGCGATCACGATGTGCGGCGGAACAGCCTGGACGAAGCGGGTCAGCGCATCCGGGTCGACGACCGTGGAGGTCGGGTTGTTGGGGTTGCAGACGAAGATCAGCCGGGTGTGTTCGGTGATCGCGGCAAGCATCGCGTAGAGGTCGAAGGTGTGGTCGGTCAGCGGCACCTTGACGGCGGTTGCACCGGCGACCTGGACCAGCGGCGGGTAGAGCTCGAAACTGC
>DASYJS010000279.1:0-4475 GCA_035996225.1 Mycobacterium sp. | reverse complement strand
TCCCTGCGTGCTGTGGGCCATCGACACCAACGGGGTGGCCAGCCGACCGGACGTTGCGCCGCGGCGCAAATCCGCCAGGTCTCGGTAGGCGCTGCCGTAGCGGCCCTGCCCGCCGGCCGCAACGGCGCGCCACCACAACTGGTTCGCTGTGGTCGCCGCCGGCAGGGGCCAGCGCCCCGGCTGGTCGCCGAACGCAGCCGCGGCCAGCGTCGGCTCAATCATCGAAGTGTGACCAGTTTCGATCACGGTGATAGTAGTAAACAGTTCGTGGTGTTGGTGTTACTGAAATGTTAATCACGATCAACTCTGTAATAAATGGCGCTCACTGGCTCTTGTGCCCTGAGCTGGGAAATCACGGTTTGATCAAGTGCCTGGTAGCACCGTTCTCCTACGCCAAATGCGTGGCAGATGAACGCAGAGTTAATTCTGTTCCAACCTCTACATACTTTGTCACACTAAGCGCCTATTGACGGAAATTCATCGGCACACCTAAGTTCTAGCAATGACGGGTAGTCATCGGTGACGCCACCCTTAAATCGGTTGCACACTCACTTCGCGAACCTAATCTCACTTGAGCGTGCCGTGCAGAGAGGGAAGTAGCCATGCCACAGCCGGAGCAACTACCTGGACCAAACGCCGACATTTGGAACTGGCAACTCCAGGGACTGTGCCGCGGTGTGGACTCGTCGATGTTCTTTCATCCCGATGGCGAGCGCGGCCGTGCCCGCATGCAGCGTGAGCAGCGCGCCAAGGAAATGTGCCGGCAGTGCCCGGTGATCCAGCAGTGCCGATCGCATGCACTCGATGTCGGTGAGCCCTACGGCGTTTGGGGCGGCCTGTCCGAATCGGAGCGCGACATGCTGCTGAAGGGCGACATCGGCCGCAACCGGGGCATCCGCCGCTCGGCTTAATCAACGCCTGGTTAGTTCGACCCCCGCCTCGTCGACGGGGGTCGAACTATGTCAGGGCGCGATCGATGCGCGTGACTACGGTGGTGGTCGCAGATGCGGGTGGGGCCACCAGCAGCGGCGTCTGCCTTAGTGTTTGCGAATGGACATCTCGTGTGCGTTTGCAACTTCGTCCGACACGCCGGCCCATACGGAGCTCGCCGAAACCCTGGGCTACAAGCGTGCGTGGCTCTACGACTCTCCTGCGCTCTACCCGGATGTGTGGATGATTCTGACCCGGTGTGCGGAGCGCACGTCGCGCATCGGTCTCGGGCCGGGGGTGCTCGTTCCCAGCCTGCGGCATCCAATGGTCAACGCCGCCGCGATCGCCGAGCTAGCGGGCCAAGCACCCGGGCGGGTGGCGGTGGCGATCGGCTCAGGCTTTACCGGCCGGGTGGCGATGGGCCAGCGGGCGATGCCGTGGCGACAGGTTGCCGACTACGTCCGCTGCTTGAAGGCTCTTCTCGCCGGCGACACCGCGGAGTGGGACGGGGCCAAGATCCGTATGCTGCAGCTGCCCGGCTTCGGGGCGCAGCGACCGATCGATGTGCCGATACTGATCGGCGCCGACGGGCCCAAGGGGTTGGCCGTTGCGGCCGAGTTCGGCGATGGTGTCTTCTCTGCCGCCGTACCGCAGGCCGATGCCATCAAAATCACCGAATGGCGAGCGCTGCTGTGCTTCGGGACAGTGCTCGACGAGGGTGAGCACCTGGCCTCGCCGCGCGCAATCGATGCCGCGGGGCCTGGTGCGGCGGTGCTGTATCACGCGATGTATGAGCGCGGCGGCGCCGAGGCGGTCGACGCGCTGCCGGGTGGGCAAAGCTGGCGTGAGGCGATCGAGGCCTACCCGAAGGATGAGCGGCATCTCGCGATCCATACGGGACATCTCGTCAAGGCAAATGCAAGCGATGAGCCGCACATTGCCGACCTGATCCCGTTTGCCAGCTCGATGGCGCTGACCGGCACTGCCGAGCAAATGCCGGAGAAGTTGGCCGGACTCGCCGCGCTGGGAATCACCGAGATCGTCTACCAGCCGGCCGGATCCGATATCGAGCGGGAACTCCAAGCATTCGCGTCCGCCGCCGACCTCGCGGGCTGAGGGAAAGATCCCACCGCGACGTATCCGAGCGCTAGCCGGCCTCGCCAAGCCGCGAGATTCGGTCCAATAAGTCGGCCACCTGTTGCGGTTCGGTGAGCATCATGTCGTGACCGGTGTCGATGTCCCACACGCGGCCGTCCCACTTATCCCGCAGCCCGTCGACGTCGCGCAGCGGAAGGAACAACGAGACCTAAGCCGTCGACTTCTCCAGGACATGCACGCCGCACGCGGAACCGAGTCCGATCACGTGGGCCAGACCCACTTTGGCATCCGCGATCTGGCGGTCTCCGGCCTCACCCCGCAGGTGGTGACAGATCTCCCATACGTTCGCGATGCCGGTGGCCGCGATGGGATGGCCCTTGGACTCCAGGCCGCCCGACACGTTCACCGGGGTCGAGCCGTCACGCCAGGTGGCACCCGAGTTGAAGAAGTCCGCGGCGCCGCCCTCTTCGCACAGCATCAAGTTGTCGTAGTGCACCAACTCGGCGGTGGCGAAGCAATCGTGCAATTCGACGAGATCGAGATCGGCCGGCCCGATGCCTGCCTGCTCGTAGGCGATGGTTGCGGCCTTTCGGGTGAGCGTGTTGACGTTCGGCAACACCTGACAACCTTCTTCGTAGGGGTCGGTCGTCAGCACCGACGCCGACACCTTCACCGCGCGCCTGCGCTGCTCGAGCGACAGCGACTTCAGCGTCTCGCCGCTGCACACCACGGCAGCCGCGGCACCGTCACAGTTCGCCGAGCACATCGGGCGTGTGTTCGGGTACGCGATCATGACGTCGTTCATGATCTGCTCGAGGGTGAATCGCTTTTGGTACGACGCAAGCGGATTCAGTGTGGAGTGGGCGTGGTTCTTCTCGCTGATCTTGGCGAACAACTCGAAGCTGGTGCCGCCGTACTTGTGGCCGTATTCGACCCCGATCTGGGCGAAGACGCCCGGCATGGTCTCCGTGCCGATCCTGCCGTCGATCCCTGCCACCGCTCCATACCGACCCGCCGGTGTCCAGGTGTCCGCGTCCTTCTTCTTGGCGCCACCCGCCAAAAGACCCGCACCCGCGAGCTTTTCGACACCGACCGCCAGGCCGTAGTCCACCTCCCCGGCCTTGACGGCCATGATCGCGGTGCGCAGTGCGGTGGCACCGGTCGCGCAGGCGTTGGCGACGTTGTATACGGGAATGCCGGTCTGGCCAATCTGCTTCTGAAGTTGTTGGCCCATAGAGGCATTCGCGTTCATCAGGCTGCCGGCGGCGATCACTCCGATGTCTGCCATTGTGACGCCTGCGTCCGCAAGGGCGCCCATGGCGGCCTCGGCCGCCAGGTCGACGGTGTCGAGTTGGGGGTGCTTACCGAACTTGGTCATGTGAATGCCGAGGATCCAGACCTCATCGCTTGCGCTCATCGCTGCTCCTTCGTTGCAGAGACGGGCTCGAAGCCGAACCCGACCGCCTCCGTGCCTTCGGAGTCGGTGCCGATCGATTGGGTGGCCAGACGCACTTTCATGCCGTCGAAAACGTGCTCGGGATCGGGCTCGACGTTGATGAGGTTGGCGCGAACCTGGGTTCCGCCGCAATCGACCACAGCCGCCACGAATGGGGTCGGAATCCCGGGTGCTGCGAACGTGACGATGGTGAACGCGCGCACCGTGCCCTCGGTCGCGATCGGGACCGTCGCGAATTTGGTGGCAAAGCACTTGGCACACGCGTTACGTCGATCGAAATATCTCGAAGCGCAATTGATGCATTCCTGCGCGACCAAATGCGGGCGATCCTCATTCAGTACCAGGTAGTCGACCAGCGGGATCTGCCCGGCCATGCGCACCTCCATCGTTGGTGTCTTCGACGGTATCGCTTGGCAGCCGGCCCCCGATAGCCTGTACCGCGATGAGGGCAAGGAGAGCCGCATGCCAACAAACCAGTGCGACCAGCGCCCGACGTCGTCCGAGGGCACGGTAACCGTGACGGAGGCGGGTTCGGGGACTTATACGCAAGAGATCACCGCTGGGCCGCACGGGTTGGGCGCCGACGAACCAAAGCCGATGGGCGACGACGCCGGGCCGACACCCTACGATCTGCTCCTGGCCGCGCTCGGCGCGTGCACCTCGATGACGTTGCGGATGTACGCCGACCGCAAGGGATGGCCACTCGAGCGGGTTCGAGTCACGTTGCGGCACTCGCGCATTCACGCCAAAGACTGCGCCGACTGCGAAACCCGTGTCGGATTCGTCGACCAGATCGATCGCGACATCGAATTGACCGGCAACCTCGACGACACCCAACGGCAGCGATTGCTCTACATGGCCGACCGCTGCCCGGTACATCAGACCCTGACGTCCGAGGTTCACGTCACCACATCGTTGCGGTGACTACGCCTCGATCAACGGCTTGAGCGCCTCGCCCACCTTCGTGATGACACCAGGCGTATAGCCGTGC
>DASYJS010000278.1:0-9711 GCA_035996225.1 Mycobacterium sp. | reverse complement strand
ACGATCCCCAACCGGGTTGGTACGACACCGAATCCGGTGATCTGATCGACGAGGCCGAGCTGGTCGAGCGCTACCACGACGCCGTCGTCGAGCGTTGCGGCATCCGTGAGTTTGTCGACGACGGCGCGATCGATCCTGATCACGCGTCGCCGCTGCTGGTGTCGGTGTTCCTGGACAAGGACTTCAGCTTCGTCGTGTCGTCGGAGGCTGACGCCCGCGGGTTCGCCGAGTTCGACCCCGAGCACACGGCCATCCGGCAGGTGCCCGACTCCACCGACTGGCAGGTGATTCGCAAGGCGGGCACCGAGATTCGGGTGCCACGCAAGACCAAGCTGTCGCGGTCGGTCGGGGCGCAGATCCCGACCGGGTTCGACCCGACGGTGTGGGGCATCAGCCCCGACATGGCGACCTCGATCGATCGGGTTGCCCTGTGGAACATCGTCGCGACCGTCGACGCTTTCTTGTCCGCTGGCTTCAACCCGGCCGAGCTGATGCGGTGGGTGCACCCGAGCCTGGTCGCCAGCACCCAGGGCACCGGCATGGGCGGCATGACGTCGATGCAGACCATGTACCACGGCAACCTGTTGGGCCGGAGCAAGCCGAATGACATCCTGCAGGAAGTCCTGCCGAATGTTGTTGCCGCCCACGTGGTTCAGTCCTATGTCGGTAGCTACGGCTCGATGATCCACCCGGTCGCGGCGTGCGCGACCGCGGCGGTTTCGGTGGAGGAGGGCGTCGACAAGATCCGGCTGGGCAAGGCCGAAATGGTGGTGACCGGTGGTCTGGACGACCTGACGCTGGAGGCCATCATCGGTTTCGGTGACATGGCGGCCACCGCCGACACTTCAATGATGCGCGGCCGGGGCATCCACGACTCGAAGTTCTCCCGGCCCAACGATCGACGCCGGCTGGGTTTCGTCGAAGCGCAGGGTGGCGGCACCATCCTGCTGGCCCGTGGTGACCTGGCCCTCAAGATGGGCCTGCCGGTGCTTGCGGTGGTGGCGTTCGCGCAGTCCTACGGCGACGGAGTGCACACCTCAATCCCGGCCCCCGGCCTGGGTGCGCTGGGTGCCGGCCGGGGCGGCAAGGACTCAGCGCTGGCGCGCGCGCTGGGCAAGCTGGGTGTGTCCGCTGATGACGTCGCGGTGATTTCCAAGCACGACACCTCGACGTTGGCCAACGATCCCAACGAGACCGAGCTGCATGAACGGCTGGCTGACTCGCTGGGCCGTTCCGAGGGCGCTCCGCTGTTCGTGGTGTCGCAGAAGAGCCTCACCGGCCACGCGAAGGGCGGCGCGGCGGTCTTCCAGATGATGGGGCTGTGCCAGATGCTGCGCGACGGGGTGATCCCGCCCAACCGCAGCCTGGATTGTGTCGACGACGAACTGTCCGGCTCCGCACACTTTGTCTGGGTGCGCGACACGCTGCGGCTCGGCGGAAAGTTCCCGCTCAAGGCCGGGATGTTGACCAGCCTCGGGTTTGGCCACGTCTCGGGGCTGGTCGCGCTGGTACACCCGCAGGCGTTCATCGCCTCGCTGGAGCCCGATCAGCGCGAGGACTACCAGTACCGCGCGGACGCCCGACTGCTGGCCGGTCAGCGCCGTCTGGCCTCGGCTATCGCCGGCGGTGCGCCGATGTACCAGCGACCGCCGGACCGTCGCTTCGACCACAGTGCACCGGAAAAGCGTCAGGAGGCGGCGATGCTGCTGAATCCGGACGCTCGGCTGGGCGACGACGAGGCCTACTGGGCGTCCGCGGAATGACTCCGCCGATACGTTAACCTGGCCAGCCATGGGCATCGTCGGTGTGGGAATCGACCTCGTCTCCATTCCGGATTTCGCCGACCAGGTCGACCAACCGGGAACGGTGTTCGCCGAGACCTTCACGCCGGGTGAGCGTCGCGACGCCTCTGACAAGAGTTCGTCGGCGGCGCGTCACCTGGCCGCGCGATGGGCCGCGAAGGAAGCGGTGATCAAGGCCTGGTCCGGATCCCGGTTCGCGCAGCGGCCCATCCTGCGTGAGGACATCCACCGCGACATCGAAGTTGTCACCGATATGTGGGGACGGCCGCGGGTACGGCTGACCGGGGACATCGCCAAGCATCTGGCCGACGTGACGATCCATGTGTCGCTGACTCATGAAGGGGATACCGCAGCCGCGGTGGCCATCCTCGAAACGGCGTGAGGGCCTAGCCTCGAGGACATGAGCGATCTGGTTGAGCGCGTCCGCGACGTATTGCCGTCGGTGCGCCGCGATCTCGAGGACCTGGTGCGGGTCGAATCGGTGTGGGCCGACCCCGACCGCCGCGACGAGGTGCATCGCAGTGCGCAGGCGGTGGCGGATCTGTTGTCGCAGGCGGGTTTTGGCGATGTGCGCATTGTCAGCGAGCGCGGCGCCCCGGCGGTCATCGCCCGGCATCCCGCCCCCGCCGGCGCGCCCACCGTGCTGCTGTACGCCCACCACGATGTTCAGCCCGAAGGCGACCTAGATCAATGGGCATCGCCGCCTTTCGAGCCGACCGAGCGCAACGGACGGCTTTACGGGCGCGGCAGCGCCGACGACAAGGCCGGTATCGCAACGCATTTAGCCGCGTTTCGCGCACACGGCGGCCAACCGCCGGTGGGTGTGACGGTCTTCGTCGAAGGGGAAGAAGAATCCGGATCGCCGTCCCTGGGCCGGCTGCTGGCCGCCCACCGCGATGCGCTTGCCGCCGACGTGATCGTGATCGCGGACTCGGACAACTGGAGCACCGACATTCCGGCGCTGACCGTAACGCTGCGCGGCCTGGTCGACTGTGTCGTCGAGGTCGCGACGCTCGACCATGGGCTGCACTCCGGCATTTGGGGCGGCGTGGTACCCGATGCGCTCACCGTGTTGGTGCGACTGCTGGCCAGCCTGCACGACGACGACGGGAACGTGGCCGTCGCCGGTCTGCACGAAAGTACAGCTGCCGCTGTGGATTACCCGCCCGATCGGGTGCGTGCCGACTCCGGGCTGCTGGACGGGGTGTCCGAGATCGGCACGGGCTCGGCGCCGCAACGGCTGTGGGCCAAACCCGCGATCACCGTGATCGGCATCGACACCACGCCCATCGAGAAGGCGTCGAACACGCTGATCCCGCGGGCCCGCGCCAAGATCAGCATGCGCGTCGCCCCCGGCGGTGACGCCGCGGCGCACCTGGACGCGTTGACCACTCACCTGCAGCGGCATGCGCCGTGGGGCGCGCAGGTCAGCGTCACCCGCGGCGACATCGGTCAGCCCTACGCAATCGACGCCGGCGGCAGCGTCTACGATGCGGCGCGGGCGGCGTTTCGGCAGGCGTGGGGCACCGACGCGATCGACATGGGCATGGGCGGCTCGATCCCGTTCATCGCCGAATTCGCCGATGCGTTCCCGCACGCGAAGATCCTCGTCACCGGCGTGGAAGATCCGGCAACGCAGGCGCACAGCATCAACGAGAGCCTGCATCTGGGCGTGCTGGAACGCGCAGCAATCACCGAAGCGCTGCTGCTGGCCAACCTGGCGGGCTAAACCGACGGCGCGGCGAAGGTCGCGTTCTTGGACCGGCCGCACAGCTTGCACCAGCCATGCGGATGGAACAGATCGCACCCGGATGCGTTGCAGCTCAAGGGAGTGTTGCTATTTGCGCACCGCGAATCAGGGGAGAGGGACATGACAGACAAGTTGGCAGCCCACACCGCCGAGGACGGCTGGGGCACACGGCACTCGCGCATGGTCAACTGGCATGAGCTGGGTCCCAGCCTGACCAAAGCGATGTCAATGTCCGGCATCGATCATCTACGGGCGATGATGAACGGTGAGCTGCCCTCGCCACCGTTCGCCGAACTGATGCGGATGAACGCCATCGTCGTCGAGCCGGGCCGCGTGGTCTTCACCTGCGCACCAGACGAATCGATGCGTAACGCCGCCGGCGTCATCCACGGCGGGGTGGCCTGCATGGTGTTGGACACCGTTGCGGGCTGCGCCCTACAGACGACGCTGCCAGCCGGGAAAGCCTTCTCCTCCGTCGAGATCAAGGTCAATTACCTCAAGGCCATCCTGCTCAAAAGCGGTCTGCTGACGGCGACCGGAACCGTGGTGAAGTCGGGTTCCCGGGTGGCTTTCGCCGAATGTGTCATGACCGATGAATCCGGAGCGCTGGTAGCGACTGCGTCGAGCACCCTGTTGATCTCCGATATCAAACCGGCATAAGAACCGGGGACGTCACACCAGCCACCCTCGATCCACGGCGGGGTGCCAGGCGGCTTGCGCCGACAGGTCACGTTGCTGCGCGACCGCTCACGTAGGACTTGTCGAAACGCCAAAATCGGCGCAAAGTACCCATTAGCGGGGGCAACATAGGAGTGCCGATGGGTAGGACACAGTTTGCTGCAGCTGCTGCGCTAGTAGTGGGAGCTTCCCTGATCACCGCGCCGGGTGCGGTGGCCGCCGTCGGCGATGCGGTCGCATACACAGTGACTTCGGATGCCCCACTGGCGGTGGTGACGTACTACGACGCGGCGGGTGTCATGCAAAGGCTCACTAATCAGCCCGTTCCGTGGTCCTTCTCGTTTACAAATAAAGACGCTAGTCCGACGTCGATGCTGGTCGTGACCGCGAATCCCACTGGCCAGAAGACGACGTGCACGGTCAGCGTGAATGGAACGGTCAAGGACACACAGTCCAAGACCGGAGCAGGCGAAGACAACATGGTCCAGTGCTCAACAATGGGTAACCCCTAATCGCGTCGAGCGCGTCATGACGGGGAGCGTCCTGCCCCTCTCGATGAATTGTCCTGTGTCCCAGACTATTACGCCCGAACATGTAGCAATCGCGGAGGGGCTGCTGCTGGCCAACCTGGGCTGATGGAAGATTCGACCATGGCGCCACATCCAAGGCCGAGGCCGCGGTCCGCTTTGCCGCAGCGGACCTGTGCCCGGATGCGGCGCCGAAGCCCTGGACCGCCAGGTCGCGCCCGACAGAGAAACTCTCTCCCCTGAATGCGTTTATAGATCGATCGTCTCGCCGCATACTGCTTTTATATGCAGCCACTCGTCCGCAGGAGACGCCACCGTGAGTACGAAAGACACCCTGACCGGCGACGCCGGCAAGATCAGCCGTTACCACTTTGATCGCCACACCCCGGAGTACCGCGAGCGGTTCACTGCGATCACCGAGGAGATGCATGCCAGGTGCCCGGTGGCGTGGACCGACACCTACGACGGGCATTGGGTGGCCGCGGGCAGCCGGGAAGTCTTCGAGCTCGCTCGATGCCCGCACGTGTCCAACGACCGCGACGTCACCGGCGAAGGCTCCGGCTATAAGGGCATCACCATTCCCCCGCTGCCGCAGGGGGCCGGCGTCCGTGGCGGCATGCTCGAGATGGATGAACCCGAGCACTCCGTGTACCGCGGCGTCCTCAATCCGTACCTGTCGCCGGCCGCGGTCAAGCGCTGGGTGCCGTTTGTCGACGAGATCGTGCGGGCGAGCATCGACGAGAAGATCGAAGGGGGGCGGATCGACTTTGTCGACGATCTCGCGAACATCACGCCCGCCGTGCTGACTCTGGCGATGATGGGTGTCCCGCTGAAGAAGTGGACGCTCTATTGCGAGCCGGCCCACGCCGGCGTATACACTCCCGCCGATTCCCCGGACGCCCCAAAGGTATTGGAGCAGACGATGGCGATGGGGATGGACCTGTTCAACCACCTCCTCGAGATCCGCGAGAACCCGCGTCCGGGCCTGGTGGACGCGATGGCAAGACTGCAGATCGACGGCGAACCTGCCCCCGACCTCGAACTGGTCGGAATGCTCGGCTTGATCATCGGCGGAGGTTTCGACACCACGACGGCGCTGACCGCGCACGCACTCGAATGGCTGGGCGAAAACCCCGAGCATCGCGAATTGCTGAGGCGGGAATCGGATACGCTGCTCGACTCCGCGACCGAGGAATTCCTGCGTTACTTCACGCCGGCCCCCGGGGACGGTCGTACCTTCTCCGCCGATCTCGAAATTGGGGGCACGAAGTTCAACGAGGGCGAGCGCTTATGGCTGTCCTGGGCGATGGCCAACCGCGACCCCGCGGTGTTTCCTGATCCGAATCGACTGGACCTCGGCCGTAAGAACAACCGGCACTTCAGCTTCGGTCTCGGCATCCACCGCTGCATCGGCTCCAATGTCGCGCGGGTCGTGTTCAAGTCGATGCTGACGGCGGTGCTCGACCGGATGCCTGACTACCGCTGCGATGCTCAGGGCACCGTGCATTATCAGACCATCGGGGTGATCCAGGGCATGCAGCACCTTCCGGCCACCTTTACGCCCGGCAAGCGGCTTGGACCGGGAATCGACGAGACGCTGGAGAATCTGCAGCGGGTCTGCGACGACCAGGGGATCGCGCGGCCGATCACCGAGTACAAGGAGGCCGCCGTTATCGCCTAGACGTCCAGGTCGCGGCGCAGCTTGGCGACGTGGCCGGTGGCCTTGACGTTGGATTAGGAGATACCAATGGCCCATCGGCGGACAGTGGCGCGCCCTAGTACCTAGAGACTGACACCGGCGCACGAACCGCCGGCAGCACCAACGTGTCGATGACCTGTCGCACGAACTGGGCGTCGACGGTTTGTCCGCTGATGACCCGCATCAGTCCCATGGCGGTGATTACATCGGTGACGAGTGACCAGTCGCGATCACCCGATATCTCGCCGCGGGCAGCTGCTTGCTTGAGTATCGCCGATATCATCCGTCGACCTCTGCGGAGTATCAGGTCATCGAGGGCTGTAGCGAGTTCGGGATCGTGCGCGGCCTCCACTGCGACGCGTAGCACCAGGTCGTTGGAGATCAGGTTGTCGTCGTTGCGGGCCGCGCGTTCGACGAGGAATTCGAAATCGCCTGTGAGGCTGCCGGTGTCGGGGGCTTCGTCACTCATCAGGTCGGGCCGCCAGTAGACGAGGGCATCTGTGATCAAGGCAGCCTTCGAGGACCAGCGGCGGTAGATAGCCGCTTTGCCGACACCGGCCCGCGCAGCGACATCGTTCATGTTGGTGGCCTGGTAGCCATGCTCGGCGAGCGCCGCCAGAGCGGCGTTGAGAATCCCGGGATCGCGCGAGCGGTCCAGCCGCCCGTCGGTGCGCTGGCGCAGTCTCGGTTTCGACTCTGTCATGGGTTCCGATCTGCTCACTGATGACGACGTTGCCAGGGACAGCTTGGCAGACCCGCGCTTGCGTTTCACGGTGTCGATCGTTGGAGGATCGGCACGGTGTTGGCGTCCGGTTCGGATTGGTGTGTGGGTTTAGACGGATGAGTGATCTTGAAGGTGTTCAGCGGCCACCAAAACCAGCGTCCCAGCGCGGCGGCGATCGAGGGGGTCATGAACGATCGCACGATGAGCGTGTCGACAAGCAGGCCGATGCCGATGGTCATGCCCAGCTGGCCGACCACGCGCAGGTCGCTGACGATCATCGACATCATGGTGAACGCGAACACCAGGCCAGCGGCGGTGACCACGCGCCCGGTTGCGCCCATGCCGCGGATGATGCCGGTGTTGAGGCCGGCGTGGATCTCCTCCTTGAGTCGCGAGACGACCAGCAGGTTGTAGTCCGAACCCACGGCGAGCAGGATCACGATCGACAGAGGGAGCACGATCCACTGCACCCCAAGGCCCAGGATGTCCTGCCAGAGCAGCACCGACAGACCACACGCGGCGCCCAGGGATGCGGCTACCGTGCCGACGATGACGAGTGCGGCCACCACGCTGCGGGTGATGATCAGCATGATCGCGAAGATCAGGATCATCGCCGCGATGCAGGCGATCAACAGGTCGACCGTGACGCCTTTCTGCATGTCGCTGTAGAGCGATCCGGTGCCGGCGAGTGACACCTTCGCGTTTTCCAGCGGGGTGCCCTTGACGGCGTCGGCGACGGTTTCCCTGATCCCGGCGACGTGCCTGATCCCCGCCACTGAGGCCGGGTCGCCCTGGTGGGTGATGATCAACCGGACGGCCTTGCCGTCGGGCGAGACGAACATCTTCAGGCCACGTTCGAAATCGGGGTTCTTGAACACCTCCGGCGGCAGGTAGAAGGAGTCGTCGTTTTTGGCCTCGTCGAAGTATTGACCCATCAGGGTTGAGCCCTCGGCGCCCTCCTGCTGGTGGGCTTGGATGCCGGCCATCGTGCTGTGCGAGGCCACCATGAAGTCGCGCATCGTCTTCATGGAGGCGATGGTCGGCGGCAGCGTCGCCAGTATTTGCGGCATCAACTGGTCGAGATGATCGAGACTGCCCGTGAGCACCTGCAATTGGTCGGCGATCTCATCAATCCCGTCGAGAGTGTCGAAGATCGAGCGAATCGACCAACAACTCGGAATGTCGAAGCAGTGTTTTTCCCAGTAGAAGTAGGAGCGAATAGGCCGGAAGAAATCGTCGAAGTCGGAGATGTGATCACGCAACTCGTTGGTGGTGTCCACCATCTTGTGCGTCTGGGCGACCATGTCGTGAGTGGTGGCCGTGAGCTCCTTCATGATCGCGTACATGTGTTCCATGTTGGCGATGGTCTTGCTCAACTCGTCGGCCTGCTCCAGCATTTGCGCGGTGTTGTCGTTCTGAGCCTTGGCGGTCTGCAGGGTGGCCGAGTTCTGCATGGCGATTTGGAACGGGATGGAGCTGTGCTCGATGGGTGCCCCGAGCGGTCGGGTGATCGTCTGTACCCGTTCGATGCCGTTGAGATGGAAGACGTTCTTGGCGACCCGGTCGATGACGAGCATGTCGGCCGGGTTGCGCAGGTCGTGGTCGGCTTCGAGCATGAGCAGCTCGGGGTTCATCCGGGCTTGGGAGAAGTGCCGCTCGGCGGCGGCCATCGCGACGTTGGCCGGCATGTCGGCGGGGGTGTATTTCTCGTCGTTGTACTGCGGCACGTAGGTCAGCAGACTGACGAATCCGATGATCGCGATCATCGCGGTGACCAGGATGATCGGCACCGGCCAACGAACCACGCTCGTGCCGACCTTGCGCCAGCTCCGCGTCGAGAGCTGACCCTTGGGATCGAGCAGGCCGAATCGGGACCCCACGGCCAGGACCGCCGGCGCCAGCGTCAGCGCCGCGGCCACGATGACCAGCAGCGCGATCGCACACGGCAGACCCATCGTCTGGAAATACGGCAAAGTGCACAGGGTCAGGCACATCAGGGCGCCCGCAATGGTCAGCCCCGAACCCAGGATTACGTGAGACACCCCGTGATACGCCGTGTAGTAGGCCTCTTCCCGATCCTGGCCCGCCGCCCGGGCTTCGTGATATCTGCCCAGCAGGAAGATGACGTAGTCGGTTCCCGCGGCGATGGCGAGCATCGTGATCATGCTCACCGCATACGGCGTCAGACCGATGATGTTCATGTTACCCGCGGTGGCCGTAACCCCTTGTGCAGCAAAGAGTTCGATGCCGACGATCAGGAGCGCCAGAATCGTGGTCACGATGGAGCGGTAGACGATGAGCAGCATCACCAGGATGACGCCGATCGACACCAACGCCATCAGCTGAAGGCTCTTGTGCCCGGCGACGCTGGTGTCGGCGTTGAGCACCGTGTTGCCGGCGACGTAGGCCTTCACTCCCGGCGGCGCAGGTACCGACGAGACGAGGTCGCGCACGGAGGCCACCGCCTCGTGACTGGGGGTCGTGCCCTGAGCACCGACGAGGAAGACCTGCACGTAGGCGGCCTTGCCGTC
>DASYJS010000277.1:0-5107 GCA_035996225.1 Mycobacterium sp. | reverse complement strand
TGGTTGACCATGAAGGACGAGAAGAATACCGTCGCCCAACCGAGCCAGAACAACGCCCACAGCGCCACACGTGCCGCCGGCAGATTCACGTCCCAAACGACGTCCGGCAGAATCCGCCACTGCCAGTAGAGCAGCAACAGCGCGCCGCTCGCCAGAACCACGTAGGTGCTGCGCTCAATCGACGGGGGCACAAATCGCGTCCACCAGCTCTTGAACGCGGGCCGCGCCATCACGCTGTGCTGGACCGCGAAAACACCAAGCAGCAGTACGTCGATCAGTACCGCCTGACCCACGGGGGCCGAGAGCGCGTTGTCGACACTGCGTGGCACCCAGATGTTGCCCACGAATCCGATCGCGTACACGAACGACACCAGGAACAGCAAGTAAGCCACTGCGCCGTAACAGATTGCGAAATATCGACTCATGAACCGATTGTCCGCCCAATCTTGCCTCAAGGGATGGGGCGATTGCCTCAATTTCCGTCGGTCACGGGATTGACAATCCCTGTTGCAACGCATACATGCTGGCGCCGATGCGATTTGAGACGCCGATCTTCGCGTATGTCCGCTCGACATGGTTGCGGGCCGTCTTTTCGCTGATCACCAACGCCGCCGCGATTTCCTTGTTGGAGGCCCCGCGGGCGACGAGGCAGAGCACTTCGATCTCGCGCGGCGTCAGTCCGCCCGGACGCGTCTTGGGTCGCTGGGCGGGCTGTCCCGCCGCATGCAGCACCGCTTCGACGGCGACGGGGTCGAGTTCGCCGGCACGCACCCGCTCCTGCAGCCGCCGCGTCGCCGCGCCCGGTGACAGCTCGTCGCGGTATGGCCTTGGTTCGCAAGCTGATTGGTAACTGACCGCGGCCGCCAGGATACGGTCGGGCAGACCCAACGCGGTCCCGGCAAGTCCGCGTGGGTATCCCGATCCGTCCAGGCATTCGTGATGGTTGCCGGCGACCTCGGCCAGCCGCCCGAGCCCGCGGACCTGGTTGAGAATCCGCACGGTCAGATAGGGATGCAGTCGAACCCGCTCGAATTCGCCCGCGGTCAACGACCCTGGCTTGGACCATATTTGATTCGACACACCGATGCGGCCCAGGTCGTGCACATGGCCCGCACGCCGGGTCAGGGCCGCCGCGCCGGCGTCGACGCCGGCCGCGAGAGCCGCGTCGCCGGCGAGCCCGGCCACCGCGCGCGAATGCCCAAAGGTGAACGGGCACTTGAGGTCGACGAAGTCTCCGAACGCGACAAGAAGTGCGTCGAGCGCCTTGTCGTCAAGCCGTTGGTGGCGATCGGGCGCCTCATGCAGTGCCGCGGCCCACACATCGCCGGGGGCCGGGCCGGCCAAAATCGCGTCGGCATTCTGGGCAAAGGTGTCGACGACCTTGGGGTCGAACTGGCCACCGCGGCGGCTGCGAGCCATGGCCACGGCGCCCTCGACACCGTACGCGCGGTGGTGCACCTCGGCCATCTCGGCAAGCTGAGCGACCCGCATTTGTATCGGAATCTCATCACCGTGCACGCCGGCGGGCAGGCCGCCGCCGTCGTAACGCTCGAAAGCGAACGCGAGCGACGCCTGCACATCGGGGCCCAGGCCGATTCGATCGGCCAGCAGCGCGGCGGAGGTGCAATGCGAATGGATCAACCGGGACAACTGACCGCGCGCGTTGGCGAACAGGGTTGCCATGATGGCCACCCGGTGCGTCAACGACTGACCGCGACCAACGTTGCCCATCAGGAACCGCAAGTACGGCAGTCCCGACCAGTCGACCAGGTACGAAT
The DNA here is from genome assembly GCA_035996225.1 of Mycobacterium sp. Classification (GTDB taxonomy): domain Bacteria; phylum Actinomycetota; class Actinomycetes; order Mycobacteriales; family Mycobacteriaceae; genus Mycobacterium. The sequence continues at coordinate 3,329 of DASYJS010000277.1, read as the reverse complement.
CATGCCGCACGGCAATGTCGTCGCCGAACCATCGCGCGTATTCATGGGAGTCGGCATGGCACCCGATCCACATGATCAACGTCGTGTAGTAGACGCAATCCTGTTGGGCGTCGGTGAGCCCCAGTCGATCCGCGAGCCGGGTCGCGATCAGGGCCGCGCGCAGCATGTGCTCGGCGGGTTGTCCCAAGCCGAGGTCGATTGCCACCGACAGCGCCGCCAGCAGCTCCGCCCGGCTGGGTGCCTCCCCCGGTGCTGGCTCGCCTGTGTGCGGCGCCATCGGCTCATTGTCCTCTTCGCTCGACCGCGCGGTGCCGGCTCGGGTCAAACGTTTCGAAGTGCCCCGAGCCCACTACGAACAATCCCCGCTGCGGTGGCCGAAAGCTCTCCAGACGGGCTTGCTCGCGCAGCGGTCCGACCGGTCCGAGGTCCACGCCGCGAAACACCGCACGCGACCGGGCCACAGCCCACACCCGCTTGGGAGCGATCGTGAATCGCTGGCCGTTCGGCGCGGTCCCGGATAAGCGGACCTGCCCCGCACCCAACGTCGGTCCGGCGGCTCGGCCGATTCCGCCCAGCGCCAGCCGGTTGGTCCACGCCCCGCCCGGCACCCGGCGGCCGATCGCGCTCATCAGCCGCGTCGACCAGGTTGCGCGCAGGCCTATCTCCCATTCGAGCAGTCCCGTGATGCCGACGAATAGCGACCACGGGGTGACCCACGCGATGTCGATATCGCACTGCACCGGGTCCCGCGGAGTCGCCGAACTGAAGTAACGGGCGCAGCTCTGCGGGCCCGGGGTTGTCGCATAGAACGTCCAGATGCCGTCGGGATCGCGGTGCCACACCGACCGGTACCCGGGCGAGAAGGTCGTTGCGGGAAAGTGGCGCAAGGCCAGGTAATGCCCGCCGGCGAAGGGCAGGCCCATCACACCGAACCCGACAAATCGTTCGTCATCTCCGTCCGGCAGGACGGGGTTTTGCAGGACAGCCGTGGCGGCGTCGGCAGGAGTCGTGGTCATGCACCGATGCTGCGCCGCGCCCCCGGGCCAGCACATGAGGCTTATGCCTCAAACCGTTTAGCGCTTCTTGACCGATTTCGGCGGCTTGGCGCCCCGGCCTTGTTGACGGGCGGCAGCGCGCCGCTCGCGCCTGCTGGCACCCCCGGGCACACCGGCCGGAGTCTTCTGCGCGCCACCGCCGTTGCGCTGGACCTCCGCCAAACCGTCCTCCGATGGACCGGAATACGTCAGAGCGGGCGCCTCGCTGTCAATGCCCTTGGCGCGCAGCGTGCTTGGAGCGTGTTCCCGCACCGCGGTGAGTGCTCCACCGGAGGTGCCATCCGGCTGTTCGGCGGCCACGGCGTTGGTCGTCCCCAATTCCGTTAGCCCCTCCGGGGTTTCCATCGGCGCAACCTGGGGAGAGGGCACCGCCTCGACGGTGACGTTGAACAAGAAGCCGACCGACTCCTCCTTCATGCCGTCGAGCATGGCCATGAACATGTCGTAGCCCTCGCGCTGGTACTCGACCAGCGGGTCGCGCTGCGCCATCGCGCGCAGCCCGATGCCCTCCTTGAGATAGTCCATCTCGTAGAGGTGTTCACGCCACTTGCGGTCGATCACGTTGAGCAGCACGTTGCGTTCCAGCTGTCGCATCGCACCTTCTCCCGCGATCTCCTCCAGCTCGGCTTCCCTTGTGGCATAAGCCTGTTCGGCGTCTTTGACGAGCGCATCGAAGAGCTCGTCGCGGGTGAGTTCGTCGCGCTCGGAGTCGGCGTCTTGACGGGTGAGCGTCTCGTGTTCGATCCCGACCGGGTACAGCGTCTTGAGCGCCGTCCACAATGCGTCAAGATCCCAATCCTCGGCGTAGCCTTCGCCGGTCGCGCCGTCCACATAGGCGGTGATGACATCGCGGACCATGTCGAACGCCTGCTCCTGCAGGTTCTCGCCCTCAAGGATGCGTTTGCGCTCCGCGTAGATGACCTTGCGCTGTTGGTTCATCACCTCGTCGTACTTGAGGACGTTCTTGCGGACCTCGAAGTTCTGCTGCTCGACCTGGGTTTGGGCGCTCTTGATGGCCCGGGTGACCATTTTGGCTTCGATCGGGACGTCGTCGGGCAGGTTCAGCCGGGTCAGCAGGCTCTCCAGTGCGGCCCCGTTGAACCGGCGCATGAGCTCGTCGCCCAGCGACAGGTAGAAGCGCGACTCGCCGGGGTCACCCTGCCGGCCGGAGCGACCGCGCAGCTGGTTGTCGATGCGCCGCGACTCGTGACGTTCGGTACCCAGCACGTACAGGCCGCCGGCCTCGATGACCTCCTTGGCCTCTTTGGTGGCCTCCTCCTTGACCCTGGGCAGCTCTTCGTGCCAGGCCTCGTCGTACTCCTCGGGGGTCTCGACCGGATCCAGACCACGGGCACGCAGCCGTAAGTCAGTGAGGAAGTCGACGTTGCCGCCCAGCACGATGTCCGTGCCGCGGCCGGCCATGTTGGTGGCGACGGTGATGCCACCTCGCCGGCCGGCCTCGGCAATGATGGCGGCCTCTTGCTCGTGGTACTTGGCGTTCAGCACGTTGTGCGGGATCTGCCTCTTGGTGAACTGCCGCGAGAGGTACTCCGAGCGCTCCACGCTGGTGGTCCCGATCAGGACCGGCTGACCCGCCTCGTAGCGTTCGGAGACATCGTCGACCACCGCGATGTACTTGGCTTCCTCGGTCTTGTAGATGAGGTCGGACTGGTCTTCGCGGATCATGTCCTTGTTGGTCGGGATGGAGACCACGCCCAGCTTGTAGATCTCGTGTAGCTCGGCCGCCTCGGTCTGGGCGGTACCGGTCATGCCGGCCAGCTTCTCGTAGAGCCGGAAGTAGTTCTGCAGCGTGATGGTGGCCAGCGTCTGATTCTCGGCCTTGATCTCGACGTGTTCCTTGGCCTCGATGGCCTGGTGCATGCCTTCGTTGTAGCGACGGCCGATCAGCACGCGACCGGTGAACTCATCGACGATGAGGACCTCGCCGTCGCGGACGATGTAGTCCTTGTCGCGGTTGAACAGCTCCTTGGCCTTCAGCGCGTTGTTCAGGTAGCTGACCAGCGGCGAGTTGGCGGCCTCATACAGGTTGTCGATGCCGAGCTGGTCTTCGACGAACTCCACCCCGAGTTCGTGCACACCGATAGTGCGTTTGCGCAGGTCAACCTCGTAGTGGGTGTCTTTTTCCATCAGCGGGGCAAGCCGGGCGAACTCGGTGTACCAGTTGGAGGCACCGTCGGCGGGACCGGAGATGATCAGCGGCGTGCGGGCCTCGTCGATCAGGATGGAGTCGACCTCGTCGACGATGGCGAAGTT
>DASYJS010000276.1:0-24696 GCA_035996225.1 Mycobacterium sp. | reverse complement strand
CGATGAGGTGGTCGATGCGCGCGACGGCCAGTTCCCGGTCGGAGATCAGCGACGGCCGCACGTTGGGGTCGAAGGTGACCGTCGCCGAGACGCGATAGGTGTCGATCAACGCCGCCACCGCCAGGCAGCCCGGACCCTGCACAGCGGCAATCGATCCGGTATGGACGAAAAGCGGCGGCGCGACCGGCGGAGTTCCGGAAAGCCGCCAGTCCAGGTCGAACGCATAGTCGGCCGATCCGTCTGCCGCGATGATGGACCGCGCAGTTGCCGTGCGCTCCGCAGTCCGGCTTTCTGAAACTAGTTGCACCCCAGCGGCGTTGAGGTACTCAGTGATGCGCTGGCCGTACGCGTCGTCGGCGATGTATGTCAAGAAGTCGACGTCGCGGCCTAGCCGGCCGAGTCCTACGGCAACGTTGAGCGGACTGCCGCCGACATGCTCGTCGCTCCCGACGATGTCGATCAGCGACTCGCCGATCACCAGACCGCGGGTCATCGCACCAAAGCCTCCAGGGTCGCCCGGGCTCCCTTGCGGTGCAACGAATCCAGCGCCCAGCTGTATGCCTGGACGAAGCGTGGCTGATGGGCCAGATCGCCGAACACCGCGGTGATCTCGATGAACGCGGTGGGATTTTCGTACTGCGTCCGGGCGATCGGGATGAGCGAGTCCGCCAGCTGGTCCACCACCTCGTATGGCTCGCCCCATTCGTCGGTGCCCTCGGCGTAGCGGGCCCAACTCGCCACCACCGCTGCCGCCACCCGGACCGACCCGTCGCTGGCCAGGTTGTCGCAGATCACCGGGATCAGCCACTTCGGAATGCGATCCGACGAGAAGGCGCACAACCGCGCAACGGTGTCGCGCACGCCCGGGTTGGCGAACCGCTCGATCAGCGTGCGGGTGAACTCATGCAGGTCGATCCCGGGCACCGGTGGCAGCGTCGGGATGGCCTCGGATTCGAAATAGGCAAGCAAGAAATCGGCGAACACGGGATCACCCGCCGCCTCATGGACGAACTCGAATCCGCACAGATGAGCGAAGTAGGCCAGGCACTGATGTCCCGCATTGAGCAGCCGCAGCTTCATCAACTCGTACGGGGCGACATCGTCGACCAGCAGCACGCCCGCCTGTTCCAGCGGGGGCCGGCCATCGGCAAACTCGTCTTCGAGCACCCAGGCAGTGAATGGCTCAGCCACCACCGGCCAGCGGTCGTTGACACCGAAGTCGCGCCGAACCTCCGCGGCCATCTGCACTGTCGTGGCCGGGGTGATCCGGTCGACCATCGAACTCGGGAATCGAGCCTCTTCAGCGATCCACTGCGCCAGCCCGGGGTCTCGGCTTTCGGCATTCGCGAGGACGGCCCGCGCGGCGATCGCACCGTTGTTCTCGATGTTGTCGCACGACACAATCGTCGGTGCGGCGATCCCGCGGCGTCGACGCCGGTCCAAAGCCTCGACGATCAATGCGAACGCGGGCCCGTCCGGGTCCCGGTAGCCGCCCTCGGTGATGGTCAGCGAAATGATGCGGGTGGTGGGCGCGGCCAGCATTTCCAATGCCGACTCCGGATCGTCGGGAGCGTAGCGATAGTCGATGATCGAGCCGATCACGTGTGCGTCCCGGCTGCTGTCGGGTTTTTCCAGAATCAGCGTGTAGAGCCCGTCCTGATCGGTCAGGACATCGCGCATTGTCCAGTCGCCGGGCATCACACCGACCCCGCAAATGCCCCACTCGTGCGCCAGGCCCTGGCGCAGCAACCGGTCGATGTACATCGCCTGATGGGCTCGGTGAAAGTGACCGGTCCCGATATGGGCGATACCGACGCCTATGCTGCCGCGGTCATAGTTGGGTGCTTCGATCGGCAGGCTTTCGAGCGCCGCATTGTTCAGATTGATTGCGCTAGCCACCACTGGCCAACTCCTCCCCGGCCACAGCCCGGATCGTCACCGGGCTCGCCGCACTCTCGACGGTACGACGACCGCGGGCTGGAAGCCCAGCGGTAATGACCAGTCGATGCCCTACGTGAGCGGGGAACCTCCAGCCGGCACGGCCGACGACAGCAGAACATCAGCAAGTGCACGCCACGAATCGGTGATCGCGACGGCGCCGGCATCGATCAATGCCGTACGGCGGCTTTGCCTTTCGTCGGGTAGAACGAACATCACGTTACCGACGGTGGCGTAGCCGGCTGCGACAGCGGAGCTAACCCCAGCCACGGAGTCTTCGATGGCCAGACCCTGATGGGCCTCGACCCCCAATACCTGGCCGGCATGCAGATACACCGCCGGGTCGGGTTTGCTTGTCGGCACCGGAAGAGAATCCTCCGCGCTGAAGGTCACAGCCTCCGCTATCAGTGAGTCAAGACCGGTGGCAGTGAAGCAGGCAAGCAGACGCTGGGTGGCGCTGGAGCTGACGGCCGCGAGTGCGTAATGCGTCGAGAGGTCTCGCAGCGGTTCCAGCACCTGCGGATCTGGTTTGAGGGTGACGGCCAGATGAGCGGTGACCCTTTCGCGCTCTTGGAGCACCCATTTCTCAAGTTCGTCGGCGCATAAGGCGCGACCGTTCACGACGTCGCTGTCCGAAGCGACACGCGCTCCGGGACGGCCGTGGGCCAACGTCTGATCGAGCGGCACCTCGCACTGCACCGCCAGGTCGAGAGCCGTGGTACGGAAGTTTTTCCCGACGGCCCGCTTACGCAACTCCTCGGCGCTGAGTGGAGCCCTCACGCCGAACCTGTCCAGGAAACGATTCGTCACCTCGGTCGATGCGTCGAAAGCCGGCCTCTCAGAACCAAACAGGTTGTCATCGGCGTCACAGAGCAAGGTAGTGATCGGCGCCGGGTCAAATGTGCGCACAAAGGTCAGCCCATAGAGTTCATTGCTCATCACGACACCAACTCCCGCTCGTCGTCGCGCATCGCTTGACGCAGCGTGGCCAGCACACCGCGCTCGTCGATATCCGCAATCATGTCGGCCAAGCGCTCCGCAAAACCGGGAACCGCGCGTACCTCGGCGAACATTTCATGCCCCAGCAGCGGATCGGGGTTGCTGCTTGCCATGGTCGCCAACCTAACCACCGGTATCGCCTGCGAATCTTCGATGCTGAACTTACGGCCCTTGAGGTCGTGGCCGCGCATGTAACGGGCCCATCCGGCAACGGCCAACATCAGCAAGGTGTGCGGTCGGCCCTGCGCGATCGCCTCCTGCAGGGAGGGCAGCACAAACTGCGATATTTTGCTTGTCCCCCGTCGAGCCAGCCGCGACAATTGGTCACTCATTCGGGGGTTGCTGAGCCGATTGAGCAAGCTGGCCCGGTATTGGGGTGTGTTCATCCCCGGGACCGCGGGCAGCAGGGGCTGAATCTCGTCGCGCAGGAGCTTCTCGACGTATTCGAAGATGACGCGGTCCCGCATCGCTTCGTCGGTGCGCTGGTAGCCGGCCAGTGTGGCCAAACACGCGAGCGCGATATGGGTTCCGTTGAGAAGACGGGTCTTGATCAGCTTGTGGTCGGTGACATCGGCGACGAATTCGGCACCGACCTCGTCGAGCGGCGGCCGCCCATTGCTGAAGGAGTCCTCGATCACCCATTGGCAATATGGTTCGGTCAGGACCGGCCATTTGTCGGCGACGCCGAACGTCTGCTCGACGAATTTGCGCTCCGACTTCGAGGTTTGCGGGGTGATGCGATCGACCATGGTCGACGGAAACGCGACATGCGTGTCGATGCACCGGGCCAGCCCGGGGTCCCTCAAGGCCGCGAACGACACCAGCGCGGTCCTGGCCGGCTGGGTGTCGCCGGGAAAGTTGTCGCAGCAGAGCACGGTGAACGGCGCGATGCCCGCGCGGCGACGCTGGTCGAGTGCTTCGGCCAGGTATCCCCACGCGGTGGCATAGCCGCCGTATGCGACGAGGTCGGCGCGCACGTCGGGGTGGTCGGCGTCGAACTCGTCGGTGACCGGATTGAGGAAGTATCCGTTGCCGGTGATGGTCAGGCTGACGATGCGGGTTTGGGGATCTGCCAGGGCGGCACGCACCGCTGCGCCGTCATTCGGTGCGTAGTGAACGGAGCCGATCGAGCCGACCACCCGCGCGACTTGGCGGTCGTGGCCGCGCTGAACGACGGTGTACAGCCCATCTTGAGCGGACAGCAAGTCTTTGACATCGCGGGAGCGCAGACTGACGCCGGTAACCCCCCACAGATCGGAAATGCCCGAGCGCGCCAGGTCATCGAAGTAAACGGCCTGATGTGCGCGGTGGAAGTTGCCCGCGCCGATGTGGACGACACCCCGCTGCAGGGCCGACCTGTCGTAGGTGGGCACGTCAACTCGGTGCGAATGCAGTCGTAACGTCAAGTCGGTCAGTGGGACGCCGCTTTTTGGACGCCAAGGGGGAAGGACATCAAACATTGTCTCCCTGTGCCCGGGGTGATCGCCGGTCTAACGTATCCGTGGGTCATGTCACATATAAAGAGATCGTCAAGGGCGATAATCGGTGGTCAAAGCTGTTAACGGCGCCGAAACACGTAGGTTGACACCATGGCATCACGGGTGAAGCTGACCAATCCCGACAAGGTGCTCTACCCTGCGACCGGCACCACCAAGTCCGACATCTTCGACTATTACACCGGTATCGCGGAGGTGATGGTGCCGCACATCGCCGGGCGTGCGGCCACCCGTAAGCGTTGGCCGAATGGCGTTGAGCAGTCTTCGTTTTTCGAAAAGCAGCTGGCTTCCTCGGCTCCAGATTGGTTGCCCCGCGGCAGTGTTTCCCACCGGTCCGGGACGACGACGTATCCGATCATCGACAGCGCCGACGGGCTGGCGTGGATCGCCCAGCAAGCCGCACTGGAGGTGCACGTGCCGCAGTGGCGCTTCGTCGCCGAGTGGACGCGGAAAGGCGAGGAACTCAAACCCGGTCCGGCAACGCGATTGGTGTTCGATCTGGATCCCGGCGAAGGCGTGACCATGGCACAGCTCGCCAAGGTCGCGCGCGCCGTTCGGGATCTGATCGCCGATATCGGGCTGACCACGTTTCCGCTCACCAGCGGCAGCAAGGGCCTGCACCTCTATAGCCCGCTGGACAAGCCGGTGAGTAGCCAAGGTGCGGTGACATTGGCCAAACGCGTTGCGCAGCAATTGGAAACGTCGATGCCCAAGCTGGTCACGGCCACCATGACCAAGAGCCTGCGGGCGGGCAAGGTGTTCGTGGACTGGAGCCAGAACAGCGGGTCCAAGACCACGATCGCGCCGTACTCGCTTCGTGGACGCGAGTATCCGACCGTCGCCGCGCCGCGCAGCTGGGAGGAGCTCGACGACAAGAAGCTCCGCCAGCTGCGCTACGACGAAGTACTGAAGCGGGTTCAGCGTGACGGAGATCTGCTGGCGCCGTTGGACGCCGACGTGAGGACTCCCGATCGGCTGACCAAATATCGCAACATGCGCGACGCAGCGAAAACACCGGAGCCGGTACCTAGCTCCAAACCGGTTGTTGGCCAAGGTAATACCTTCGTCATTCAGGAGCACCACGCCCGCCGGCTGCATTACGACTTTCGGCTGGAAAAAGACGGTGTGCTGGTGTCGTGGGCTGTTCCGAAGAACCTGCCCGAGACCACGTCGGTGAATCATCTGGCGGTGCACACCGAAGACCATCCGTTGGAATACGGTAGCTTCGAGGGCGTCATCCCCAAAGGGGAATACGGCGCCGGTAAGGTGATCATCTGGGATGCGGGCACCTACGAGGCCGAGAAGTTCAATGAGGACGAAGTCATCGTCAACCTGCGCGGTAGCCGAATCGCGGGGCGCTACGCGCTGATTCAGACCAACGGCGATCAGTGGTTGGCGCATCGGATGAAGGATCAGAAGGTCTTCGAATTCGACGAGCTCGCCCCGATGCTCTCGTCGGAGGGTTCGGTGGCGGCGTTGAAGGCGAGCCAATGGGCGTTCGAGGGAAAGTGGGACGGTTACCGGCTGCTGGTCGACGCCGACCACGGCAGCGTGCGGCTGCGCTCACGTAACGGACGCGACGTCACCGGAGAATATCCCCAATTACGTTCACTTGCAACTGGTCTCACCGATCACCATGTGGTGCTCGACGGTGAGGTGGTGGCCCTGGATGCCTCCGGCGTGCCGCGCTTCAACGAGATGCAGAACCGCAGTCGCGCCACCCGCGTCGAGTACTGGGCATTCGACCTGCTCTACCTGGACGGGCGCTCGCTGCTGCGGGCCCGCTATCAAGATCGGCGCAAACTGCTCGAAACATTGGGTGCGGCTGGCAATCTCGCCGTTCCCGAACTGCTGACCGGCGACGGCGCGCAAGCGCTCGACGACTCCGGCAAGCACGGCTGGGAGGGTGTGATCGCCAAGCGCCGCGACTCCACCTACCAGCCGGGCCGGCGGTCGGCGTCGTGGGTGAAGGACAAGCATTGGAAGACCCAGGAAATCGTGATCGGCGGCTGGAAGGTCGGCGAAGGCGGGCGCACCAGCGGCATCGGCGCACTGCTCATGGGCATCCCGGGCGACGGCGGACTGCATTTCGCCGGACGGGTCGGTACCGGCTTCACCGGACGCGACCTGGCCACCCTCAAGAAGACGCTGGCGCCGCTGCACACCGACCACAGTCCCTTCGACGCCCCGTTGCCCACCCGCGATGCCAAGGGTGTGACGTTCGTCGAGCCGGTTCTGGTCGGGGAGGTGCGCTACAGCGAATGGACCCCGGATAACCGCCTGCGCCAATCGAGTTGGCGCGGGCTGCGCAACGACAAGAAACCAAGTGAGGTGGTGCGCGAATGAAATGGGTGACATACCGAGGCTCAGATTTGGGAGACGGCGAGCGTGCCGGAGTGCTCGCTGGTGACACCATCTACGCGGCGCCGCGAGGCGTGACGCTGCTGGACCTGATCGGCCGCGGTGCCGACGGGCTGCGGCAAGCCGGCGAGGAGGCACTCGCCTCCCCGTCGGCCATCGTCCGTCTGGACGACGCGACTTTGCTGGCGCCGATCCCGCGACCGCCGTCGATCCGGGATTCGCTGTGCTTCCTGGACCACATGCGTAATTGCCAGGCCGCCGTGGGTGCCGGACGCGTACTCAGCGATACCTGGTACCGCATCCCGGCCTTCTACTTCGCTTGCCCGGCAACCGTTCTGGGACCCTATGAGGATGCGCCGATGGCACCCGGAAGCGCGTGGCAGGACTTCGAATTGGAGATCGCCGCGGTCATCGGCACCCGCGGCAAAGACCTGACGACTGAGCAGGCAGAACAGGCGATCATCGGCTACACCATCTTCAACGACTGGTCGGCGCGCGACCTGCAGCAAATGGAAACCCAACTGGCGATCGGGCAGGGCAAGGGCAAGGACAGCGGAGTCACGCTGGGCCCCTACCTGGTTACACCCGATGAGCTCGAGTCGTATCGCCACCCCTCCTTTCCTGGCAAGCTCGACCTGCAGGTCACCGCACTGGTCAACGACAACGTGATCGGGTCGGGGTCGACCGCCCAGATGGATTGGAGCTTTGGCGAAGTCATCTCGTACGTCTCGCGCGGTGTGGCGCTCACGCCCGGTGACGTCATCGGCTCCGGCACGGTGCCCACCTGCACACTGGTCGAGCACCTCAGCATCACGGGGCTGGAGTCGTTTCCCGGGTGGCTGCGCGATGGTGACGTGGTCACACTGCGGGTGCAGGGTCTGGGGGAGACGCGACAAACCGTCCGCGCGAGCAGCGCGCCGCACCGGCTGGCTCCCCGCCCCAACCCGGAGGCCGCACCGGCGCCGGGCCGGCTCAATCGGGCGCCGGCACGAGTGCCCTACACCCGCGGGCTGCATGAGGTCGGCGACCGGGTGTGGGCGTGGACGCTGCCCGACGGGGGCTATGGCTGGAGCAACGCCGGACTGGTCAGCGGCGACGGTGCCGCACTGCTGGTCGACACCCTGTTCGACCTGGCGTTGACCCGCGAAATGCTCACCGCGATGAAGCCGATCACCGATAGCGCGCCGATTACCGACGCGTTGATCACCCATTCCAACGGCGACCACACCCACGGCAACCAACTGCTCGACGCGTCGGTGCGAATCATCGCCGCGCAGGGCACGGCTGACGAGATCGCGCACGGGATGGCACCCGAGATGCTGGCCATGGTGCAGACTGCCAATCTCGGACCGGTCGCGACGCCGTACACGCGAGACCGGTTCGGGCACTTCGACTTCAGCGGCATCCAGGTGCGCAATGCCGATCAGACGTTCGACCGCGACCTCACCATCGAGGTCGGCGGCCGGCGGATCGATTTGCTGAACCTGGGTCCCGCGCACACCGCCGCGGACTCCGTGGTGCACGTGCCCGACGCCGGGGTGTTGTTCGGCGGCGATCTGCTGTTCATCGGCTGCACCCCGATCGTGTGGGCGGGCCCGATCGCCAACTGGGTCGCGGCCTGCGATGCGATGATCGCACTGGACGCGCCGACGGTGGTGCCCGGGCACGGTCCGGTCACCGACTCGGACGGGATCCGCGCGGTCCGTGGCTATCTTGTGCACGTTGCCGAGCAAGCCGAGGCCGCTTACCGCGGGGGTCTGTCGTGGGCCGAGGCCGCTGACACCGTCGACCTCGGCGAGTACGCCACCTGGCTGGACGCCGAGCGGGTGGTCGTCAACGTCTATCAGCGCTATCGCGAACTCGACCCGGACACACCGCAATTGGAGACGATGGCCCTGCTGGTTATGCAGGCCGAGTGGTTGGCCAAACGCGACTGAGTGTGCGCTGGCGGCGTCGAGTGTGCAGCCAGGGTGGGAATTTCGCGATTATCCGCCCGAGGCGCACACTCGGCGCCCCGGACGCACCCCCGACTAGAGGACGGCGGTCACAAAGCCGATGGTCGCGGCCGGGCCCCGCTGGTCGGCGGTCTGGAGTTCCGGCAACCCGGCGGCCGTGAAGAGTTCAGCGAGCCGGAATCTGAGCACGTGCCAACCGCGGGCTTGCAGGTGTGCGGCGACATCGGTGTGCTCGCCGGGGTAAGACAAATCGGCGATGTCCAAATCCAGTCCGTGCCGTCGCCAGCCGTCGGTCATCTGCTGCGCCTGTTCCTGCGACTCCGGCGAGGTGTCGGTGACCGATCCGTAGTCGGCGGCCAGGCGGCTGCCGGGCGCGCTCAGCGAAATGATGTTGTCCAGCAGCCGAATCTCGGCCTCCGGCGGCAGGAAGCCAATCAGCACCCCCTCGGCGAGCCAGGCCGTGGGCCGGGCGGGATCGAAGCCGGCGGCCTGCAGCGCGGCCGGCCAATCCTCGCGAAGGTCGATGCCGACGGTGCGGTGCTCGGTGGTGGGTGTCGCGCCGATCTTCGACAGCGTCGAGGTCTTGAACTCGATCACCTCCGGCTGGTCGATCTCGTACACCGTCGTCCCCGCCGGCCAAGACAGCCGGTAGGCGCGGCTGTCCAGCCCAGCCGCAACGATCACGACCTGCCGGATGCCTCCGTCGGTGACTTGCGCGAAGTAGTCGTCGTAAAAGCGGGCGCGGGCGGCGAACGTATCGGTGATCCGCGGAAATGCCACCCCGGCGTCGTCGGCGTCGAGATCGAGTTCGCCGGACGCCAACCGGTTGAATGCTTCTATCCCGACGGCGCGTACCAGCGGCTCGGCGAACGGGTCGTTGATGACCGGCTGCGGACGTTTGGTCGCGGCCGCCCGGGCGGCGGCGACCATTGTGGCGGTGGCCCCGACACTATTAGCCAGATCCCAGGTGTCGCCTTCGCTTCGTGCCATGTTTTCTCCTTCGATGTTGCGTCAAAACCACGGTATGCCTCGTCGGCAAAAACCCACGTCCCCTACGGTTTCGGTATGCCTGCAGTGGAATTGGAAACTCTCGAGGACAACATCGCCTGTATCACCCTGAACCGGCCGGAGCGCTTGAACGCGATCGACGGGTCGCTGATCGACGGCGTGGACGCCGCCCTCGACGTGCTCGGCGGCGGCCAATACCGGGTCGCGATTATCACCGGTGCCGGACGCGGCTTCTGCGCCGGCGCCGATCTCAGCGGCACCGGCCAGGCCTGGACCCAGCCGGCCAGCCCGGCCACCCCGCCGTTCAAGATCAACTACGACGCTCAGGTCCGGCTGGCCAACCTCTACACCCGGATCTACGAACTGGACATTCCGGTGATCGCGGCGGTGAACGGCGTCGCTGTCGGAGGCGGCCTGGCGTTCACGCTGGTGAGCGACATCCGGGTGGCATCCGAACAGGCCAGGTTCGGTTCGGTGTTCATCAAGGCCGGCTTCTCTTCGATGGACATGGGCACCAGCTACCTGCTGCCGAAAATCGTCGGCGCCGGGGTAGCGCGCGAGCTCATGCTGACCGGCCGCATCATCGACGCGGCCGAGGCCTATCGCATCAAGCTGGTGCACGAAGTGGTCGCGCCGGGTGACGTGATGCCGGCGGCACTCAAGCTGGCCCGCGCGATCGCCGAGAACAACGCTTACGGCGTGTGGCAGACCAAGATTGGCCTCAACGCGGCGCTGGACGCGCCGAGTTTGCGCCATGCCATCGAGATCGAGAACCGCACCCAGATCCTCAGCGGCTTCACCAATAACCCCGTCGAGGCGGCCACGGCGCACATGGAGAAGCGGGCTCCGAAGTGGGATCCGCTGTGAGGCGCCGACTGATGGCGGCGGCCCGCCGCGCCCGGCTTCCGCTGATGGTGGCGAACCGCTTCACCCGGCTGCGCCGCGCTTGCGATTCGCCACGGCCGCGCTTGCGACCGCCGCTAGACCTTCGCGATCACGTTCTCGGCAAACATCTCGAGGTTGCGGATCTTGCTCTCCAGCGGCTCGGTGTCGTTGCCCGTGATGTAGGGAATGCGGAAGCCGACGATAGCGTCGGTGACGCCCTTGTCCTCGAGCCGTTTGATGCCGTCCACGGTGTAGGCGTCGGCCGAGATGACGTGAATCTGGAACGGCCCGGTCTTGCCGGCTTCTTCGCGAAACCGCTTGAGCTTGGCGATGAGCCCGTCGAGTTCTTCCGGGTCACCGCCGCCATGCATCCAGCCGTCCAGCCGGGCCGCACGCCGCAGCGCCACGTCGGCGTGCCCGCCTATCAGGACCGGGATCGGCTGGGTGGGCGCCGGCGTCATCTTCGTCTTGGGGATGTCGTAGAACTCACCATGGAATTCGAAGTAGTCGCCGCTGGTGAGCCCCTGGATGATTTCGATGCATTCGTCCATGCGCTTGCCGCGCCTGGCGAACGGGACACCCAACAGCTCGTAATCTTCCGGCCACGGACTGGTGCCGACCCCGAAGCCCACCCGGTTGTTCGTCAACGCGGCCAATGAGCCGATTTGCTTGGCCACCAACGCCGGTGGCCGGATCGGCAGCTTGAGGACGAAGAAGTTGAAGTGCAGCTTCGTCGTCACCGCACCCAGCGCCGCGGTCAGCACAAAGGTCTCGATGAACTCCTTGCCGTCCAAAAACTCGCGATTGCCGTCAGGCGTGTACGGATACTTCGAGTCGGATTCGAAGGGGTAGGCGATGCTGTCGGCGATTGTCATCGCGTGGTACCCGGCCGCCTCGGCCGCTTGGGCCAGCGGGATGTAGTACCGGTAGTCGGTCATCGCCTCTGCGTAGGTGAACCGCACGTGATCCGCCTTCCTTGTGGGGGCCGTCACACGACACTAGAACGTGTTCTAGTTTGGCTTACCGGCGGGTCCTCCCACAACGAGGCGCAACGGGTGAAGCGACCGATTAAAGCTGGTTCTCGGGGCCGATGACGGCCCAGATCGTTTTCCCCGACGAGGTGGGCGTGCTGCCCCACGCGCGTGACAACGCGTCGACAATCGCCAACCCGGACACGTCGATGCCCTTGTCCGGCGACGGTAGCCGCACGGCGGGCGATGTGCTCTCGTCGGACACCGCGATGGTCGCCGTGACGCCGTCCGTCTCGATCCGCATCTTCGGGATGCTTCCGGTGTGTTCGAGCACGTTTTCCACGAACACATTGACGACCACGAGCGCGACCGGGATGAGCCCGGGTTGCTTCCATTCGGTTAGCCATTCGCGGACCAGTCGGCGTGACTCACGCAGGCTGGACAGGTTCGCAGGCAGCTCGGCATCGGCACGCTGGATGGTCTGACGGGTGAGCCGGCCGAGCGCTTTCAGGGCCCCTTTTTCGGTCGAGTACACCGGCATGAAACGGGTGACCTCGCTGCGCGTGATCGCCTCGCGGGTCGTGCGATGGGCGCTGACCAGCACAATCGGAACCTTGGCCTGGGTGCCGAGCTGCAAATGGGCGCTGATGAAAGCCGACCATGCCGACTCCGCGGGCACTTTGAGTTCGCTGATGTTGACGATGACGGCCGTGGGCTTTTGGAGGGTGGCCTTGGAGATGCTCTCGCGCAGCGCCCCGGAGTTGCTGGCATCAAGTACACCGCCGACGGTCAGGACGGCGACGGAGTCGTCCGTCCGCGTCGCAACGGCCAGCGAACTCGGAGACTCAGCTACCGCACTCACGCTAGGCACTCCTTCCGTCTAGGACAGTATCCCTGCTTAGCGGGCCCCACGATGCAGCGGTTTGTGGGGGCGTGTCCTAATTGCGGTTAAGGCACACGAATCCTAGCGCGGTCGAAAAGTAACTGAACGTCACGATCCGGCTTTCCATCGTCTGCTCCTCGAATTCCCACCCGGCAAACCAAATAAGAAACCGCCCCCCCGGGCGGCAGAGACTTCTCACGTTAGTTCAGTGGCATCGATGTCACCACATCAAAGGAGTCCGAGTCGCTCAGAATTCCGTCATCGCGTAGGGGGGAGCGCCCACGCCGGCGACCGAGTGGGTGCCCCACGGCGTCTGTTCGACGATGCGCGCCGCTGCGCTGCGTTCGCCGACCGTCAGCGTCGCCGTTCTGATCTGCCTGAGCACTTCGTCCGGCAGCGGCTGGGCCGGGGAGCTAAAAAGCGTTCCCTGCCAGTGGTAACGGCCATCGATCGGGTCGAGGCGGCCGGAGAGTCGCACCCGCACCGGGTGGGCCGTACCGGCGATCGTCAGCGTCGCCAGACCGTCGTAGGTCTGATCGTCGCAGCGGGCGTCGGATGACAGCTCGAACGCCGATGCCACCGGGAATGGCTGGGCGGGTCCGAGATGGGCGCGCTCGTTGAATACCTGCTGGCTGCTGCGCAGTACCTCGATGCGGGTGCTGGCGCTACGGTCCATCAGCGCAAGGCATTCGGCGACATAGCGAACTTGCGCACCGGCATCGAGCCCGGTGATCAAGAAGTAGTTGGGGAACCCGCGAATCGCGACGCCCAGAAAGGGCTCCATGCCGTCGGCCCAAGCCTCGTTGATGGACACTCCACCGGCACCGACCAGCTCCGGAGTCTGATCGGGGATCGCGAACCCGGTGCCGTAGACGATCGCGTCGACTCGGTGGTCGATACCATCGCCGGTGCGGATGCCCGACGGGGTGATGGCGCTGATCGGCGATGCTACGAGCGCGGGCCGCGACTGCTGCGTGCCCAGCGCCGCTCGGCGGCGTAGCCAGCGCTTGACCCGGGTTGGCGGCAACGGCAACTCGGCGACGATCCGGCGCGGGGGGTGCGCGAAAACGCTGACCGAGGCCGCCGCCGCGGTCAGCTGCCCGAGGTAGTGACCGGCGATGGAGTCGGTGCCGATGACCGCGATGCGCTTGCCGGCTGGATTGAAATCGGGGTCCCACCGCGCCGCGTGAAACGACGTGCCGCGAAATTCTTTGCGCCCGGCCAGCTTTGGCGTCCACGCGACGAGCGCCGGCTGATGTGCCGCGATGACCACCCGGCCTAGCAATGTCTCGCCCGCCGCAGTGCGCAACTCCCAGGTGTGGGTGTCGTCATCGAAGCGCGAGCTGATCACTTCGCCGCGCGGTTGTACGACGTCGGTGATTCCGGCGGATCGCAGCCCGGCCAATGCGGTCTGGGCGGCACTACCCGCGCCGATGACGATGACCTGCGTCGGGCTCACAGAAACTTGGCGCGCTTCCAGGCGCGACGCGCGATCGGGCCCAGCAGGCCTACCTCGGTCAAAAACGCCGCAAGCGGGGCAAAGCCGGCCGTCTGTGTCTCGTAACGGTGCGGGCTGCTGCGCGCCGTCGCCCGCGCCCGTTTCGGATCCAGTCCCGTCCGCGCGTAGGGGATCGGATTGCTGAACAGGTAGCGGAAGAAATACCCGCCGAGTCCATTGATGTTGGCCATGAACCATTTGTTGAACCGCGGCATGGTCTGCGCCCGCTTGCGGGCACCGTCGCGCGCGAACTGGATATGACGAGCCTCTTCGGTGACGTGAATTCTCATGAGCCGCTGGATAATTGGCTGCAATTCCGGATCGTCCATCATCTGCCGTTGCAGCGAATCGAAAATCTCTTCACCGATCAGGGCGGCCATCCAGAGCATCGAGCCGCGCTGGAACGCCAGCGGCAGGGTGTTGATGATCATCCGATGCAACAGGCGCGGGCGTACCGGCTTGGCGCCGATGCGTTCAATGGCTTTGCCGAACATCACCATGTGCCGGGTTTCATCGCCCAGCTCGGTCAGCTTGTAATGCGTCGAGGAGCTCGTCGGGTCCTCGTGCAGGATCGTGCGCAACAACGATTGATTGAGCATGTTCTCGAACCAGATTCCGGCCGACAACGTGTTGACCAGTTCCTGACGGGACAGCTCGATTTGTTGCTCGCGGGTCATCTCGTCCCACATCGAGGTGCCGTACAGGGAGACCAGCTGGGGCGGCAGATAGAACTTGTCCGGGTCCAGCGGGGCATCCCAGTCGATGTCGACGATCGGTTCGTAGGACTTTTTCACCGAGCCCTTGAGCAGACGCTCCGAGAACTCTTCACGACTTGGCCCACCTGGCTTCACCGCAGAGGTCACGGCGCCGCTCCTCCTCATCGCTTCGCTCTGCCTCATCGCTTCGCTCTGCATCGTCTCGGCGCGGGTCATCGCTGGCGTCCCTTCATTGGGTTGCTTCAGACGGTACCCATGGTACTGGGTACTTGCGGTCCCGACTAGGTGTTCGAGGTCGCGATTCGGCAATGTGACGGGCAACGAACCTCAGGAGGTGGAGCGTGAGTCGGCATATCCACGTGATCGGCGTCGGCGCCGGGGATCCCGACTACGTGACCATTCAGGCGATCGCGGCGCTCAACGACACGCAGGTGTTCTTCGCGATGGACAAGGGCGAGGCCAAAAGCGACCTGGTGGCGCTGCGCCGGGAGATCTGCGCGCGGTTCATCCGCGAGCCGGGCTATCGATTCGTGGAGCTGCCCGATCCGAAGCGGTCGAACCCGGGCGACCAGCAAGACGATTACCGGGAAGCGGTCTCCGACTGGCATGCGGCGCGGACCCGGATCTGGGCGAAGGCCATCGCCACCGAGCTGGGCGCCGACGGTGTCGGCGCCTTCCTGGCGTGGGGCGACCCGTCGCTGTACGACAGCACGCTGCGGATTCTTGATGCGGTCGCGGCAGAGCTCGACGTCACTTTCGACGTCATCCCGGGAATCACGGCCATCCAAGCGCTGACGGCTCGGCACCGGATCCCGCTCAACGACGTCGGCGAACCCGTACTGATCACCACCGGCAGGCAGCTACGCGCGCACGGGTTGTCCGGCTCGGCGGTGGTGATGCTCGACGCCGACTGCACGTTTGCGGCCTGCCCCGCCGACACCCGGATCTGGTGGGGCGCCTACCTCGGTACTGACGACGAATTGCTGGTCGCAGGCGCTGTCGGCGAGGTGGGGGCGCGCATCGTGGCGTTGCGTTCCGAGGCCCGCGCGCGGCATGGCTGGATCATGGATACCTACTTATTGCGGCCACCCTTATTACGGTCGCCGTGAGCTTCGATGGACACTTCATAGCCGCAATCGGCAAACTGAATGGGTGCCCGAACTTCCCGAGATCGAAGCGCTGGTCGACCACCTGCGGCGCCATGCCGTGGGTTCGCCCATCGGTCGCGTCGATGTCGGCGCGCTGTCCGTCCTCAAAACCTTCGATCCACCGATCAGTGCCCTGCACGGCCTGACCGTCACCGCAGCCAACCGGTGGGGTAAGTACCTGGGGCTGCAGGCCGGCAATCTGCTGTTGATCGCGCACCTGTCGCGCGCGGGCTGGCTGCGCTGGTCGGACAAGCTGGCCGCGGCACCGCTGCGACCAGGGAAGGGGCCAATCGCGCTGCGCGTCCATCTGGGCGTTCCCGGTAGCGCGCCGGGCTTCGACCTCACCGAGGCCGGCACACAGAAGCGGCTGGCGGTGTGGCTGGTCGATGATCCGGACCAGGTGCCAGGGATCGCCGCCCTGGGCCCCGACGCGCTGGATCTGAGCGCCGAGGACTTGGCCGGGCTGCTGGCCGGCAACAGCGGGCGGATCAAGACCGTCATCACCGATCAGAAGGTGATCGCCGGTATCGGCAACGCCTACAGCGACGAAATCCTGCACGTCGCCAAGATCTCGCCGTTCGCCACGGCCGGGAAGTTAACGAGCGAACAGCTCGCCACCTTGCACGACGCGATGATTTCGGTGCTGACCGACGCGGTGAACCGCTCCGTCGGCCAGGGCGCCGCGATGCTCAAAGGGGAGAAGCGCTCGGGGCTGCGGGTGCACGCACGCACCGGGCTGCCCTGCCCGGTGTGCGGGGACACGGTCCGGGAAGTGTCGTTCGCGGACAAGTCTTTTCAGTACTGTCCGACGTGCCAAACCGGCGGCAAGGTGCTGGCCGACCGGCGGATGTCACGGCTGCTCAAGTAGCCGATCGGCCGGGACTTGACACCTGTCGATATGCTGCCCGGATGAATCGCCAGAAGATCCTCATCACCGGCGCCAGCTCCGGCCTGGGCGCCGGGATGGCGCGTTCCTTCGCCGCTAAGGGTCGCGACCTGGCGCTGTGCGCCCGTCGAACTGACCGGCTCGATGAGCTGAAAGCCGAACTCTCGCAACAGTATCCCGCGATCAAAATCGCGGTCGCCGCCCTGGACGTCAGGGAACACGATCAGGTGCCGAAGGTCTTCGCCGAACTCAGCGATGAACTCGGCGGCATTGACCGCATCGTCGTCAACGCCGGCATCGGCAGCGGAGCCCGGCTGGGATCCGGCAAGCTGTGGGCGAACAAAAAGACCATCGAGACCAATCTGGTGGCCGCGCTGGTGCAGATCGAGACGGCCCTGGAGATGTTCACCACGAGCGGCTCGGGACATCTGGTGTTGATCTCATCGGTGTTCGGGAATACCGGGGTGCCTGGTGTCAAAGCTGCTTACTGCGCAAGCAAGGCCGGCTTGCGCTCGCTGGGCGAATCGCTGCGCGCCGAGTACGCCAAAGGCCCTATCAAGGTCTCGGTGATCGAACCGGGCTACATCGAGTCGGAGATGACGGCTAAGTCGGCGAGCACAATGTTGATGGTGGACAACGAAACTGGCGTCAGGGCGCTGGTCAACGCCATCGAACGCGAGCCCGGTCGGGCCGTGGTGCCGCGGTGGCCGTGGGCGCCGCTGGCGCAGCTGATGCGGGTGCTGCCGCCGACACTGACCAAGCCGTTCGCCTAGCTGCAGCGCTTGCGTGCCTTTGTGCGGCGACTCGGTTTCGACTTATGAGCCGACCTGTCGGGCCTAGATTGGCGCGCTCGTCGCTCAGCTCACCCGTCCTCGTTCGGTCCGATAGCGACGGACCAGGGCATCGGTCGAGCTGTCCGACTGCGGCGCGGGGGAGGTGTCGCTGGTGAGAACCGGAAGCAGCGCCTTGGCCTGCGTCTTGCCCAGCTCCACACCCCACTGATCGAACGAGTCGATTCCCCAGATCACGCCCTCGGTGAAAACCTGATGCTCGTAGAGCGCGATCAACTGCCCGACCACCGAAGGCGTAAGCCGGTCGGCCAGAATCGAAGTGGACGGCCGGTTACCGGGCATCACCTTGTGCGGCACGACCCCGGCGGGCGTGCCCTCGGCGGCAATTTCCTCCGCGGTCTTGCCGAACGCCAGCACCTGGGTCTGGGCGAAGAAATTGCTCATCAATAGGTCGTGCATGCTGCCGGTGCCGTCGGCGGTGGGCAGATCGTCGGTCGGCTGGCTGAACCCGATGAAATCGGCCGGCACCAGCCGGGTGCCCTGATGAATCAGTTGGTAGAAAGCGTGCTGGCCGTTGGTTCCCGGCTCGCCCCAAAAGATTTCACCGGTATCGGTGGTGACCGGTGTGCCGTCGGCGCGGGTCGACTTGCCGTTGGATTCCATGGTCAGCTGTTGCAGATAGGCGGCAAAGCGGGCCAAGTCGTTGGAATACGGGAGTACGACTCGGGATTGGGCGCCCATGAAGTTGGAGTACCAGAGACCGATCAGGCCCAGCAGCGCCGGTGCGTTGGACTCCAGCGGGGCGGTTTTGAAGTGTTCGTCGACGATGTGGAATCCGGACAAGAAGTCGGCGAACGCCTGCCGGCCGATCACCGCCATCACCGACAGCCCGATCGCCGAATCGACGGAGTAGCGTCCACCGACCCAGTCCCAGAACCCGAACATGTTGTCGGTGTTGATGCCGAATTCGTCGACCAGGCGCTTGTTGGTCGAGACCGCCACGAAATGCTTGGACACCGCCGAGTCACCGAGTGATTTGGTCAGCCAGCGGCGCGCCGCGGTCGCGTTGGTCAGCGTCTCCAATGTGGAGAATGTCTTCGAAGCAACGATGAAAAGCGTTGTGGCAGGCTCTAAATCGGCCAGGGCAGCGACCAGATCGGCGGGATCGACGTTGGAGACGAATCGTGCCGAGATACCCGCATCGGCATAGTGGCGCAGTGCTTGGTAGACCATCACCGGGCCCAGGTCGGAACCGCCGATGCCGATGTTGACGACGGTGCGGATCCGTTGCCCGGTGGCCCCGGTCCATTCGCCGCTGCGCAATCGATCGGTGAAGTCGCCCATCGCGTCCAGTACCTGGTGTACATCATCGACGACGTTTTGGCCGTCGACGATCAGCTCGGCGTCCCGGGGGAGCCGAAGCGCGGTATGCAGGACCGCGCGATCCTCCGAGGTGTTGATGTGCACACCGGAGAACATTTGATCCCGGCGCTCTTCGAGGTTGGCCGCCCGGGCCAGCCCGATCAGCAGCTGCAGTGTCTCGCGGGTGACGCGGTGTTTGCTGTAGTCGATGTACAGGTCGCCGACCGTCACGGTGAGATCGCGGCCGCGATCGGGGTCGTCGTCGAAGAACTGGCGGAGGTGGGTTTCGCCGATTAGTTCGTGATTCCTACGCAGGGCGTCCCACGCCGGAGTGCCGGTGATGTCGGGGATGGTGATCACGGAGGTCATGGTTCGACCCTAGTGCCGCTTCACGGGGCGGAGCCACCGCTAGCGGGCAGCGGAATTTACTGCGGCCATACAGAAATTGGTGAAACGCAACCCCCCGGCATTGAGGGTGCTCAGTGGCCGAGCCGGCCCCTGCCCAATCGCAGGAGCAGCATTGCCAGATCCTTACCTTCCGGACCGAGCACGCTGTAGCGTTCGATGACCTTCATCTCGCGGCTGTGCACCAGGCGAGTGCCGCCAGAAGCCATCCGGGCTCTGCCGATTTCCCGAGAAACTTCGGCGCGTCTCCTGACAGCGTCGAGAATCTCTGCGTCCAACCGGTCGATCTCGAGGCGCAACTCTTCAATGTTGGCCAACTGTTCAATGTCGATCATCTCGACGCTCATCCCTACACCCCCGTGTTGTTTTTCTGTTCTTCTTTTGGTCTTGTTCGTTATTTGGCTTCGAAACGTTAACCGGCTTGAAAAAGTTCGAGCCCTGAATCCGAAGGCGGACCACAGGGCTCTAGCAATCACAGCTAGACCATGGGCACCGCTGGCCGGTACCCACAATAAAATCGGCGTCGCCACTCATGGGTTGAGAGGCGGCGATGTGGCCGGACATTGTGCATAAGTAGAGTGTGCCACAGCTGCGGACACGCCGGAGCAAAACGATGAGTTCCGCGCCTGCACCCTGCGGGGAGGCCATGGCCTGGGCATTTGTCGTCGGTGGCTAGCGGTAAATTTAGACAGACATGACTGCGCACGCAACCGATGCCAAGCTCGCCGCCGAGGTAGATCAGCTGCTCGACGGACTAAACCCTCAACAGCGCCAAGCGGTAGTACACGAGGGCTCGCCACTGCTGATCGTGGCTGGCGCGGGCTCGGGGAAGACCGCGGTGTTGACGCGTCGCGTCGGTTATCTGATCGCCGCGCGCGGTGTCGGGGTCGGGCAGATCCTGGCCATCACCTTCACCAATAAGGCCGCCGCTGAGATGCGCGAACGGGTGGTCCGGCTGGTCGGAAACCGCGCTCGCGCGATGTGGGTGTCCACGTTTCACTCGACCTGCGTGCGCATCCTGCGCAACCAGGCCTCCCTGATCAAGGGCCTTAATTCCAACTTCTCGATCTATGACGCCGACGATTCGCGGCGCCTGCTGCAGATGATCGGGCGCGACATGGGCCTGGACATGAAGCGGTACTCGCCGCGACTGTTGTCGGTCGCCATCTCCAACTTGAAGAACGAGCTGATCGACCCGGACCAGGCGGTGTCCAATCTCACAGACGATTCCGATGACTTGGCCCGCACCGTTGCCTCCGTCTACGGCGAATACCAGCGGCGGCTGCGGGCGGCCAACGCACTGGACTTCGACGACCTGATCGGCGAAACCGTCGCGGTGCTGCAGACCTTCCCGCAGATCGCCGAGTACTACCGGCGCCGGTTCCGGCACGTCTTGGTCGACGAATATCAGGACACCAACCACGCGCAGTACGTGTTGGTGCGGGAATTGGTCGGACGCGACGACGGGGATTCGCCCGATGACGTGCCGCCGGCGGAGTTGTGCGTAGTCGGCGATGCCGATCAGTCGATCTACGCATTCCGGGGCGCCACGATTCGCAATATCGAGGAGTTTGAACGCGACTATCCCGACGCGATCACCATTTTGCTTGAGCAGAATTACCGCTCGACGCAGAACATTCTGTCCGCGGCCAATTCGGTGATCGCCCGTAACTCCGGGCGCCGGGAGAAGCGGCTCTGGACCGACGCCGGTGTAGGGGAGTTGATCGTCGGTTATGTCGCCGACAATGAACACGACGAGGCCAGATTTGTGGCCCAAGAAATTGACGCACTCGCTGAGCGTGGCGATATTACCTATAACGATGTAGCCGTCTTTTATCGCACCAACAACTCATCGCGGTCGTTGGAAGAGGTGTTCATCCGCGCCGGAATTCCGTACAAGGTCGTCGGGGGAGTGCGGTTTTACGAGCGCAAGGAAATTCGCGACATCGTCGCCTACCTGCGCGTGCTGGACAACCCCGGCGACGCGGTCAGCATGCGGCGCATCCTCAACACGCCGCGGCGGGGCATCGGCGATCGCGCCGAGGCGTGTGTGGCGGTCTATGCCGAGAACACCGGCGCCAGCTTCGCCGACGCGCTGGTCGCCGCCGCCGAAGGCAAAGTCCCGATGCTGAATTCCCGTGCGGAGAAGGCGATCGCGGGCTTCGTCGAGCTGCTCGACGAGCTGAGGGGCCGCCTCGATGACGACCTCGGCGATCTGGTCGAGTCGGTGCTGGAACGCACCGGATACCGCCGGGAGCTGGAGTCCTCGACCGATCCGCAGGAGTTGGCCCGGCTGGACAACCTCAACGAACTCGTCAGCGTTGCACACGAATTCAGCATCGATCGGGCCAACACCACCGCACTCGATGAGTCCGGGCAGGCCCTCGAAGACGAAGACGTGCCCGACACCGGTGTGCTGGCGGCGTTTCTGGAACGGGTCTCGCTCGTCGCCGACACCGACGAGATTCCCGAGCACGGTGCCGGCTTGGTGACGCTGATGACGTTGCACACCGCGAAGGGTCTGGAGTTCCCGGTGGTCTTCGTCACCGGCTGGGAGGACGGGATGTTCCCGCACATGCGGGCGCTCGACGACCCGAGCGAACTCTCAGAGGAACGGCGGCTGGCCTACGTGGGCATCACCCGCGCGCGGCAGCGACTATATCTGAGCAGGGCCATCGTCCGGTCTTCCTGGGGACAGCCAATGCTCAACCCGGAATCGCGGTTTCTGCAAGAGATCCCGCAGGAACTGATGGAATGGCGGCGCACCGCGCCGGCCCTTTCGTACAGCGCGCCGGTGAGCGGCGCGGGGCGGTTCGGGACGCCGCGCGCCGCGCCCACCCGCTCCGGAGCAGGCAAACGTCCGCTGCTGGCGTTGCAGCCCGGCGATCGCGTTAACCACGACAAGTACGGGCTGGGCCGGGTCGAGGAAGTCTCGGGCGTCGGCGAATCGGCGATGTCGCTGATCGACTTCGGTAGCTCGGGCAGGGTCAAGCTGATGCACAACCACGCCCCGGTCAGCAAGCTCTAAATGCGGGTTAGCCCTGCAGCCAGCGTTTGGTCTGCGGGTGCATCGCCAACGCCACGCTCGCGATCGGGAGCAGCGGGAAGGCGTGCACGATCCAGGCCACGCGTGCGCCCGCGATGAAGACGCCGCCGTAGGTCAGTACCGCGACCACCGCGCCCGTCGTGATCAGGACGCGGCCCAGCGCGCGACGCTGCAACAGCATGATCACGCCGGAGACGGTGGCCATCGCAAAGGCCAGGGCGAGGAACGCGATCGCAATGCAGAACAGGCGGTCGGTCCGCCACCAGCCGGCAATCAAGTCGGTGGCCACCACCGATGTGGCCCACCCGCTGACGATGCTGACCGCAGCGGCGGCGACCGCCGTCCGGGAACTCGGTTCATCGACCGGGCGGCCCGGCAGGCTGCTACGCGCGTCGGCGCGAGTGGCGCCCTGATCGGGTACCACCTGCCGTGGCACATGGGTGGTCGGGGATTCCGGGATCGAGGGTATCGGTCCGGTCGGGGCACGCCGGATGATCCGTGTTCGTGATTCAGGGGGCGGCTCGGAGGATGGAGGGTCGTTCGGCGCGGTCACCTTAACCAGCGTAATTGCCGACGAAGAGTCCTCGCTTGGCCAGCCACGGCACCGGGTCGATTCGCTCGGTGCCGCCTTGTAGCACCTCGAAGTGCAGGTGTGGGCCGGTGGAGTTGCCGCGGTTGCCTATCGTGGCGATCTGGTCGCCGGCCATCACGCGTTCGCCGACACTGACCAGGGCGGTGTTGATGTGCCCATACAGCGTGACGGTGCCATCGGCGTGGCGCAGCTTGACCCACATTCCGTAGCCGGCGGTCGGGCCGGCGTCGATGACGACACCGTCGGACACCGCGACGATCGGCGTTCCGATCGAGTTGGCGAGGTCGATGCCGGCATGCAGCACACCCCAGCGGTATCCGAAGTTCGACGTGAAGATCCCGTGGGTGGGCATGACGTACAGCGGCTGTTGCAGTCGGGCCTCACGCTGGGCGCGGTCGTTGGCGAAGGCCATGCCTTTGGCGAGTTCCTCGTTGTGCACTGAGGCGTTCGCCGCGGGCTGGACCGCGATCACCTGGGCGCCGCGGGTGGTGTTGCCGCTGACCCCGCCGCTGAGCGCCGACGCGTTGGCGGTCAGCACGGTCTCGGTCTTGGTGGTCTCGGCCTGGCTGGTCGCCGTGTGCGCCGCCGCGGCCGCCGCGCCGGCGGCCATCGCCGAGATCAGCATGCGACCCTTGGCCGCGCTGGTCGGCTGCTTGCGGTGCTGCCCGCCGCGTCGGGCCGCACCGATGACGTCGGTGTCCGGGCCGGCCCCATACGGGTCGGCGCCGAGCTTGAGAGCGAGCTGGGCCAGGGCTTCGTTGGCCGCGGGGGGAGCGGGGGCCGCCAGCCGCAGTGGGCTCAGATTGTCGATCTCGTCCAGATCGTCGAGCTCGGGCGCGAGCAGCACCTGTGCTTCGTAATCGAACGTGGAGTCGTTGCTGAGGTCCAGGTCGTCGAGGTCGCGAGAGTCCACGAAGTCCAGGTCGTCAAAGTCGAAGCCGTCCAGCGGCAGGATTTCGGTGACTTCGTTGCGATGAAGTTGCGCCCACTGGTCGCGTTGATGGCGACCTGCTCCTGACAGCGCAGGAGAACGGGCAAGACTGTGTTGGGACAAGCTGAAATGTCCTCGTATCGTGACCATAACGTTATCTGGACTTTAGGACGTTATCCGTTTACCGATCCGGCTGGCAACCTCGGCGCCGGATTGTGAACTGGATCACGTTTAGCCCTCAGCGGCGTGTCGTGAGCTGTGCCACATCGGTGGATGCGGCGGTAGACGCCGTTTGGGGGGTGGATACAGTTCCACCGTGCGAGTCGCCGGATCCGGCACCGCCTACCTGTTGGCCGATGCGAAGACAGTGAGTTCATGGACCTTTTCGAGTATCAAGCGAAAGAACTGTTTGTTAAGCACAACGTACCTACTACGCCCGGTCGTGTAACCGACACCGCCGAGGGCG
This sequence comes from Mycobacterium sp., assembly GCA_035996225.1. Lineage (GTDB taxonomy): Bacteria > Actinomycetota > Actinomycetes > Mycobacteriales > Mycobacteriaceae > Mycobacterium. Next base: position 359 of record DASYJS010000276.1, on the reverse strand, counting down.
CGAAGGAAATCGCGACCGAGGTCGGCGCTCCGGTGATGGTCAAGGCGCAGGTGAAGGTCGGCGGTCGCGGCAAGGCCGGTGGCGTCAAGTACGCCGCCACACCGGAGGACGCCTACGAACACGCCAACAACATCCTGGGTCTGGACATCAAGGGCCACGTCGTCAAGAAATTGCTGGTCGCCGAGGCCAGCGATATTGCCCAGGAGTACTACATCTCCTTCCTGCTCGATCGCGCCAACCGGACCTACCTGGCGATGTGCTCGGTCGAGGGCGGCATGGAGATCGAAGAGGTGGCCGCCACCAAACCCGACCGGCTCGCCAAGGTGCCGGTGGACGCCGTCAAGGGTGTCGACCTGGCG
>DASYJS010000275.1:0-31158 GCA_035996225.1 Mycobacterium sp. | reverse complement strand
TACGACTCTCCGGCCGCCTTGACGTCGACGCGCTCGGTGCTGCACTCGCCGATGTGATCGGGCGCCATGAAAGCTTGCGGACCGTGTTTGTGGCACCCGATGGCATCGCCCAGCAAGTGGTGCTGCCCGCTGACCGAGCCGAGTTTGGTTGGCGAGTGGTCGATTCCCGCGGCTGGCCCGCGACCCGTCTAGAAGAGGCGATCGACGCCGCGGCGCGCTACACATTCGATCTGACCACCGATATCCCGTTACGGGCCACGCTCTTCCGCCGCGCTGATGACGAGCACGTCTTGGCGGGCGTGGTACACCACATCGCCGCCGACGGCTCCTCGATCACGCCGCTGGTGCGTGATCTGGGGACGGCGTATGCCGCCCGGTGTGCGGGAGAAGCGCCGGGCTGGGCGCGATTGCCACTGCAGTACGCCGATTACACGCTGTGGCAGCACGCGCAGTTCGGTCGTCTCGACGACACCGGCAGCCCGATCGCGGCCCAACTCGCCTACTGGGAAGATGCCCTGGCCGGAATGCCGGAGCGCTTGACACTTCCCACCGACCGTCCTTACCCGCCGGTGGCCGATCAGCGCGGGGCGAGTGTGGCGGTCCAGTGGCCGGCCGAGTTGCAGCAGCGAGTGCGCGAGGTGGCGCGCGAACACAATGCGACCAGCTTCATGGTGGTCCAGGCCGCCCTGGCGGCACTGCTGTCCTCGGTCAGTGCGAATGCGGATGTGGCCGTGGGGTTCCCGATCGCCGGACGCCGCGACGCCGCCCTCGATGAACTGGTCGGTTTCTTCGTCAACACCCTGGTGCTACGCGTGGAGGTCGACGGCGACCCTACCGTCACCGAACTGCTGGCCCAGGTGCGGCAGCGCAGCCTGGCCGCCTACGAGCATCAAGACGTGCCATTCGAAGTCCTCGTCGAACGCCTCAACCCCACCCGTAGCCTGACCTATCACCCACTGGTCCAGGTGATGTTGGGCTGGCAGAGCCTGCACGACGACGATCCCGCCTCCGGATTGGCATTGGGTGATGTCCAGGTCACCCCGCTGCCAGTTGATACCCACACCGCGCGAATGGATTTGGCGTTCTCGCTGACCGAACGCTGGACCCGCGCCGGTGAACCCGGCGGGATCTCCGGGACCGTGGAATATCGCACCGACGTGTTCGACGCCGACGGCATCCAGACTCTGGTCCAGCGGTTCGGACGGGTGCTGGAGGCCATCACCGGCGACATCACCCGGCGGTTTTCCTCGATCGAATTATTGGATGCCGACGAGCACGCCCGTCTCGACGAAATCGGAAACCGCGCGGTATTGACCCGGCCCACCCCGGCCGCGGTGTCGGTCCCGGTGCTGTTCGCCGAGCGCGTGGCCCGTGCACCCGAGGCGGCGGCGATCACCTTCGAAGGTCACTCACTGACGTATCACGGCCTCGACGACGCGTCGAACCGGCTGGCGCACTTGCTGGCTGGTCATGGGGTGCAGCCGGGACGATGTGTGGCGCTACTGATGCCGCGCTCGGCCGATGCGATCGTCGCGATGCTGGCGGTGCTCAAGACGGGGGCGGCATACCTGGCGATCGACCCCGCACTGCCCGATGCGCGAATCGGATTCATGCTCAGCGATGCCGCGCCGACCGCCGCGATCACCACCGCGGGGCTACTCCCACGGCTAGCCGGGCACGACCTGACGGTCATCGACATCGACGACCCCGCGGTGGACACCCAACCCGGCACCGCACTGCCGGCGCCGTCGCCCGACGACATCGCGTACCTGGTCTACACCTCGGGTACCACCGGCACTCCCAAGGGTGTGGCCGTCACTCACCACAACCTGGCCCATTTGGCGGAGTCAACGCCCGAAGAGCTGCCGGCGGCCCAGGTGTGGACGCAGTGCCACTCGTATGCGTTCGACTTCTCGGTGTGGGAGATATGGGCCGCCCTGCTTGGCGGCGGGCGGCTGGTGGTGGTTCCCGAATCGGTGACGACCTCGCCCGAAGACTTCCACGCCCTGTTGGTGGCCGAACAGGTCAACGTACTCACCCAAACCCCTTCTGCTATAACGGCATTGACTCCGCAGCAGTTGGAGTCGACAGCGTTGCTGCTCGGCGGGGAACCCTGCTCGGCCGAGGTTGTGGATCAGTGGGCGGATGGCCGGGTGGTGATCAACGCCTACGGCCCCAGCGAAGCCACCGTGTATGCATCGATGAGCACACCGTTGAGCCCGGGCACGGCGGTGGTACCGATCGGTGCACCGGTGCCGACTGCCGCGCTGTTTGTCCTGGACGGGTGGTTGCGCCCGGTACCCACCGGCGTGGTCGGTGAGTTGTATATCGCCGGCGCCGGTGTGGCATGCGGATACCTCGGGCGGGCGGAGTTGACCGCGTCGCGATTTGTCTGTTGCCCCTTCGGCGGGCCCGGATCGCGGATGTACCGCACCGGCGACCTGGTGCGGTGGCGCTCCGACGGGCAGCTGGAGTATCTCGGGCGTGCCGATGAGCAAGTCAAGATCCGCGGGTACCGCATCGAACTCGGCGAAATCCGGTCAGCCCTGGCCGGTTTGGATGGCGTGGATCAGGCCGTGGTGATCACCCGCGAAGACCGTGCCGGAATTGCCCGCCTGATCGGCTACATCACCGGCACCGCCGACCCTGCCCGGGCACGGGCCGCACTGGCCGATCGGCTCCCGCCGTATATGGTCCCGTCTGCGGTGGTGATGATCGACGCGCTGCCGCTGACGGTCAACGGGAAACTCGACATCCGCGCCTTGCCCGCGCCGGAGCACCGCGATGTCGACCGTTACCGCGCCCCGGTTACCGCCATCGAGGAGACCTTGGCCGGGATCTACGCCGACGTCCTCGGCGTAGATCGAGTCGGAGTCGACGACTCCTTCTTCGATTTGGGCGGGGACAGCATCTTGTCGATGCAGGTTGTGGCCCGAGCGCGGGCGGCCGGTGTGTTGTGCCGTCCGCGTGACATTTTCGTCGAGCAGACCGTGGCCCGGCTGGCTCTGGTGGCCACCGTCGCCGCCGGTGAAAGCGGCGTGGCCGATGAGGGCATCGGGCCCGTGGTGGCCACCCCGATCATGCGCTGGCTGCAGAACGTGGACGGTCCGGTCGAGCAGTTCAACCAGACGATGGTGGTGCAAGCACCGGCCGGGGTGACCGAGGCCGACGTGGTGGTAGTGCTGCAGGCGTTGCTGGATCGGCATGCCATGCTGCGGCTACGCGTCGACAACGACCGCGCCGGGGGGTGGTCTTTGTGGGTGCCCGAGCCCGGGTCGGTGGAGACCCGCGCATGCCTGCACACCGTCGCGGAGCTGTCCGACGAGGCCATGGTCGAGGCGCGGACCCGGTTGAACCCAGCCACCGGATCGATGCTGAGCGCAGTGTGGGCTACCTCCACCGGTCAGCTCATACTAACGATTCACCACCTGGCTATCGATGCGGTGTCCTGGCGAATCCTGTTGGAGGACCTGAATATCGCCTGGGGCCAGCACCACAGCGGCCAGCCGCTCGCGTTGCCCCCGGGCGGCACGTCATTCGCCCGGTGGTCGTCACTGCTGGCCGAACACGCCCGGGCCGCGGAGGTCGTTGACTGCGCCGACTCCTGGTCACACGTGTTGGCGGTCCCGGGCGCACTGTCCGCCCCCCAACCTGAGCTCGACACCTACGCCAGTGCGGGGCAGATGTCGGTGGAGCTGGATACCGAGACCACCCGGTTGCTGTTGGGCGCGGTGCCCGCGGCGTTCCACGCTGGCGTGCAAGACATTCTGTTGATCGCGTTCGGGTTGGCCTGGGCAGAATTCTTGGGCACTGCCGCACCGATCGGCATCGATGTCGAAGGCCACGGCCGCCACGACGACCTGGCCGGCGAGGCGGACCTGTCGCGCACGGTGGGATGGTTCACCACCAAATATCCGGTGGCCCTTGGCGTTGGCGGCCTGAACTGGGCGCAGGTGCTCGCCGGCGAGGCCGCGCTGGGCGCGGTGATCAAAGACGCCAAGGAACAATTGCGTGTCCTGCCCGACGGCCTTACCTACGGGATGCTGCGCTACCTCAACCCTGAGGTAGACCTGACCGGGGCCGACCCGGCGATCGGGTTCAACTACCTCGGGCGGCTGGGTGCCTCGGCGGCCGAGCTCTCCGACGACCTGTGGCAGATCAGCCAGGACGGTATCTCGATGGCCGCTGCGGCCGGCGCGATCCCAATGCCGTTGGGACACACCGTAGAACTCAACGCCGGCACCCTTGATACCGACACCGGGCCACACCTGCACGCCACCTGGACCTGGGCGCCCTCGGCCATTGATGACGAGCAAGTCGACCGGCTCAGCCAATTGTGGTTTGAGGCCCTGGCCGGGATCTGCGCGCACGTCCGACGCGGCGGCGGCGGATTGACCCCGTCAGACATCGTCCCGGCCCGACTGAGTCAGCAGCAGATCGACGAGCTGTGCCGGCAACACCGGATCGCCGATATCCTGCCGCTCACCCCGCTGCAGCAGGGACTGCTGTTCCACGCCAACACGATCCATGGCAACCTCGACGATGTCTATGCGATGCAACTGGACATCACCATCACCGGCTCGCTGGACGCCGACCGGCTCCGCGAAGCGGTGCGCATTGTGGTCACCCGCCATCCCAACTTGGCCGCCCGATTCTGCCGGCAATTCGACCAGCCGGTACAGATCATTCCAGCCGATCCCGAACCGGCCTGGCAATACTTCGATCTCGGTGACACCGCTGCGCAGGTCGACCAGGTGTCCGCCGCCGAACGCGCCGCGGTCTGCGATCTTTCTGAGCCGCCGGCGTTCCGGGTCACGTTGATCCGCACCGCTAACGACGTTCACCGGTTGGTGCTCACCAATCACCACATCGTGCTCGATGGCTGGTCACTGCCGATCCTGGCGCAGGAGATCTTCGCCAGCTATTTCGGGCACCGACTACCGGCGCCCACGCCCTATCGCCGGTTTGTGGGCTGGCTGGCCGAACGAGACTTCGCTGGCGCCCAAACAGCCTGGCGAGAGGCGTTCGAGGGCTTTGACACTCCCACCTTGGTGGGACCACCGGGACGGATTGGACCGGGGCGGCGAGGAGCCGAGACTTCTCGGGTCAGTGCGCAGATGACGCGGGCACTCAGCGAGCTGGCTCGCGCACATCACACCACCGTCAATACCGTGTTGCAGGTCGGCTGGGCGCAGCTGCTGATGTGGCTGACCGGCCAGCTTGACGTCGCCTTCGGCACCGCGGTTTCCGGCCGGCCCACCGATGTACCGGGCGCGGAATCGATGGTGGGTCTCCTGATCAACACCGTGCCGGTGCGGGCCAAATGCACGCCTGCGACCACCACTGCCGGGCTGCTTGATCAGCTGCACCGCACCAACAACGACACCCTCGAGCACCAGCATCTGGCGCTATCCGAGGTCCATCGCGTCACGGGCCACGAGCAACTCTTCGACACGCTGTTCGTGTTCGAGAACTACCCGGTCGACACCGCCAAACTGGTAGGCGTCGACGGGCTGGCCATCACCGGGATGACGGCCCGCGAATTCAACCATTACCCCCTGACCCTGCAAGCCATGCCCGGCACCGAGCTCGGCCTGCGGGTCGAGTACAACGCCGACGTCCTCACCGCCGACGGCATCCAGACACTCCTGCAGCAGCTGCACCACGTGCTTGCGTCCATGATCACCGACCCCACCCGCAGGTTGTCGTCGATTCAGCTGCTGGACCCCGACGAGCAGGCCCTGATGGATGAGGTGGGTAATCGGGCGGTGTTGACGCGGCGCGCGCCTGGGCCGGTGTCGATCCCGGAGTTGTTCGCTGAGCATGTGCAGCGCGACCCGGAGGCGGTGGCGGTGAGCTTCGAAGGATGCTCGCACAGCTATCGGGAGCTCGATGAGGCCGCTAACCGACTGGCGCACCTGTTGGCCAGCCAGGGGGCCGGTCCGGGACAGTTTGTGGCGCTGCTGTTTTCACGTTCGACCGACGCCATCATCGCGATGCTGGCGGTACTGAAGGCGGGTGCGGCCTATCTGGCGATCGACCCGGCCAACCCCGACGCGCGGATCGGGTTCATGCTCGCCGACGCCGCCCCGATCGCCGCACTCACCACCGGGGAGCTGCGCTCGCGGCTGGACGGATACGACCTTCGGATCATCGATGTCAATGACCCCGCCGTGGCCACCCGATCCGCCACCCCGCCACCGGCGCCGAAGCCAGACGATCTCGCGTATCTGATTTACACCTCCGGCACCACCGGTGTTCCCAAAGGTGTTGCGGTCACTCATCGCAACCTGGCCCACTTGGCGAGCTCCACGCCCGCGCACCTCCCGCTCGCGCAGGTCTGGACGCAATGCCACTCTTACAGCTTCGACTTCTCGGTGTGGGAGATCTGGGCCGCCCTGCTCGGTGGCGGGCGACTCGTCGTGGTACCGGAGTCGGTGACCGCCTCACCGGATGACTTCCACACCCTGCTGGTCGACGAGGGCGTCACCGTCCTGACCCAAACACCGTCAGCTGCAGCCGCATTGGCGCCGCGGCAATTAGAGTCAGTAGCGGTGCTGCTGGGCGGGGAAGCCTGCCCCGCTGAGGTCGTGGACCAGTGGGCGGATGGCAGAGTGCTGATCAACGCCTACGGCCCCACCGAAGTCACCGTCTACGCCTCGATCAGTGCGCCGCTGACCGCGGGATCGGGTGCCGCGCCCATCGGGGCGCCGGTAGCGACCGCGGCGCTGTTCGTGCTCGACGGCTGGCTACGCCCGGTGCCCATCGGGGTGGTCGGTGAGTTGTACGTCGCCGGTCCCGGCGTGGCATGCGGGTATGTGGGCCGGTCGGAGTTGACGGCATCGCGGTTTGTGGCCTGCCCTTACGGCGAACCCGGTGCCCGGATGTATCGCACCGGCGACCTGGTGCGCTGGCATCCCGATGGCCAACTGGACTATGTCGGACGCGCCGATCAGCAAGTCAAGATTCGCGGCTACCGCGTCGAACTCGGCGAAATCCAAACGGCCCTCGCCGGTTTCGACGACGTCGAACAGGCCGCCGTCATCACCCGCGAGGACGGCTCCGGCGCAACCCGCGTGATCGGGTATGTCACCGGAACCGCCGACCCGGCCGCGCTGCGCAACGCGCTGGCCGACAGACTCGCCGCCTACCTGATCCCCGCCGCCATCGTGGTGCTCGAGGCCCTGCCGCTGACGACCAACGGCAAACTCGACACCCGAGCCCTGCCCGCACCCGACTACCGCGACGCCGATCACTACCGCGCCCCCACCAACGCCGTCGAAGAAATCCTGGCCGACATCTACACCCACGTCCTGGGCATCGAACACGTCGGCATCGACGACTCCTTCTTCGACCTCGGCGGAGACTCCCTGTCGGCGATGCGCCTGATCTCCGCCGTCAACTCCGGCCTCGACGCCGACCTCGAAGTACACACCCTGTTCGACGCACCCACCATCGCCCAGCTGGCGCCCCGCATCGGCACAGACCAAGCCGGCCGGCGTAAGCCGCTGATAGCAGGCCAGCGACCCGCGCTGATTCCGCTGTCGTTCGCCCAATCCCGGTTGTGGTTCCTCTACCGGTTCGAGGGCGGGGTGGCGACCTACAACATGCCGACCGCGTTCCGGATCAGCGGAACACTCGATGTCGAGGCGCTGGACGCGGCCCTCGATGACGTCATCGCCCGCCACGAATCGCTGCGCACCATCTTCGTCGACATCGACGGTGTGCCGTACCAGGAGGTGCTCCCGGCGGCCCCGGGAATGTGGCGGCGCGGTGGCGACGCGGTGCTGTCGCTGGCCGCACACCGCATGGTCTCCGAATTGGTGGCGCTGGCCCAATACCAATTTGATTTGTCGGCCGAGATCCCGATTCGTGCGCAGATCTATTCGGTAGCCCCTGAGGAGTATTTCGTCGGAATTGTGGTGCACCACATCGCTTTCGACGGATGGTCGCTGGCTCCGATGGTCAGGGATATCAGCGAGGCGTATCGGAGGCGACGGCAGCACCGGGACCCGCAGCCGGCTCCGTTGGCGGTGCAATACGTCGACTACACGCTGTGGCAGCGCACGCAATTCGGCGATCTGGCCGACGCCGACAGCCCCATTGCCGGCCAGCTGGCCTACTGGGAACAGGCGCTGGCCGGAATGCCCGAGCGGTTGCAGCTGCCCACCGACCGGCCTTACCCGCTGGTTGCCGATTACCACGGCTCCAACGTGGCGTTGGAGTGGCCGGCCGAGCTGCAGCAGCGGGTGCGCGAGGTAGCCCGCGAGCATAACGCAACCAGCTTCATGATGATCCAGGCCGCCCTCGCGGTGCTGCTATCGGCGGTCAGCTCCAGCTCCGATGTGGCAGTGGGCTTCCCGATCGCCGGTCGGCGCGACCCCGCACTCGATGAGCTGGTGGGCTTCTTCGTCAACACCCTGGTGCTCCGCGTCGAGGTGGTCGGGGATCCCACCTTTGCCGAGCTGCTGGCCCAGGTACGACGGCGCAGCCTGGGCGCCTACGAACACCAAGACGTTCCCTTCGAGGTCCTCGTCGAGCGAATCAACCCCACTCGCTCCCTGACCCATCATCCGCTGGTCCAGGTGATGTTGGCCTGGCAGAGCGTCCTGGGACACAAAATCAATCCCGCTGCCGGATTGGCCCTGGACGATCTGCAGGTCACTCCGCTGCCGATGGATACCCACACCGCCCGAATGGATTTGGTGTTCCACCTCGCCGAGCACTGGAGCGACACCGGTGAGCCCGCCGGGATCGGTGGGACGGTCGAGTATCGCACCGACGTGTTCGACGCGGCCAGCATTCGCAGCCTGATCGAGCGGCTGCAACGCGTGTTGGTGGCCGTGACCACCGACCCCAACCGCCGACTATCGTCGGCGGATCTCCTCGAGCCCGCCGAGTACACACAGCTGGATCAATGGGGCAACCGGACGGCGTTGAGTCAACCCGCATTCCCGGCGGCGGCGATCCCGGTGCGCTGGGCCGAGCAAGTGGCGCGTACGCCGCAGGAACTGGCCGTCACCTTCGCCGGCCTGTCAATGACCTATCGGGAACTCGAGGAGGACGCCAACCGGCTGGCGCACCTGCTGGCCGCGCACGGGGCGGGCCCGGGACAGTGTGTGGCACTGCTGTTTACCCGGTCCACCGAGGCGATCATCGCGATCCTGGCGGTGCTGAAGACCGGGGCGGCCTACCTGGCGATCGACCCGGCCCACCCCGATGCCCGAATCGGATTCATGGTTGCCGATGCCAGGCCGGTCGTCGCGATCACCACCGCCGCGCTGTCCGACCGGCTCGAGGGGTACGACCTGGCGGTCATCACGGTCGACGACCCCCGCATCCCCGGCTGCCCGTGCACCGCACCACCGATGCCGGCGGCCGATGACATCGCTTACATCATCTACACGTCGGGCACCACCGGCACTCCTAAAGGTGTGGCCGTCCCGCACCGCAACGTCATCCAGCTGCTGGGATCGCTGGAGGACGAAATTGAGATGAAACAAGTATGGACACAGTGTCATTCGTTGGCCTTCGACTTCTCGGTGTGGGAGATCTGGGGTGCGCTGCTGTCCGGCGGGCGGCTGGTGGTGGTGCCCGAATCGGTGGCCCGTTCCCCCGAGGACTTCCACGCGCTGCTGGTCGCCGAGCGCGTCGGCGTGCTGAGCCGTACGCCCACGGCGTTTTATGCGCTGCAAACCGCGGATGCGCTGCAGCCCGAGTTGGCGCAACAGCTGACGCTTCAGACGGTGGTATTTGGCGGCGAAGCCCTTGAACCACAACGTCTTCGGCCGTGGTTGCAGAATCATCCGGGATCGCCGCGGCTGATCAATATGTATGGCATCACCGAGACGACGGTGCACGCCTCATTCCGGGAGCTCGTCGACGGCGACGCCGAGAGCAATGTCAGCCCGATTGGCGGGCCGCTGGGGCATCTCGCGTTTTTCGTGCTGGACAAGTGGCTGCGTCCGGTGCCGGCCGGGGTGGTCGGTGAGTTGTATGTGGCCGGCGCCGGGTTGGCCGGTGGATATGTGCGCCGGCCGGATTTGACGGCGTCGCGGTTCGTGGCGTGTCCGTTCAGCGAGGCAGGGACGCCCGCAAAAAGGATGTATCGCACCGGGGATCTGGTGTCCTGGGGCTCCGATGGGCAGCTGCGGTATGTCGGGCGCGCCGACGAGCAGGTCAAGATCCGCGGCTATCGCATTGAACTCGGCGAAATCGAAAGCGCCCTGCTGGCCTGCCCGCAGGTCACCCAGGCCGTCACCACGGTCCACCACGGCAACGCCGGCGACCACCTCATCGCCTACCTCACCCTGAGGCGCGCCACTGATGCCAACCGAGATGCAGACCACGACGCCGAAATCGTCGGGCAGTGGCAACACGTGTACGACGAGCTGTACGACGGTCCGGGCGGCGTGCCGGAATTCGGCATGGATTTCCGCGGCTGGAACAGCAGCTACACCGGTGATCCGATTCCGCTCGAGGAGATGTTCGAGTGGCGCGCGGCCACGGTGGACCGGATCATGGCCCTGCGACCCAAGCGAGTGCTGGAGATCGGCGCCGGTTCGGGGCTGCTGCTGTCGCAAATCGCCCCCCAATGTGAGCGGTATGTCGCCACGGACATGTCGGCGGTGGCCATCGACAACCTCACCCGTTCGCTGGAGCGGCTGCAGCTGCCCTGGCGTGATCGGGTCCAGCTGCTGACGCGGCCCGCACACGTCACCGAGGCACTGCCGCAGGGCTACTTCGACACCATCATCGTCAACTCGGTCGCCCAGTACTTCCCCAGCAGTGGATACCTGGCCGACCTCATCGACAGCGCCATGGAGCTGCTCGCTCCCGGCGGCGCACTGTTCATCGGCGACATCCGTAACCACACCCTGCAGGACGCGTTCCAAACCGGAGTCGCGCTCGCCCGCACCACCACCGCCGACGCCGCGGAGATCCGCCAACGGGCCCACCGCGCCGTGGTCAGCGAACCCGAACTACTACTGGCGCCCGACTTCTTCACCACCTGGGCCGCCGGCCACGCGTCCGCGGCCGGACTCGACATCCAAGTCAAACGCGGGTTGGCCGACAACGAACTCAACCGGTACCGCTACGACATCGTCATCCGCAAAACCCCCGCCCCGGTACGCTCCGTGGCGGCCGCGCCGACCTGGACCTGGGCCGAATGCGCAGGCCTGCTCGGGCTGCACGCACGTTTGGCCTCGCAACGTCCCGCCGCGGTCCGCATCACCGAGATCCCCCGCGCCGGACTGGCCACCGACGTCCGCATCGAGCACGCGCTGGCCGACGGGCTGCCCCTGACCGACGCACTCACCCAGCGCACCGCAACCCCCGACGCCGTCACCCCCGAACAGCTGCACCGCCTCGGTGAAAACGCCGGGTACCACGTCGCCGTCACCTGGGGTGCCGAGCCCGGCACCCTGGACGCCGTCTTCCTCACCCCCAGCGAGCCCGGCCACCCGCTGACCGGCGTCTACCTGCCCCGCGCCGCGGCCCACCAACGCATCGCCCACGCCAACAACCCGAACACCAACATGGAGATCAGCGCGGTGCGCCAACGGTTGGGCGCGCAATTACCCGAATACATGGTGCCGGCGCAGATTATGGTGCTCGACGAGTTCCCGTTGACCTCCTCGGGCAAGATCGACACCAAGGCGCTACCGGCACCGGTATTCGCCGCCACACCGTTCCAGGCCCCGCACTCCGAGACCGAGCAGGTCATCGCCGGCATCTACGCACAAGTGCTGGGTATAGAGCGCGTCGGGGTGGATGATTCGTTCTTCGACCTCGGCGGCGATTCGCTATCCGCAATGCGGGTGATCGCCGCGCTCAACGCAGCCCTCGATATTCACCTCCCGGTGCGCACCATGTTCTATGCCCCGTCCGTCCGAAGCCTGAGCGAGCAGTTGGGCACGCATGACAGCGCGTCGGAGGTCGTCCCGGTCGAGGTCTTCCAAGAGGGCACCGGCGTTCCGCTGTGCTGCATCCACGACGGCCTCGGACTTAGCTGGTCGTATCGGGCCCTGGGCAATTATCTGAGTTGCCCGATCATCGGGATCAACCAAATCCCGCACGACGACGAACAGGAGCCGGCCTCGATTCGTCGGATGGCGGCGATCTACGCAGACCGGTTCCAAGCCCTATATCCCGACGGGCCCTACAAGATTCTCGGCTGGTCGTTCGGGGGCGTCGTCGCCCACGAACTCGCCATTGAGCTCCAGCGGCGCGGATGTGTGGTCCAAAGCCTGGTACTGCTTGACCCGGTATTCAGTGCCCACAAGTTCATCGCAAAACTAAGCGCCGGCCGGACCGTCGCAAAGAATCAGACGTTGGACGAAAGCCACATCCTGGAACACATCCTGCGGAGCAATCGCATCGACATCCCCGTACGGTCAGGGCCCCTTACCTACCGGCAGGCCGAAGAACTCGTTCATCAGCAGGGGGCGCTGGAGTTTGCCTTCCCGCTTCCCCCCCAGCAGCTGCTGGAGTTCATGGCGCAAAGCGTCAAGGCAAACCAGCTGCGTCTGGCCGAACATGTGCCTGATGTGTTCGACGGCGATATGGTCATCTTCTCCGCAGCACGCGGTCGAAGCGAGAACGGTGGCGGTCCCCGACCGAGGTCACGGTGGCGGGGACTGCGGACCGGACGGGCCGCCCGGTCCCAGCAACGAATCTGGCGGCCTTATGTTGCCGGGGAAATCGCCACGTACTCGGTCGACACCACGCATCTTGAGATGCTGACGGCCGATTCGCTGCGTGCGTACGGCGAACAACTCGAGCTGTTGTTGCAAACCCGGGTGACGCTGCGCTGAGGCCTAGCTTTCGAGTTCCTTCTTCAGGTTGGAAAGTACCTCGCCCTGAATTTTCTTCAGCCCCAATGGCGCAAAGGTCCTTTCGAAAAAGCCCTTGACACCGCCGGCGCCCGTCCAGCTGGTCTTCACGGTCACGCTGGATCCGGGACCGGCCGGAGCCACCGTCCAGTTGGTGACCATCGACGAATTGGCGTCCTTCTCGATGACGGTGTGACCAGCGACGTCGACGTTGGCCTGCACGTTGCGGCTACGTGATTTGGTGGCCTGCAGCTTCCACTTGACCACGGTGCCCTGGCCTTGCCCGCCGTGGAGCACCTGGTATTCGCTGTACTGCGGGGACAGGATTTTCGGGCGGACACTCTGATAATCCGCCACCGCGGCGAATGTGGCCGCGGGCTCGACGTTGAGCAAGATCGTGCTGGCTGCGCTGACCTGTGCCATCAGGCGCGACTCCTCTGTTGTGATACCGCCCGCACGCGGATGCACGGGGTGTTGTCGAAGACTAGGGTATATGTGGTGCCAGGCTCAGGTTCTGCACTCTCCGCTCACACGTCGGGCGTTGATCGGTTGGTGGCGAGTTATCGATCCATCCCCGCAACGTCCGCGGTACGTCTGGCTAAGCCCACCTCAAATCTGTTCCGTGTCCGCACTAGACGCGATGCGCGCGGCCTGGATACCTCGGGACTTACCGGCGTACTCGGTGTCGATCCCGAAACCCGCACCGCCGATGTGGCCGGCATGTGCACCTATGAGGATTTGGTGGCGGCGACCCTTCCTTATGATCTTTCGCCGTTGGTAGTCCCGCAGCTCAAAACCATTACCCTCGGCGGCGCGGTCAGCGGCTTGGGTATCGAGTCGGCGTCGTTCCGCAACGGTTTGCCACACGAATCGGTGCAGGAAATGGATATTCTCACCGGCGCCGGCGAACTGCTCACCACGTCTCGTACCCAGCACTCCGACCTGTTCCGGGCTTTCCCCAATTCCTATGGAACGCTGGGTTATTCAACAAGGCTGCGGATCGAGCTGGAGCCCACCGCTCCGTTTGTGGCGTTGCGGCACATACGATTTCGCTCGTTGCCTGAAATGGTCGCGGCGGCCGACCGCATTATCGACACCGGCGGGCAGGGTGGCACCCCGGTCGACTATCTCGACGGCGTGGTCTTCAGCCGCGACGAAAGCTACCTCTGCGTCGGCAGACGAACCAAGACGCCGGGACCGGTCAGCGATTACACCGGCAAAAACATCTACTACCGGTCGATTCAGCACGACGCCGCCGGCGGCGAAAACGCCAAAGACGACCGGCTGACAATGCACGATTACCTCTGGCGCTGGGACACCGATTGGTTCTGGTGCTCCCGCGCATTCGGCGTGCAAAACCCGCGGCTGCGGCGCTGGTGGCCGCGCCGCTACCGACGCAGCAGCATCTACTCCAAGCTCGTCGCCGTGGATCGCCGCTTCGGGGCGTCCGACAGGATCGAAACACGCAATGGGCGTCCGGCGCGCGAACGGGTGGTCCAGGATATCGAGGTGCCGATCCGGCGGTCCGGCGAATTCCTGGAGTGGTTTCTGGACAATGTGCCGATCACACCGATCTGGTTGTGCCCGTTGCGACTTCGCGATCACGGGGGCTGGCCGTTATATCCGATACCGCCCGACCGCACCTTCGTCAACATCGGGTTCTGGTCGTCGGTGCCCGCCGGTGACAGCGTCGGCATCACCAACCGGGCGATCGAGGCGAAGGTCAGTGAGCTCGGTGGGCACAAGTCGCTGTATTCCGACTCCTTCTACACCCGCGAAAAGTTCGACCAGCTCTACGGCGGCGAGGCCTACAAAGCGGTCAAGAAATCCTACGATCCCGACTGTCGTCTGCTCGATCTCTATGCAAAGGCGGTGCAACGGCGATGACGACGACTCGAGAGCCAGAACACACCACATTGGGGAAGCTCAACATGGCCGAGGTGTTGGCCATCTTCACCGCCACTGCGGGCTGCCCGCTCAAGTTCACCGCGTACGACGGCAGCAGCGCCGGAAGCGAAGACGCCGAGCTCGGCCTGGATCTCTGCTCACCTCGTGGCGCAACCTATCTGGCGACGGCGCCCGGCGAACTCGGCATCGCCCGCGCGTACATCTCGGGCGACCTGCAGACCTACGGCGTGCATCCGGGCGATCCCTACGAGCTGCTCAGGATGCTGGCCGACCGAGTGGATTTCAAGCGGCCATCGGCGCGGACGCTGGCCCAGGTCGTCCGCTCGATCGGTATCGAACATTTCTTGCCCATCGCGCCGCCTCCGCAGGAAACGCCGCCCCGGTGGCGCCGAGTCACTGATGGCTTGCGGCACAGCAGGACTCGTGACGCCGAGGCGATCCGCCACCACTACGACGTTTCCAACACGTTCTACCAGTGGGTGCTCGGACCGTCGATGACCTACACCTGCGCGATCTATCCGCATGCCGACGCGACGCTGGACGAGGCGCAGGAGAACAAGTACCGGCTGATTTTCGAGAAGCTGCGGCTACAACCGGGTGACCGGCTGCTCGACGTGGGATGCGGCTGGGGTGGCATGGTGCGTTATGCCGCCCGCCACGGCATCCGGGCGATCGGCGCCACACTGTCGGCCGAGCAGGCGAAGTGGGCGCACGCAGCGATCGAGGACGAAGGGCTCGCCACGCTTGCCGAGGTGCGCCATTGCGACTACCGCGATATGCCCGAGGCGGACTTCGACGCCATCTCGTCGATCGGGCTGACCGAGCACATCGGAGTCAAGAATTACCCGGCCTACTTCGAGTTGCTCAAGTCGAAGTTGCGCACCGGCGGTCTGCTGCTCAATCACTGCATCACCCGCCACGACAACAAGCAGACCTCGTTTGCGGGCGGTTTCACCGACCGTTACGTCTTCCCGGACGGCGAGCTGACCGGCTCGGGACGCATCCTCACCGAGGTCCAGGAGTGCGGTTTCGAAGTGCTGCATGCGGAGAACTTCCGCCATCACTACGCGATGACGTTGCGCGACTGGTGCCACAACCTCGTCGAGCACTGGGACGCCGCGGTCGCCGAGGTCTCGCTGCCGGTCGCCAAGGTGTGGGGTCTGTACATGGCGGCTTCACGAGTTGCGTTCGAGCAGAACAACCTTCAGCTCCATCACGTTCTGGCCGCCAATGTTGGGCCGCGGGGCGCCGACAGCCTGCCGCTGCGGCCCTGGTGGCAGGCTTAGCCGCCGTCGATCCGGCGTGCGCCTAGCTCGTTCTGCAACAGTTCGAGTGCGGCCTCTTCGGGGTCGCGGCGCGGCGCCGACGGATCGCTGCGGCCCGCCTCGGCAAGCATGTGTTCCTCTTCGTCGCGCTGAGCGGATTCCGCAGCAGCAGAGGCGTTTACGGAGGGGTCTTCCTCGGCAGGCGACGGGGCCGCTCCCCCTCGAGCGGGCGGTTCCTCCGCCGCGGGCGCTGGCCCGCCTACCTCACACCGCACCCGCCAGTTGACTCCCAGCGCGTCCTTGAGCGCCTCGGCGATGACGTCGGCGTTGCGCTGTTCGGACAGCCGCTTGGCCAGGGGCGCCGACGCGTGGGTGAGGACCAACGTGTTGCCGTCGACCGCGCGAACGGTGGCACCGGCCAGCATCACCTCGGTGGTGCGGCTGCGCTGGCGCACCTTGTCGCGCACCGTCGGCCACATGGTGCGCACCGCGGCCGCATTGAGTTCGCCTGGGGCAGAAGCGGGTTCGGGGGACGGCTCGGGTGCGGGCACCGGCGGAGGCGGCGGCGCAGGTTCGGGCGGAGGTTCGCTCACCGGCTCGGGCACCGCGGCCTGCCGACGGGGTCTGACGGATTCGGCCGGTGGCTCGGCCGGTGGCGGCGGCCGGGTTGCCGGGCGCGGCCTTGCGGCCACCGGCGTTGCGGCCACCGGCGTTGCGGCTACCGGCGTTGCGGCTACCGGCGCGGCCTCGGCGGCGGGGATGGACATCGTCAGCCGGGTCTCGATGCGCTCGATGCGCTGCAGCAGAGCCGATTCGGCGTCGCTAGCCGAGGGCAGCAGCAGGCGTGCACAGACCACCTCGAGCAGCAGCCGTGGCGCCGTCGCTCCGCGCATCTCCCCCAACCCGGCCTGCACCACCTCGGCGTACCGGGTCAGCGTCGCCGCGCCAATCCGGGCCGCTTGGTCGCGCATGCGGTCCAGCACGTCCTCTGGTGCATCCACCACGCCGCGGCTTACTGCATCCGGAACCGCCTGCAGCACAAGGAGATCGCGGAATCGCTCCAGCATGTCGGTAGCGAAGCGCCGTGGGTCGTGGCCGGCGTCGATCACCGATTCAACCGCGCCGAACATCGCCGCGGCATCCCCGGCGGCCAACGCGTCGACGGCATCGTCGATCAGCGCGACGTCGGTGGCACCCAGCAGGCCCAGCGCCCGCGGGTAGGTCACGCGCGGGCCGTCGGGACCCTCCTCGGAGCCGGCCACCAACTGATCCAGCACCGACAAAGTGTCGCGGGGCGAACCACCGCCGGCGCGGATCACCAGCGGGTACACCGCATCGTCGACGACGACACGTTCTTGTTCGCAGATCCGCGCGATCAGCGCCCGCATGGTCTTGGGCGGCAACAACCGGAACGGGTAGTGATGGGTGCGCGATCGGATCGTCGGCAGCACCTTCTCCGGTTCGGTGGTGGCGAAGATGAAGATGAGGTGCTCGGGTGGTTCCTCGACGATCTTGAGGAGTGCGTTGAACCCCGCCGTGGTCACCATGTGCGCTTCGTCGACGATGAACACCCGGTAGCGCGACTGCGCCGGCGCGTAGAACGCCCGGTCGCGCAGCTCGCGGGTGTCGTCCACGCCACCGTGGCTGGCGGCGTCGAGCTCCACCACGTCGATGGTGCCGGGCGCGTTGGGCGCCAGCCCCTGGCACGAGTCACACACCCCGCATGGGGTGGCCGTCGGTCCCTGCTCGCAGTTCAGTGACCGGGCCAGGATGCGCGCGGACGAGGTCTTTCCACAGCCGCGCGGCCCGGAGAACAGGTACGCGTGGTTGATCCGGCCGGCTTCCAGGGCAATGGACAGCGGCTCGGTGACGTGCTCCTGCCCCACCACCTCGGCGAAGGTTGCCGGTCGGTACTTGCGGTAGAGAGCCACGGTCAGCACGCTACCGGCGCCGGGTGACGAGGGCCCGGCCAGCGTCGAGTGTGCATCAGCGGCTTCGAGTGTGCGGATAGGTCGGGGTTTTGCCGGATTTCCCGCCCTCGGTGCACACTCGGCGCCCCCAAAGCACGGTCAACGCCCTCAGTTCACACTCGGAGCCGGTACGCCCAGCCGGGCCTCCGACGCCGCCAGCAGCGCGCAGGTCGCCAGGCCGTCGACCGCGTCGCGCAGGTCCGGCAGCGACGGGAAGGTGGGCGCGATCCGGATGTTCTTGTCCTCCGGATCCTTGCGGTACGGGAACGTCGCACCCGCTTCGGTGACCGCGATACCGGCATCCTTGGCCAGCGCGACGGTGCGGCGCGCCGTGCCCGGCGACACGTCGAGGCTGATGAAGTAGCCGCCCTTGGGTTCGGTCCAGGACGCGATCTTGGAGTCGCCCAGCCGCTGCTCGAGGATTTCAAGCGTCAGGGCGAATTTCGGCGCCAGGATCTGCTGGTGGCGCTGCATCTGCAGGCGGACCCCGTCGGCGTCGCCGAAGAAGCGCAGGTGCCGCAGCTGGTTGACCTTGTCCGGGCCGATCGACTTCTTGCCCGCGTATTGCAGATACCAGGCGATGTTGCCCAGCGATCCGCCCAGGAAACTGACACCGGCGCCGGCGAAGGTGATCTTCGAGGTGGACGCGAAGACGTAAGGCCGGTTCGGGTTGCCGGCCGTGGCGGCCAGCCCGAGTATGTCGACCTGGCGCAGGAAGTCGTGGGTCAGGGTGTGCACCGCGTAGGCGTTGTCCCAGAACAGCCGGAAGTCGGACGCAGCGGTCCGCATCTGAACCAGCCGGCGAACGGTCTCCCAGGAATACGTGACCCCGGTGGGGTTGCCGAACACCGGCACCGTCCACATCCCCTTGATCGCGGGGTCGACGGCGACCAGTTCCTCGATCAGGTCGACGTCCGGGCCGTCGTCGTGCATCGGGATCAGGATCATCTCGATGCCCATGGTCTCGGTGATGGCGAAGTGCCGGTCATACCCGGGAGCGGGGCACAGGAACTTGACGCTGGGCTCGTCCTTCCAGGGCCGTTGGGAGTCCACGCCGCCGTACAGCATCGAGAAGGCGACAAGATCATGCATCAGCTCCAGGCTGGAGTTGTTGCCGGCGATCAGGTTGGGCACCGGGATGCCGAGCAGCTCGCCGAAGATGGTCCGCAGCCCGGGCAGGCCGTGCAGGCCGCCGTAGTTGCGGGTGTCAGTGCCCTCGGCGTCGCGGAAGTCGTCACCGGGCAGGCTCAGCAGCTGGTTGGACAGGTCGAGCTGCTCCGGGGCCGGTTTGCCGCGGGTCAGATCCAAGTGCAGCTTCTTGCCCTGCAGTTCCGCGTAATTTTGCTGGTTGCGTGCGTGCAGTGGGGTGAGCTCTTCGGGGCTGAGGGAATCGAACGCCACCATGTTTTTTTGGAGGGCCCTTTCGCTGTCGAACGCCTGAGGGTGATGGGCCGGCCAGCGGCGTACGCACTGGTTGCACGGCCCCGACGTAGGGGACCCCGCGCACCCGACAGAGCCCATTGACCCTTGCTGCCTTCCGGCCCTGGGGGAGTTCACAGGATAGACGCCGCGCGGGGTCCACCGCGAGTGTAATACCTGGCTCGCATCAGCCGACGACGGCCGCGGGACATTCCACGTTGACCCAGCGGCTACCATGGCCACGGAGGATTCGCCTAGTGGCCTATGGCGCTCGCCTGGAACGCGGGTTGGGTTAACGCCCTCGCGGGTTCAAATCCCGCATCCTCCGCAAATCGGGTGCACTCGGCGTTTAGGCTGGCGTGGGCTCACCACCATGAGGAGGCGTATGGGGCGCAAGGTCGCCATACCTTGGCACTTGTTGTTTTCGATCGGTGCCGGCGTCCTCTATTTCCTCTGTGTGCTGCCCCGCTGGTCCGAGCTGTTGGGCGACACGCCGCGAGGACTGGGGATGGCGGGTCGGATCGCGGCGGGGGCGTTGATCGCCCTGGCCGCGCTGCCGGTGGTGTTTACCCTGCAGCGGACTCGCAAGCCGGAGCTTGGCACCCCGCAGATGGCCCTGTCGATCAGGTTTTGGTCGATCGTGGCCCATGTACTGGCCGGCGTGCTGATCGTCGGCACCGCGATCAGCGAGATCTGGCTCAGCCTGGATACCGCCGGACAGTATTTGTTCGGGATCTACGGCGCCGCCGCCGCGATTGGCGTACTGGGATTTTTCGCGTTCTACCTGTCGTTTGTCGCCGAATTGCCGCCGCCTCCGCCGAAACCGATCAAGGCGAAGAAGCCCAAACGGGGTCGTCTGGGCCGCAAGAAGGGCGACGAGGCCGACGCTGAGGAAGCCGCGGACGACGCGGAAACCGATGAGGCCGAGACCAGCACGGCCGAAGAAACCGAAGAAGCCGATGAACAGGCGGAAGAGCCCGTCGAGGTCACCGCCGAAAGCGCCGGGGAAGAGGCAGAGCCCTCAACCGAAGAGCCGACGGACGCCGAGTCCAGCGGGGACGCCGACGACACCGACGAACCCCAGAGCGGATTGCGTAACCGCCGTCCGACGGGCAAGGGCTCGCACCGCATGCGCCGGCGCACCCGCGGCGGCGTCGCGCTCGAGGAGTGATCAGTCCCGGCGTCGAAGGCTCTTGACGTAGGCGGCGATGCGTTGCTGCGTCTCGTCGGCACCCCACAGCTGGCGCACTTCGGCATCAATAGCGCCACCCTGGCGGATCCGCGCCACGGCCGGAGCCCGCAGTTGGGCTTTCGTATCGCGATACGCCTCGACCGGGATGCCGCCTAGATCGGAGGCCTCCGCGACCGCCGCCTCAACCAGATCGTCGGCGACGACGCGGTGGGCAAGCCCGCGGGTGATGGCGTCGGCCCCTTTGTAGGTGCGTCCGCCCAGCAGGACTTCCTCGGCGCGATCCCCGCAGGCATAACGCATCACTTCCAGCGCGACGACCGGGAACGAGACGCCCACGCGGACCTCGGCTGCCCCGATCCCCGCTTCGGGACCGATCAGGCGGCGATCGCAGGCACACGCCAGCACGCACCCGCCCGCGATGGCGGCACCGTTGATCGCGGCCACCGTCGGCCAGGGAAAGCAGAACAACGCGTCGAAGGCGTTAGACAGCGCCGGAATCAGCCGGTCGGTGTAGTCGCTACCGCCGTCCACCACGCGGTTGAGGTCGACCCCGGCGCTGAACACCCGGCCGGCGCCGGTGATAACCAGCGGACCGTTGGCCGAGTCCTGCAGCTCACGAACGGAGCCGGCCAGTTCTTCCAGCACTTCCACATCGAGGGCATTGACGCGCCCCGACGAAAGGGTCAACACCCGCACCGAAGCTGTCCCTGTTTTCAAGGCCTGGATCTCAATCACAATGACACTCAAGCACCCGCCGACGGCGCTACTGCCGGTGGGTCACTCTCGCCAGGATCACCGGGATGTCGGTGTTCTCGTCGGTGTGATAGCTCGCGCAGACGCGGTGGTAGCCGTCGGCGATCTGGAGCGCAACACCGGTCACGATGTCACCGCGCACCAGCAGGATGGGCGAGAGCGGTTGCCCCTTTTCGATCTTGGCCAGGTCGGTCGCGACGTGCGGGTTGTCGACGGGCAGCAGACTCAGCTGCGCCGCCCGGAGAATGTCTTTGGCCTTCTTGTGTTCGACACTGCCCGAGCGCAATCGCTTGGTCAGCTTTTTGACGGTGGACGGGTCCGCGATCAAAGCAAGGTATTCGGCCGCTGCCGGAAAGTCATGTATCTCAGGCTTTTCCAGCCAATTCACGCTGGCCATCAGATGTCTCCCTTCACCGGGCCACGTCGACGCAGCCTACCGGTCGCACCCAAAAATTGGGATCGGTAGCAGCTCCGGCGTTCTGTACTTGGTCCCATGACGACGCCAACGGGGCGGCGCATGAAGGAAGGAACACCAGTGAAGCGTCTTCTCGTGGGAGCGATCGGAACTCTTGGCCTGGCAACGGCCGTGGTGGGCTGCTCGAGCGGCGGCCACACGGCCAGCCCGGCGTCGAGCACAGCCCCCAGCGTCGCCTCCGGGAGCGGTGCGCAGATCAAGGTCGGCGGCACCGACTTGGCGGGCGTCAACCCATCCTCGGTGACCTGTGTCAAGCAGGGCGGCAAGATCGACATCGGCAGCGGGTCCACCGGCGGTCAGCAGCAGGCGCTGGCCGTGGTGATGACCGATGAAGCGACTCCGAAGGTCCAGTCGTTGGCACTTGTGGTCGACGGCAACGCCTTGTCGGTTGCCAGCAACATGGGTGCGAACGTCGGGTCGGCCAACGTGGTGGTGGACGGCAAGACCTACACCATCACCGGTCAGGCGCAGGGCGCCGACTTGAAGAACCCGATGGCCGGAATGATCACCAAGGACTTCAGTATCAAGGTGACGTGCGGTTAATCGGTCTCACTCCGGGCGGCGGACGTGCTTCACTCACACGTCCGCCGCACCGGGCTGTCCGGAGCCGACCCACGGCAAACGGACTTATGATGCAGCCGTGTCGATCTCCGGCGAATTAGAGCGGGCCCGCCGCCTGGCACTGGTCGCCGACGAGACCGGCGCCCGGGACCTCTTGCTGTCCCTGATGCCTGCGATCGAGCGGGAAGATCGCGACGACCTGATGCTGGAAGTCTTCGCCCAGCTCGGCGACATCTACCTCGCTCGAGGCGCGAATGACGGGGTGCACGAGTGCATCCGGCGCATCCGCGACTGTCTGGCGGTCTACTCCGGGATTGCGGCCGGCTCCATGCCGGAAGCGGCTGGCCAGGTGATGATGTCGGACACCGACGTCGCGCGCATGATCCATCGCTATTCGCGGCGAGCCCAGTTCCTGCACACCGGGCTGTCCGCGGCGCAGGGCGATCACGAAGGCGCCGAGACGGGGCTGGCCGAGTTGAGCGCGGCCGACGACGCGTTTCCCGAGCTGGCCGACGAGCACGCCCGCCTGATCATCCACGCGCAGGTGCTGTGCGCGACCGCGCTGTGCGACGACGACCTGCACCTGCGGTCGGTTTCGTTGTGGGAGCGGGTGCTCGGTGCCATCGACAGCCTCGACGACACCGAGTTCGACGACCAACTGCGGGTGGCCGCGGCCACGGCCTACGGCAGATTCTGCGTCGAGACCGGGCGGCTGACCGAAGCCGAACCCTGGCTGCGTCGCGCCGGAGCCAGGGCGCAGGCGCGCCAATGGGAATTAGCACACGCCAGAACACAATTGGAACGCGCAGCGGCCTGCTGGTCGGTGGGTGACCACACCACGACCGAGCAGCTGGTCTCCGAGGCCCAACCCGTCATCGCTCGATATGAGCGGGCCCACGACGTCGCGCGGTGCTGGCTGTATATGGGGCTTACCCGGCTGGCATCTGGCGCACTGGAAGCTGCCGACGAGTGCTGGGCGCATGCCGAACGGCACTGGCGGGAGTTGGGAAAGCCCCTGCACTTGCATCGCATCTTGTTGCAGCGCAGCTGGATAGCAATCTTCTGCAGCCGGTTTGCCGACGCGGTCGAGCTGATCGCCCAGGCCCGCGAACTACTCGACTCGTCGCCGCGCAGCAGTTGGCTGCAGTACGCCCAGCTCGACAATCACCTTGGCACCGTATGGCGTGCGGATGCTTTGGCGGACCTCGGTTTCGACAGCTCCGGCGATCCCGACGAGACGCTGCAGGAAACCGAGGCGCGGCAGGCCGAGGGACTCGGCATCCTGCACGGCGAGGTCGGCACCCCCGAATACTGGCGCGCGATGACCAAACTCGAACAGGCCGCCGAACTCAAGGTGCCGGCCGCGCTGGCAGTCGATTCGGTGCGGTTTTCGATCGCCGACGCCGACGCGAGATCGCGCTGGGCAACCAGCATTTCGGCACCGATTCTGGCCGGCGCCTTCGCCGTGGCATGGGAGTGGGAGAACACCGAGCTGATCAGTGAGCTCGTCGAATATCACAGCGCCCGCGGTACTTTCGACACAGATTCGCAGCGGCCGGCAATCGGCGAGTGGGCATCGACGGGCACCGCCACGGTGCTCGTGGACACCGACCCGGAACCGGCCACGGCGCTGGCCGCAGCCGGGCCGCCCGGCGGAGCCCGCCGTTCGCTCATGCGGCTCGGCCCATTGCCGCCGTTACAGATGCAGCCCGACAGCCCCGCGATCATGAGTCACTATCGGGCACTGGCGCTGCAGCGCTACGGCCGCGACGTCACCGCCGCCGAACCCGCTTGGTCGACTTGGCCATGAGCGAGGCGGACCGGCTCACTCTTGTCCTGCGGTATGCCGACGTCGGGATCGTTACCTACGCCAGTCTGCGGATCGTCGGGCAGCCGTCACGGACGGTCACCTGGTTGGTGGAGGAACCAATCCTGCTGGCGGCCACCGAAGAGCTGACCGACGCCATCCCCGAGCCGCACGGCGACGAGAGCCGGCGCGACGCCATCGAGCGGGCCTTGGCCACCGGCCCCTTCGCGGCCCCGGACACCGAGCTCACGGTCGCCTACATCCTGGGTGTGCTGCTGATCGGCACGGCCGGCTGGCAGCTGTTATCGGAGTGCGTGGCCTCGCCGCGCGCAACGCTGTTCGTGGCCCCCAGCGCCCGTCTGGCCCGGGTCCCCTGGGGGCTGCTGGCGGTGCCGAAATCGGGGCCGAGCAAAGAGGAATTGGTACGCGCCCGCCAGGACGCCATCACGGCCAGCGGTCGGGTGGCCGCCCGAATCCCCTGGCAACTCACGAATATCAGCGACCACACCGACGGCCATCGGCTGATGGAGCTGGTCGATGTCCTGATGGCGGTTCCGGCGAACATCGTGCACGCACCGCGCACACCGGCCGGATGGGACACCCGGCACGACGGTCCGCCGGTCCTGGTCCTCGACCCTCGCGTGCCCGGACAGCGCCCCGACTCCGCGCTCGGGTCGGTGCTCGGGCGGCCGTCACCGGAAATGCAGTTGGCGCAGCACTTTGCGGAGCTGATGAGGCGGCGCCCGGTGCTGCCGAGTGTCGACGGGGCGGTCGAACTGTTTCGCCGGCAGGATGCCAACCGCACCTGGCTGGCGACGGTGCTGGCGCAAACCCCGAGCAGGCTCTTCTACGTCGGCCACGCGAGTTCTGCTGAAGCCCAGGTCGCTCAGGTCGCTCAGGCGGATAGTGCGGCCCTGCATCTGGCTTGTACGGCGGCGACCCACGGCGACGCCGACACCATCGGCGACCACCGTCCACTGACCGCGTCGGACCTGATGTCGTTGCGGCTGCCGATGCCTCCCCGGGTAGCCCTGCTGGCCTGCGGATCGGGCGGCGACTATCGATTCGACGAGGCGACCGGCCTGGTGGCCGCGATGATTCTGGGCGGCGCACAGTTGGTGACCGCCACGCTGTGGTCGCTGCCCACGACGGCTGCCTACCGTCAATTCGCCGCTACGGACGGCGGCCGGGCCGACCCGATGGCCGACGCGGTCGTCGCGGTCGATCACGCCCACGAAGCCGCCGAGGCAGGGTGCGCCGTGAATCAATGGCAGCGCGAGCAGATGCGGCGTTGGCGCGATGGGGACGTCACGGCCAGCCCGCTGTATTGGGGTGCGCTGATCACCTTCGCGGTCGACGGCGCACGCTAGCACTCAGACCGCGGCCAGCCACGACGCGTGGACGGCCAACACGTCGTCGGGCAGCGAAAGCTCCTCGCGGGCAGCGGGATCGAACGCCACCAGAACGACCAGCCCCGGCCGCAGTATCGACACGTCCGGACCGTCCGCACAGCGTGCCAATTTGCCGATGAACGTCTCGCCCGACACGGCCACGACTTCGATGAAAACCTGCCGTTGGCCGGCGACCCTGCGCACGGTGCCGACGCCGACGGTGCGTCCCTTGGCGCCCGGACGCCGCCAGAACACGAAACGGCCCAGCAATGCGATCAGCTTCTTCATGCGTCCAGGCTCGCGGTACCGGTCGGCTACCGAACCCAACTTTTTGGCTGCCGGTATCTCTGGAATGCCCCTATCCTGTGCTGATGAGCGCGGACCCGCAGCTGGCCACCCCCGTGGCGGCAGGCCATCCACGCCGGTCGGTGATCGATGCGGCGTGGCGGGCGCTCGGGCCCGAAGTCGAGGTGCTCAGCAGCGACGACGGCGGGCCGTTGAGCCGAACCGTCAAACGCATCATCGATCCGTTGGTGCTGCGCTTGCGGTCCAACCCGCAGTATTCGGCCCCGGTGGTCGCTTCCGCTACCGCCGCGGCGATGCACGATCTGATCGTGGGCAGTGCATCCGAATTGCGCTCCGCCGCAGCATGGTTCGCGGTTCTCAAACTCGAGCGCCGCAGGCAGCGAATCCGCACCGGAAACGCCCAGGAGCTCTACTTCCCCGTGTGCTTCGAGCTCGCGGTGAGCAAAGGCCCACCGGCGCCGGACGATCACCAGACCGCAGCCACCGTGCTCCGCGAGATTCACCAAGGCCGTGACCGCACCGCGATCGAAGTCTTGCACCGATATGTGGCCAGTCAGGATGTCGTCGCCACCCTGAGCGATCAGCTTGAACGCAGCTGGCGTGACGTGCGGGCCTCGGAAACAGCCTCGGCGACGGTGACAGGTCCGTTCCTGGCCGAACTCGGCACCGTGCTCGGGCCCGCTCAGGGCCATCGCGCCGCGGCGGCACGGCAGCGGGTCTGGTTGGCCATGATCAACGACGCCACCCCGTACAACCTGGGTGCCCTGGCCCGCTTGGAAGGGCCGGAATCGGCCGCGCTGCCCTGGTCGATCGTCGAGCTGGGTTTGAGTTCGGTTGTGCCGCAACGTGCCCCGCGGATCACGGGCGGCGCCGATAGCGATCGACCACTGGACCGCAGCGTGGTGGACCGGGTCCGCGCGACGCTGCGCCGCGCCCTGGACCGCGACGCCTTGCCCGATATCCCGTTGCTCTGCGAAGAAGAAGTCGACCGGGCCTGTGCGCCGTGGGGGCTGCTGTCCGAGGACAAGCAAGCCACGCTGGTGGCCGGTATCGAGGTCGCGGTCGAGCTGGCGCCACTGGACCGATCCGTCACGAGCCGTTACGCGCTGGCAGCGCAGATCCAGGCGCGGCTCCGCAAGGAGGCGTATGTGCTGCACGCCCGGCGCTATCTCGTTGAGGGCGGTCCGATTCATCCGCGGCAACGGCAAGTGGTCAATGACCTGACGGCATATGCCCCGCCCTACCTGAGCCGCCTCTGGGCTCGCCTGCACGGCCGCGACGTCTGGCAGGAGCCGTGCGATGACGTCGACGAGATGCGGTCGCTGCTGGAGGGGGTCGCGCGGTCGGTATGCCTCGATCACCGGCAACGGATCAAGTCGATGCTGGAATTGCAGGTGGCCGGATGAGACTGGTTGCCGATTCCGGCCTCTGGACTGTCGGGCCCACCAGCGCCGAGTCGCCGCTGGCCGCGGTGCTGGAAGTCAGTGGCGCCGTGCTGTCCTGGACGATCGACGATCCACCCGGCGACGGGCGAGCCCAGATCACCTTCACCGATTTGTCGCGCGCCGACTGGCTTTGGCGTGTCTTCGGTGAAGCCGGACACGTCGCGCTGGCTGCTGCCGCGGACGCCGTGGACGGCGCGACCAGCATCGAGCTCGCCGGCGTCGACATCGTTGCGGGATCGGTCGACCCGCTGCGCCGGCTGGCCGTCGGCCATTGGCTGCGGCGATGGTGGCCGGCCAGCCAGCGAGACGGCATCGCCGGCCTGGACCGCGCCCTGCTCGACGTCGAGGTTGCGCTGCTGACCGTCGGCGCGCAGAGCTTCTTCAGCGATGACACGCTGGATTCGGATGTGACTGGGCTGCTGGCTCCGCACGCCGCGGGCTTGTTCACTTATATCCGCAGCGACGATGCACGGATCGCGAACCTGGTGCGCGCGGGCGCCGGGCTGGCCGACGAGATCGGCGTGGACGACACCGCGTGGTCGGAACTTTTTGCGGCTCTTGATGATTCGAGCATTGTGTTGGCCCAGCCGAGCGGGCGCCGTGACGACTACGCACTGGCCGCGGGCGCGGACACCGGCCCCCGGGGCGCGTCGCCGATCGCCAGGGGGGTCGCATCCATCAACTGGAGCGGGGTGCCCCCGGCCGTCTTCGATGCGGGCGAGAACACCGTCGCTTGGACCGTCGAGGCGGCCGGCGCCGTGGTGCGGGCGGCGATCGTCGGGCCGGACCCGGCCACCGGCGTGGGGGTGCGACTGCGGTCCGGGGCGATCAGCGGTGCCGGTGAGCTGGATGGCGATGGCCGCGCGCTCCTGCCCCTGGTCGACGCCCACCAGCGACCGATGACCGAATCGGCGGCCTGGGATCACGACTGGGCCGCGACGGTGGTGATCGTCGGCGCCGACACGACCGAGACCCGCGAGACCAGGGAACGGATCCGCCGCTGGGTGCACGCGCGGCTGGACCGGCCGCCGGGAGACGCGTTTCTGGCCGAGATTTTGGCTTCCGAGTCCGCCTATTAAGCCCGGCTAAGAACCCCTATGCTGAGCGAGTGCCAAACAACTATCGAGTCGTTCAGTGGAACACCGGAAACGTGGGCAAAAGCTCGCTCAAGTCGATCGCCGACAACCCCATGCTCGAACTGGTGGGCTGTTACGCCTGGTCGAAAGACAAGGTCGGGCGTGACGCCGGCGAATTGGTCGGCATCTCCCCGCTCGGGGTGGCCGCCACCAATGACGTCGAGGCGCTGCTCGCCCTGAAACCGGACTGCGTGGTCTACAACCCGATGTGGATCAACGTCGACGAACTGGTCGCCATCCTGTCCGCGGGTGTCAACGTGGTGACCACCGCATCGTTCATCACCGGGCACAACCTGGGCGAGGGCCGCGACCGGATCCTCGAGGCTTGCGAGAAGGGCGGCTCCACGATCTTCGGGTCCGGTGTGAGCCCGGGCTTCGCCGAGCTGCTGGCCATCGTCTCGGCGATGGTGTGCAACCGCGTCGACAAGGTCACCGTCAACGAAGCCGCCGACACCACGTTCTACGACTCACCGGAGACCGAGAAGCCGGTCGGCTTCGGTCAGCCGATCGACCACCCGGACCTGCAGGCGATGGCCGCCAAGGGGACGGCGATCTTCGGGGAAGCCGTCCGGCTGGTGGGCGACGCGCTCGGCGTCGAACTCGACGAGGTGCGGTGCGTGGCCGAGTTCGCCCAAACCACGGCGGACCTCGAAATGGCGTCCTGGACCATCCCCGCGGGACACGTCGCGGGCACGTATATCAGCTGGCAGGGAATCGTCAACGGCAAGACGCTCATCGACCTCAACGTCCGGTGGAAAAAGGTGCAGACCCTGGAACCCGACTGGAAGATCGAGCAGGACGGCTGGGTCATCCAGATCGACGGGCAACCGACCGTGACGACCAAGGTCGGCTTCCTGCCCCCGCCGTACTTCGAGGCCACGACGCTCGAGGAATTCATGGACCTGGGCCACATCATGACGGCGGTGCCTGCCATCAACGCGATCCCGGCCGTGGTCGGCGCGGCGCCCGGAATCGCCACCTACGCCGACCTGCCGCTGACGCTCCCCCGCGGCTTCGCGAAGATCTAGTCCCCCGACGCGGCCCTGGCCGGCGCGGCCACCCGTCGCCGGCCGGGTTTGGGGTAGGCCGCACCCAGCTGGGGCACCTCGAGCGGGCCCTGGTGACGGGCGGCCTCCATCGCGGTGCGCAGCGGACCGGCCAGCCCAGCGAACGACCCCATGTCGAACACCCGTGACGTCAACAGCCGGTTGTGTACGTATCCGAACGAGCCACCGACCTCGGGGTCGGCCCAGCCGAGCGTCCCGCCCAGACCCACGTGCCCGAACCCGTGCAACAGACCGGGCACCGGCGATTCGTGGTAGCCAAGGTGAAAAGGCATGGGCACCACCATGTTTGCGTCCGGCCACTTGATTCGCGCCTGCCCGGCCAGCCCGCGTGCCAACTCCTCGGACAGGTACTTCTTGCCGTCGATGCGGCCGCCGTTGGCCAACACGGCGTACATCTTGGCCAGGCCACGACCGGTGACCACACCATTGGCCGCGGGGATCTCGCCGTCCAGGAACGGAGTGTCCCCCTGCATCAGGGACATGATCCCGGGGAAGTACATCGCGCCCAGCGCTCCCGAGTACCGCATGTTGGCCACCCTCGGAGCGATGAAGTTCAGCACCGGGGTGGGCACAATTCTTTTCTGCGGCATCAGGATCTGCGCGGGCGTGGTGGGCGAGCCCTCCGGCGGGCGGCCGAGATGCAGGCCGTCGGTGTTGAGCGGACGCGCGACCTCCTGACGAATCAGCTCTCGCATGCCTTTGCCCGTTACCGCCCGGGCCAGCCCGGACAGCAGCCAGCCGTAGGTCAGCGCGTGATAGGCCTGCACGCCCCGCAGGTGGTCGACGGGCGCGGCGGCAAGCCGCTCCTCCATGGCCAGGTGATCCATCAAATCCGTCTTGGTGACGCCGCGCAGATGCGACAACCCGGCCCGGTGCCGAAGCACATCGCGAACCGTGATGTCCCCCTTGCCGTTGGCCGCAAACTCGGGCCAGTACTCCGCGACCGGATCGTCATAGGACAACAAGCCACGATCGGCCAGCCGGTGAATCACCGCCGACGCGATGCCTTTGGTCGCGGAGAACACCATCGCACCGGTGTCGGCGGTCCAGGGCTGCGTTCCGGCCCGGTCCGAGAACCCGGTCCAAACGTCGACGACGGGCACGCCGTCGAGGTAGACGCTCAACGCTCCTCCGCCGAACCGCTGGCCCGGAAACTGCTGCGCAAATTTCTTGACGACATTCGCGAAATGCGGGTCGGCCGCACCCGACACGCCGCGGGGCAGGCCATCGTCGGTTACCAGCAGAGTCGACGGTGTCATTGTGCCCCCGGGCCTGGTGCGGGCGGGGCAGCTACCGCCGGAGCGGCTCCTCCCCGATGAGGTGCGATTACGAGATCGAAGCTATCAGTCGAGCAGAGCCCTGAAAATCAATCGGGCAGATCCCGCTGCGGGGGCTCCCCGCCATCCGCACCAGGCAAATGCCCCGGAGGCGAGTCGTTCAAATACTTCCGCAGCCGAAGCAGCTGATTGATCACGATGCCGAGGCCGAGCAGCATCAGCACTACCACTATCGCCACCACCGTCGCGGTGCTCATGAAGTCCATTGTGATCCAACCACGCCCACCGACTCATCTGGCTGTTTGCCAGATTTCCGGCGACATAGCCCCTGCGACATTTCGGTCCGGGCG